>JALSHV010000007.1 GCA_026981975.1 Aquificaceae bacterium | reverse complement strand
CGATGACATTAAAACTACATTCGGAGAAGGCAATAATTCTAAAGAGGAATTTTTAAAGCGTAATATTCTTTTTCAAGAAGATAAAGGGTATATAGACGATATGTTTAAAAGAGCTGGAGTGATCTCTTCAATCCCCTGTAAATAAAAAATAAAAGCAAGATTATCCAGCTGTCAAAGGCGGAGAAAGTTTGACAACTTCCCTTTTTTGAGGGTGTTCCGTTTTCTCTACCTCCTGAATCTCCTCCGCCTCTGGCAGATACACACTCCTGTCTTACAACTGCGGAAGTTGTTATATGTATCCTTCATTGCCTACCGCTTTTATCGTAATAGCTTTGTCCATGTATGTGTATGTGTATGTATCATCAAAGCCGAAGGCTTTCTGCCGCATTATATTTCCATTTTTATCAAGTCTTAAGTGCGCCTAATATAGCGCACATCTTCCGCAGTCGGACTAAGGAACTCTGACTACTACTACTTCTGCAGGTTTTGCTTTTGTTTTTATTTCAAGTTCTAAGTAGTTTTCCGTAAGAACTCTGTTTTCTGAAAGGACTACCGCCCTTAGTTTTTTTCCTTTATTCTTTCCGTAGAATTCTTTGCGCTTTTTAAAGTCAAGATCTCTTAAAATAGCGACTCGTTCCTTTTTTATTCTCTCAGGGATTTTCTTTTTTATCCTTGAAGCTAAGGTATTAGGTCTATCAGAGTAAGGGAATATATGAAGATAAGCAAAAGGTATTTCCTCCACAGCTTTTACAGTTTCTTTGAAATCTCTTTCACTTTCAGAGGGAAATCCCACTATTATGTCTGTTCCGATTGCGCTTTCCTCTCTTTTTAAAAGAATATATTCAACTATTTCTTTAAATTTTTTAAGATTGTATCCTCTACCCATAAGAGATAAAATTCTGTCGGAACCACTTTGAAGAGATAAGTGAAAGTGAGGAGCAATCCTGCTCTCGGAGGTTATAAGTTCTAAAAGCTCCTTACTTATTTCAGCTACATGTAGAGAAGAAAGGCGAAATATTTCTATCTTTTTTACTGTGAGTAACTTTTTCAAAAGTTCTGCCAAGGAAGTTTTCTTATCCCAACCGTATTGAGATAGTTGAGTTCCAGTTAAGACTATTTCTTTGTAACCTTGTTCTGCTAAAAGACTTACTTGTTCAAATACCCTTTCTGGATCCACACTTCTTACTTTTCCTCTTGCAAAGGGAATAATGCAAAAAGAACAGAATTTATTACACCCTTCTTGAATTTTAAGAAAAGGTCTTGAATTTTCAAAATAAAGAACTGTTCCGAAATTTTCCATCTCCCTTTGCCTGAAGATTTCTCCTACAAATACCTTTTTTTCACGTTTTTCTATAAACTCTTCAACTATCTTGAGTATTTCTTTTTTATGAGTATTACCTACTACTAAATCCACTTCCTTAAGACGTGCTAATTCTTCAGGTCTTACCTGAGCGTAACAGCCTGTAGCTACTACCAATGCTTTTGGATTTTTCCTTTTGGCTTTATAAATAGCTTGTCTGGAAGATCTGTCTCCTCCTACAGTAACAGTGCATGTATTGATTATGTAAACATCTGCGGTTTCTTCAAAATCAACAACGGAGTATCCTGCTTGTCTAAAGAGATTACGTATTAAATCAGTATCAAATTTATTCATTCTACAACCAAGTGTGCGGAAGGAAACCCTAACCATTGCGATAAATTAAAATATAGACTTTACATGAAAGTGGGAATTATAACACTTATAATTGTAATTTTCACTGTAGCCTGTGAGGGTAACAAAAAAAACAAATGTGTTGTAGAAAGCAAAAAAATAGTAAGGAGTGTTTACGGTTCCGGTTACGTGAAGGCGAAGAAGCAGGTTCTCATAAGTGCTGGTGTCTCAGGATATGTAAAGAGAATTTTTGTTGAAGAAGGAGACTTCATAGAAAAGGGAAAAATTGTAGCTGTCATAGACAGCGGTGGACTTGAGGAGAAGTTGAAATCCATTAACGAACGCATAAAATTACTCAGAAAGCGTATTAAAAAAGATTCTCCTTTTAGACAAAAACTTGAATTGAATTTATCTATTAAAAAAGAAAATCTAAAAAAGGCAAAAGATCATTATTTGAGAAGAAAAAGACTTTTTGAAAAAGGAGTGATACCGCTTGAATCTTTAGAAGAAGCGGAAAGACAGTATATATTAGCTCAGAAAGATTATGAAATAGCTTTAAATACTCTAAGAGAAAAGATGGAAGAAATAGAAACAGAGTTAAAAGTAATGGAGAAAGAAAAAAAAGCTCTGCTCAAAGAGCTTGATAAATACACTGTTAGGACACCTATTTCCGGTAGAGTTCTTAAAAAACTTGTAGACGAAGGTGAATACGTCAATCCCGTAGGAGGAACAAATCTTATAGCTTACGTTGGAAGTTCCGACAAAAAAGTTGTGTTAGAAATAGATGAGGAATACTTACCTTTGATAAAAAAGGGCCAAAAGGTGTATATTTCTTCCGAAGCCTTTTCGGGAAAAATTTTTGAAGGAACAGTATTTTCTACCGGTCTCAGAAGTGATCCCACAAAAAGAGTAGTGGAAGTAGAAGTAAAGGTAAATCTTCCCGAATCCGTAGCTGTGGACTCAGTAGTAGAGGGAAATATAATTGTGGAAATTCTTAAAACTACAGTAGTGCCTGTGCAGGCAGTAAAAAACGGATACGTTACATTACTCGTAGATGGCAGAAGAAGAAAAGTCAAAGTTTCTAAGGAGTTTAAGGGATATGCTGAAGTTTTAGGCTTTCCTGCGGGAACTCCGTGTCTTATTGAAGAGTAACCATAATGTTTTTCTGATTTCTATAAAGAGAAAAACTCCAAGAGAAGTTAGAAAGACAAATCCCCATTCTCTAAGGGAAAGAGGTGTAGCATGGAGATAGTCGGGAAATAAATAAAGAACTGAGCATTGTAGTATAAATCCCAACAACACACCTAGGAATATATAAGGATTTACAGAGAAATTCCTCCACGGTTTGTAGAGAAAAGGAAGACCTCTTACTGTTTGAATACCTATAATCCACTGGTTTACTACCATGGAAGTAAAAACTGTGCTGATTGCTACTCTGTAATCGTAGTTCTTTAACATGAACAAAAATAAGAAAAAGTTAACAAGACCTGTAAAAACTGCTGTTGTGATAATATCTATCATTTGTCTTTTATCCATAAAGACCTTTTCAGGTTTTTGAGGTTTTTCTCTCATCACGTCTTCTTCTTCTTTGTTAAAGGGAAAGGTTTTATCTTGAACTCCGTCTGTAACTAAATTAATCCAGAGGATTTGTGTAGGATAAAGAGGAAAAGGAAGTTTAAACAAAAAGGACAAAGATATTAACAGGACTTCACCAAAACTTGCGGAGAGTAAGTAATGAATGGCTCTTCTTATATTACGGGATATCATTCTCCCCCAACGAACAGCGTCAACTATTACAGATAAATTACTATCAGTAATGACCATTTTAGCAACGTCCTTTGCTGCTTGCGCGCCGCTTCCCATTGCAATACCTATATCTGCAATTTTAATAGCGGGGACATCGTTTACACCGTCACCGGTGACAGCTACTACTTCTCCTCTACTTTGGAGAACTCTTACTATCCTATACTTATCCTCAGGAAGCGCTCTTGCGACGACAGTGATTTTCTTAAGAGCGGTGTAAAGCTCTGCATCGCTGTAATCTTTTAGTTTGTTTCCTTCTATAGCCCAATCACCAAGGGAGTATATTCCTACTTTCCCTGCAATTGCCTTGGCTGTTTTTAAATTATCTCCTGTTATCATTAAAACCCGTATACCTGCCTTTTTCGCAACTTCTACAGCTCTCTTAACCCCTTCCTTGGGAGGATCTATAAAGCCTATAAGCCCTGCTAACTTGATATTTAACTCCTCAGGAGTGTTGGGGATGAAATCCGTTTGCGCCCAACCAAAAGCTAAAACCCTTAAACCTTTCTCAGCCATTTGATCATGAACTTTTAAAATCTCCTCGTTTGGAGTATTTGTTAGTTTTAAAAGACTTTCCAATGCACCTTTTATAAAAAGCATCTGTTTGCCATTTTCATCACGGTTTACCGTAGCCATATATCTTTTGTTGGTATCAAAGGGAAATTCATACACTCTTCTGAATTTTTTTCTTAAAAGTTTCCAGTTAATTCCTTTACTTTCAACCCATCTCAGAAGAGCTATTTCAAGGGGATCTCCCTTTTGCCCATCGGAGTTATTACATAGAGTGCATATGAGAAAGAGTTTATTCTCTTCTAAGGTATAGACATCTTCCACTCTTAACTTACCTTCGGTTACTGTTCCTGTTTTATCAACAGCTATATAAGTGGTGCTTCCGAGAGTTTCGGCAGCTGGTAGGTATCTTATATAGGTGTTTTTCTTGGATAATCTGATCGCTCCAACTACAAGCACTAAGGTTATAACTATTGGCAGACCTTCGGGAACAGCAGATACAAGTTCGGCAATTACAAGCATAAGAACTTCATAAAGTCTTCTACTCTGAAGAATACCCACAAAGAAAAGCACTAAAAGGATTAACAGAAGAACAGCTATCCACTTCTTAGAAAAGGATCTCAGAGCTTTGGTTAACGGAGTATCAGGGGATTTTTCCGAAGCTTTCAAACTTATCTTCCCAAATTCGGTTTGTTTACCTGTAGCGTAAATAACTCCTTTGCCCCTACCCCTTACAACAAGAGTTCCTTTGAAAAGAACATTGATTCTTTCATAAACAGGAGTGTTTTCAGAAAGAACTTCTTCTGCTCTTTTCTCATTGGGAATTGATTCTCCTGTTAAAACAGACTCATCTACAAGTAATCCTTTGCTTTCTATAAGCCTAAGATCTGCTGGAACTACATCACCCTCTTCCAGTAGAACAATGTCACCGGGCACTAGAAGTGAAGAAGGTATTTCCTTAATCTTTCCTTCTCTGATGGTTTTAACCTTAAGCTCCGTATATTTCTTTAAAGACTCCAAAGAGGTAAGAGCTTTATACTCTTGTAAAAAGCCTATGAGAGAGTTAGCTAAAACAATACCAATGATAAGAAGGAAGTCTATTTTTTCTCCTATACTTAAAGAGAAAAAAGAAGCAAGAATAAGTATATAAACAAGCGGGTTTTTAAACTGTCTTAAAAATAAAAGCCACAGGTTTTCTTTTTTCTCTTCTATTTCGTTTTTTCCGTATAGGTTTAATCTTTTGAGAGCTTCTTCTTCTATAAGTCCTTCAGTTGAACTTCTCAGTCTTTTAAATACTTCTTCTGTAGAAAGGCTATGGGCTTTCATTTCCTCCATCATCTACAATTGTATGTGAGAAATGGGTTACATACTCTTTATCAGTTTCCGTTTTCTTATGTCCAGGAAAAGACAGACCTTGATTTCAATTTTAGGAGTTGCTATCGGGGTAACGGCTTTTGTAGTGATGAGCTCTCTCATGCTTGGTTTTCAGAAGTATTTTATCAAACAGGTAATAGACTTAGACGCTCATATCTCTATAAAGCCAAGGTTTGAATATGAAGAAGAGAGAATTCTAAAAAGAGTTTTCTCAGAAGATGTTCTTTTTGAAGTATTGGGAGCTAAACCTAAGGAATCCCGTAGGTGGATAAGGGATTATAAAGCCATTATAAAACGTTTTAGAGATAAAAAGGGTATAGTTGGAATAGCTCCACATTTAAGAGGCAACGCTATAATCAGATACGGACCGCGTGATGTGAATGTAAATCTTTTCGGAATAGATCCTGTTCTTGAAAGACACGCAACAAGTATAGAGCGCTATTTGGAAAATACAGATCTTAAAACCCTTGCGGTAAACGGAAACAGCATTATCTTAGGAAAATTGGTTGCAAGAGATCTTGGAGTAGACAAAACAGGGAAAAAGGTAATTGTAATCACTCCAGAAGGCACATTTCGTATTTTTGAAGTAATAGGATTCTTTAACTCTGGTATAACTACCATAGATCAGAGCAGAGCTTACATTCATATAAAATCTATGCAAAAACTCCTTAACGAACCTGGAAAGGTTAATGAGTTGGTTGTAAAAGTATCAAATGTAGAGCAAGCTGTTAAAATTGCCCGATTTTTGGAAAGGGCAACAGGATATGAAGCTCAAAGCTGGCAGGAGGCATACAGAAATTTTCTCCAGCTCTTTAAAATTCAAAAAGCGGTAACTTATATGGTGGTAGGTGCTATACTCCTTGTTTCCGCTTTTGGTATTTTTAATATACTCATGATGACGGTTCTAGAAAAGAAAAAAGACATTGCTATACTTAAAGCTATCGGATACTCCGCGGGAGATATAACTCTTATATTCATGCTTCAGGGAATTTTTATCGGTATAGTGGGACTAATAGTGGGTAGTATAACCGCTTACTGTTTACAAGAATACCTTGCTAATGTAGAGCTTGATCTGGAAGGACTTGTCAGAGCAAGGGGATTTATATTAGATCGTTCTCCTCTTTACTACATAGGTGGTGCGGTTTTTGCTCTTTTATTTTCCTTTGTCGCTTCCGTATATCCTTCTCATAGAGCTTCAAAGCTTGATCCTGTAGAGATTTTCAGAAGCGGAGGTATATAAGAATGAAAAGCCAGCAGTGGTTAGATTACAATTGGCAGATAAAAAACAGATTAAGAGAAGCAGAAGAGTTGGAAAAGTTTATTTCTTTGACTCCTTCGGAAAAAAAAGCTTTAAAATCAGTGAAAAAGATATATCCCGTAGCTGTAACTCCTTACTATTTATCCTTAGCAGATCCAAAAGATCCTGATGATCCCATAAGAAAGCAAGTAGTTCCTGTTCCCGCAGAGTTGGACGAGAAAATACAGCTACGCGGAGAGGAAGATCCTTTTAAAGAAGAAGGTGAAATCAAGGGACTTACTCACAGATACCCTGATAGGGTTTTAATGGTTGTTACTACCTTTTGTGCCGTTTACTGTCGCCACTGTATGAGAAAGAGAATTTTCTCCCAAGGGGAGAAGGTGTGGAATTTTGAAGAACTCAAAGCTATGATAGACTATATAAAAAGTAGAGAAGAAATTAAAGAAGTTATCATCTCCGGAGGAGATCCTTTAACTCTGAATAACGAAAAACTTGAATTTATCCTTAAAGAATTAAGAAGAATTAAGCACGTGGAGATAATACGCTTAGGGACTAGACTACTTGTAACAGCTCCCCAGCGCTTTTTTGATGATAAGCTTCTGGATATTTTGGAAAAATACTCTCCTATCTGGATAAACACTCACTTTAACCACAGTAAAGAAATAACTGAACTTTCCCAGAAAGCGGTTGAAAGACTTCTCAGAAGAGGAATTCCTGTAAACAATCAAGCTGTTCTTTTGAAAGGTATAAACGACGATCCAGAAACTATTCTTAAGCTTATGAGGAATCTACTTCGTATAAAGGTAAAACCTTTGTATCTCTTTCACTGTGACCCTGTAAAGGGTGTAATGCATTTTAGAACCACTATAGAAAAAGGATTAGAAATTATGGACTATTTAAGGGGGAGGATTTCTGGAATGGGAATACCTACTTATGCACTGGACTTACCCGGTGGAAAGGGAAAAGTTCCCCTTTTACCTAACTATTGTGTAAAAAATAACAAAAGTGAATACGTTTTCAAAAGTATAAAAGGAGAAGAAGTGAGCTACCCTGTATGAAATTTTTAAAAACCTTTTTAAAGGTTTTTTTATTAACTCTATGGGATACAATAAGGAAAAACTATTTTTATCATTCAAGTTCTCTTTCTTTTAGCTTTTTTCTCTCTTTAGCTCCTTTGAGCTTTATACTTATCAGTTTCATAGATTTTATACCTAATTTTGATTTAAACCGCTTTGAAATTATTATCAAACAAATTTTTCCCTCTTATGCTACCGATATAATTGGTGAAATTTTAGAAGTTAAAGATCGCAGAATTAAAGCCTCCCTTTTAGCTTTCTTAATATCCTATGTGTTTTCTGTGGGATTTATAAGAAATACAGCAAAAGCTCTTTCTTATGTATCGGAGGATTTTCTCGGTGAGAGAAAAGAATGGTTCTACTGGATACTTATGCCTGTTTTTCTAATAGGTGGTTTGGGAATTATTTCATTGAGTTTCATGCTTAGTATATACATTAAGTTGGCTTTTCCTTTAAAATTACACGTTGAAATTGTTTATACTCTACCCGGCGCTGTGCTTTTCTTTTTTCTCTATCTTAGTTTTTTAAAAAGAAAAGTCAGTTTTTTAAAACTTTTTGGAGTTTCCTTTTTCCTATCTTTGACACTATTCCTGATCCAGATAGTCTTTAGTTGGTATATAACCCATCTTTTTCGCGGAAATCTTTTTTACGGATCTCTGAGTGCGGTGGTTGTATTTCTTTTATGGATCAATACTGTTTTTACAGTTTTACTGATCGGCGCTCGCTTGATTTACAGAATGGAAAAAACGTAAAATAGTTCTCTAAGGTTTTAGGGAGGTCAATCAATGGAAAGGAAGTGGAGTATAGGAACAAAATACCTAAATGACAAAACAAGAATAATAGTAATAGGTATTACTGGAAGAGAAGCTTCACAAGTGGTATCTGAAACGGAAGCTTTATATCCGGGAATAATCAAAGTAGGTGTTACTCCCGGCAAAGGAGGGCAAGAAGTTGCGGGTATTCCGGTTTTCAATACGGTAAAGGAAGCTTTATCTTCTGCTGAAGGCAAGGGAGTTAATACAGGATTGATTTACGTTCCTCCCGCATCGGTAAAAGATGCAGTAATTGAACTTATAGATGAAGGTATAAAAGTTATTTACATAATAACAGAACACGTTCCCATAAGGGATACTGTTTACTTTTATCATTATGCTAAGGAAAGAGGAGTTACTATAGTAGGACCTACTTCCTTAGGTTGTATAGTTCCAAGAATTCCTGCCAGAATAGGTGCTATAGGTGGGAAAAATCCTTCCATAGCATACAGAGACGGAGGACTTGTAATTCTCAGCAAATCGGGAGGACTTACTACTACAACTGCTGAAATGTTTATGAGAAGAGGTTGGGGTGTTTACATGGCTCTTGCCTTAGGAGGAGATATAATATCCTGCACCACTTTTGCCGATGTTTTGGAAGAGATAAAAGACGACCCTAACGTTAAAGGAATTATAATTCAAGGAGAAGTAGGTGGCACTTATGAGGAACAAGCAGCGGAGACTATTCGCAGATTATACGCTGAAGGAAAATGGAATATACCAGTCGCAGCTTTTGTAGCGGGTAGATTCCAAGAAGGAATGGAGGGTGTTTCCTTTGGACACGCGGGAGCAATTGTGGAAAGAGGAAAAGGAAAAGCTACAGATAAAATAAGGTTGTTCAACGAAGTGGGAAAGGAAACAGGACTTATAAAGGTTGCTGATTTCTATCACGATCTTGTAAACTGTATAGAGGAACTCGGAGTTCCCAGAGATTTTGAAGATTCAACACCGGAAGGAAAAGTGCCACCGCTTTACTCAACGATAGATCCTAAGAACTGTAACTTCAAAGGTGATTGACGATAGAATCCGTTGGAATTTAAAATACAAAGAAGGTAGAAAATCTTCATTACATAGGACTCTATTGGAGTTTTATCACTTAGCAAAGGGTAAGAAAGCCTTGGACATAGCCTGCGGAACAGGGGAAAACGCTATATTCCTTGCTAAGAAAGGTTTTGATGTGATTGCCTTTGATGTATCAGATATAGCAATTAAAATAGCTAGAAAAAAAGCAAAATACGAAAAGGTTAAAGTAAAATTTAAAGTTTGTGATGCACTTAAATTTAGTTTCGGAGAAGAATCTTACGATCTAATTCTTAACTTTTTCTTTTTAGAAAGGAAAATTTTCCTAAAAATTATAAAAGCTTTGAAAAAGGAAGGAATTCTTATTTTTGAAACTTATAATGAAGAACATACTAATATCAAACCGAATTTCAATCAGAAATATTTATTAAAGAAAGGAGAATTATTGAAAGCTTTTTATAATTTAGAGATACTATACTATTGTGAAGTGAGAAATATAACCACTCTTATCGCTCGAAAACCTTAAAAAAACCAACGACGTTTTTTTGTTAGCATGTCTTTTTCTTTTTTAACCTCAGCCAGTAAAGCTTCTAATTCAGCAATTTTTCTCAAAGCTTCTTTAAGCTCTTCATTTACTTGCCGATATTCTGAAAAGGGAACAAAGCCCTCTGTGCTACTTTTAGAACGAATATATTGAAGATAATATCGCAAAGCTTCTTTTATAACAGTGGTCCTGGATTTCCCTTCCTCCTTACAAATTCTGTCCAGTTCACTTAATAAGGAAGCTTCCAGTCTTATGGATACAACGTTTCCCATAATATTCTATTTTAATCTTTTTGTAATACATATCAAGTAAAAGTATTGATAAATTAAGATTATTATGAAAATCCTTTGTATATTTTTGTATTACAAATAGAGTTATTAACATAATGGAAATTATATTAACAAAAAGGCTCAGAAATAAAACTGAGCCTGAAGCTGATGGAGTGTAAGGGATTTAGTTTCCTTTATTAAAACAAAGTTATAGGACCACTTTGCTTTATGAGCTTTTAAGTAATGATTAAAACCTAGGGTTGTGATTTTCTTTTCACCTTTATTGTGGTTTTCATATCTGACAGCTGGTTCAAAATTGAGAAATTTATAACCGGTTTGTATATACCAACCGTCCTCTCGTTTTTTTATCTTTTCGTATTCCATATTTACATATTCAGCTTGCGCTGTGATTATACCAATGTGAGTCTTAAATCTGATAAACAAATCTGCTCCTTTAACAGTTCCCTTTTCACCTTTAATTTCGTATATACCATCTCCTTCTCTATCAATGTTAAATCCTTTTAGCCGAGCATAAGAAATTCCTAAGCTTAGAGTGTTTTTTTCTTTTACACCCGTATCGTCTTTTTTCTTTTCAATAAAGCCCGGCGGTGATATTTCAATTCTTATGGCGTAAAGATTTCCCATATTAGGGCTTGAAATCACTTTAAATCCGGTTTTGTTGTATTTTTTAACAGTAGAACCGTCAGATAAAGCTATCGCGTATCTCAGTATTCCTCTCTTTACTTTACCGTAAAGCATTATTTGTGTGGCATAGTAATTCCCAAGCCACTTCTTAGCTGTTTCTGTTGAAAAAGGTCTTTCTATTAAAAGTTGTTTTGAAGAAGAAGTCAGAGATATTCTTGAAAAGGGTTTCTTTTTCTTTCCTAATAGAAAATTGAACTCTTCAGATAGTTTCCAGTTTACGTAAGCATAAAGAACTCCTACTTGAAAATCGTGTTGGGAAATTCTACTTTTAGAGTAATCTTTTTCTCCCTTATCCATTTCAAAGGTGATGTTTACCCTGAGGCTTTTACCAAGGGGTATTTCTTTCCAAATTTTATTAACTTCTAACCTTGCCCTTCTGAGATAGAAATCTGTTCGTGAAGTGTAGGTGTTCCCTATTTTGTATAGATCTCCAAAATCCAATCTGGGTTGAATCCTAAGTTTCACACTAACAGGTATATCTTCTGCGGAGAAAACAATTGCAGGCGTAAGTGCTAAAGCTGTAAGAGCCTTTCGCATTCTTTACTACCTCCTTTTCAAGTTTGCTTTTATCTTAGAGAGCTTCTATTAAGCTTTTATGAAATAAAGGTTAAATTGCTGTTAAGCTCTTCTTAACGTAAAATTAACAATTGATACTTCAACATTTATCATTATGGAAATGTTAAAGATCTTTATAGTGGAAGATGACGAAGATCTATCTTTTATAATTGCTGAAGCTTTAAAAAAACAAAACTACAGAGTAATCTGTTTTCACAGAAGCTTAGAGTTCTTTTCTTACATTGAAAAGGAAAAACCAGATCTACTTATAGTGGATATAATGCTACCTGATTTTGACGGTTTTAGAATAGTGCGTTTTTTAAAAAACAGACCAGATTTGAAAGATATTCCCGTTATATTCGTAACAGCCAAGATTTCTGAAGAGGATAAACTGCGGGGGTTTGAGTTAGGAGCAGATGACTATGTAACAAAGCCTTTTTCAATAAGGGAATTGGTAGCAAGAGTTAATGCGGTTATAAGAAGATCAAAGGCTTTAAAGAGAAAAGGTATATATATTTTTGAAGGATTTGAATTGGATACAGAAAGAATAAAAGTAAAAGTAGAAGGAAAGGATATAAATCTTACTCATTCAGAGTTTAAAATACTCAGCTGTCTTGTAGAAAATTACGGTAAACCTCTAAGCAGAGATAGAATAATTGAAGAGGTATGGGGAATAGGTAAAGATGTCACAGACAGAACTGTAGATGTTCATATAAAACATATAAGAGAAAAGCTGGGTAATTACGCAAAGTATATAAAAACAGTAAGAGGCTTTGGGTATAAATTTGAGGCTTAGGACAAAAACAAGTTCTCGTGTTATATTTTTCTTATGGCAGAAGAAGAATTTCTTTCTCAAGAAGAAATAGATCTCCTTTTAAAAAGCTTAGGTAAAGAAGAGGAAACAGAAAAGGAAGGAGTAAAATACGAGCCATTTAATATAGAAGAGCTAGAAAAAATTTCCCCTACCCGAATGGTAAAGTTGGAACAAATCATAAATAGATGGATAGCTTCTGTTACAGGAGAATTAAGAGGGCTTATCTTCAACCTTGATACCATATCTATAAACGATATAAAAACAGAAAAAATCTCTGATTTTGTTCTTAAAATTCCTCTTCCTTCAGCTATAGCGGTATTACAAGTAGAAGCTTTAAACGGTAGAATGTATCTGGTTTTGGATACTAGACTTATATACACAATAATAAGCATTATTTTCGGCGGTCCAGCTCAACCTTATAAAGTGGAAGGGAAAAGTTTTACAAAGGTTGAAATGAAAATAATAAGCGGTGTCATAGACATTTTGGTAAAACACTTAGATATTGCATGGAGAGAATTTCTAAGAGAAGGAGAAATAAACTTTGCAGGAATAGAGGATAATCCAAGAAGGTTAATCACTGTAAGTAGAAACGAAATAGTAGTAGTTGTTACTCTTGAGGTTGAAATAGAAGGATTCAAAGGAAACATATATTTGGCTATACCAATGAAAACCATAGAACCTATCAAGGAGCTTTTAAGAACAACAGAATCGGAAAGTGGTAATTTTAAAGAAATAATTCTTGCCAATCTTTTTACAACACAGGTTAGTATAGAAGCATCTTTTCCACCCTTTATAATGAATGTAAGAAAAGTTCTTGAATTGAAAGAAGGAGATTTTATATCCCTTAACAGGAAAGTTTCTGAAGTTATTATCAAAGTTGCTGGTGTTCCCTTCTTCAAGGGGATTCTTGGTGAATCTTCAGGGAGAAAGGCTGTTAAAATAAAATCTTATATAGATCAACCCTTCAGAGGCGGGTAATGAAGGAACTTGAGAGTATAATCAAGGAACTAATTGAAAATGTAAGAGAGCTAGAGCAAGTTATAGAAGGTATTAAAAAACCTGTAAGTGAAAGTTCTCAACTGCTTCCAGAAACAACCCGCAATATAGAAGATGTAATGCTTTTCTTAGAACAAACCTCGCACAGTATAATGAACTTATTGGAGATAATAAATAAAAATTCCGAAATCATAAAAAAAGATGTGGAATTTCTTCTTTCTCTTAACCCTATCTCAAAGGTAAAACAGAAACTGGAATCTATAAAAGAAAAAAACAATGAAAATATAAATATTTTACTGGAACTTTACACTCATATGTCCTTCCATGACTTAGCGGGGCAACAACTTAAGTTAGTTCTTCAAGTTCTTGAAAAACTTAAAAATTCCCTCTTAGATATAATCGTATCTCAAGTAACCGCTGGTAGAGACTTAAAGGAAGAAGAGGTTTCAGGAATAAAGGGAAAAGTTAGCGAGCTCCTTTCAAAGGAAAGGGTGGATCAGAAAGATGTGGACAAGTTACTTGAAGAGTTCGGCTTGTAAGGAGGAGAAAAATGCCCATGCCTTCAACGGATATAAGAATTCTGGTAGTTGATGATATGAGCACAATGAGAAGAATAATAAAAACAATACTCAATCAGCTGGGTTATTCTAACATTGATGAAGCAGAGAACGGCAAGCAAGCATTGGCTAAACTAAAAAAGGAAAGATTTGATTTTGTAATAACCGATTGGAACATGCCTGAAATGGACGGTCTTGAACTGGTAAAAGCTATAAGAGCTGATGAAGAACTAAAAACACTGCCGGTTTTAATGGTTACCGCTGAAGCAAAAAAAGAGAACGTTATGGAAGCTTTAAAAGCGGGGGTTAACAATTACATTGTAAAACCCTTTACTCCTGAAATATTAAAGGAGAAAATGGAAAAAATTTTTAGGTAGGAAGCAATGCAAGATAGTTTAAAAGAGATTCTGAACTTTTTAGAAGAGGGTGTTGCTCTTTTAGAAAATGGGAAAGTTACCTTCCTCAATAGGAAAGGAAGGGAAATTTTAAAAGGCAGATTAATAGAAGAGTTTCCTGAGAATATAGAGGTTATTCATAAAGGGAAAGATTTTATAATTTTCAAAGAAAAAGATGAAAAAGAAACCAGATGTTTAGAGAGTATAAAAAAGCAACTTGATCCTATAACAGAGGAGATAAATCTTCTTTCTTCACAAGCTGTTGCCAGCTTTAATGAGCTTGATGAAGTAGTTAATATAGTTAATAACGGTTTTCAGATAGTAAAAGAAATGAACAATATTTCAGTGAAAATAGAAGAGGAGCTTAGGAAAGATTTAGATCTTATAATTAAATTAAGCAGACAATCTGAGGATATAATGAGAATATTAACCCTTATAAATGAAATTTCGGAGCAAACCAATCTTCTTGCTCTAAATGCTGCTATAGAAGCTGCAAGAGCAGGAGAGGTGGGAAGGGGTTTTGCAGTGGTAGCTGAAGAGGTGCGAAGACTTGCTAGTAAGACTATGGAATTCACAGAAAACATAAACACAGTTCTCAGGGGAATAGAAGAACAGGTAGCACAGACTAAAAAGCACATAGGAGAAGTTACCAAGGAAGCGAACTTTCAAAAGGATAAAGCCAGTGATGTAGAAGAGCTTTTTCATTTGGTTCAATATAGAATGGAAACGTTAAAGGGAAAATACGAAGAAGTTTCTTCACGACTGGAATCTTTATTAAATCTTATCCAAGATACTAAAAGGATAATAGAAAAGAAAATCTCAGAGGGAGTTTGATGAACTCCTTCTGTAAAAAGGTTATAGAGTATATGTATGAAGATAGACTAAATCAGTTTATTTCTTCCTTTTACGAATTATACAGAAAATACAGTCACCTTGATGAGGAAGAGTTTCTAAGGGAATGGTTTGATAGATCAATAATAAAAGATCTAATTGCTTTTTTCCCGCCCTCTGCTATAATATCCTCTTTTGAAGAATTGAAGATTTCTAAAAGACATCTTTTTAAAACTTATATAAAAACTTACTGGGATTTTTGCAGAAATCCGAAGAAATACTCTATAAAAATAGAAGAAGCTTTACAGTTCTTTGGATTGGAAGAATTCTCAGAAGAAGAGATAAAAACAAGATACAGAATAATGGTTAGAAACTTCCACCCGGACAGGATAGGAAAAAGTAAAGAAGCCCATATGATGATGGTGAAGATAAACTATTATTATCAAATTTTACGGAGGTATATGAGTGACGGATTCAAGAGCGCTGTTCAAGTCAGGTAAGCGCTACAGAGGATTTATTACAACAAAGGAAGGGACAATTCCCGTCACTTTTAATGTTTATCCTCTAACTCCTGATGAAATAAGATTAAAACACATCTTTCCCGCCAGTATAACAGATAAGTTGAAGAAAGGAGACGCTGTTTACATTATGATTGAAAACGAAAAACCCCTTATAGGAAAGTTTAAAATCTTGAACAAAGACAAAGCCTTTTTCTCAGCCCGTCTTGAATATATAACAGAGGATCGTAGAAAATTACCCCGTATAAAAGTGGAAAGCCTATTTGAAATAAAAGCACAGCTTTTGTGTGGGAGTGAGCGCTTAGAAGGTAAGGTTTTAGATTTAAGTATGACTTCTCTTAGAATTCAAATCCACAAAGATATATCCGTTAAGAAATGTGAAGTTGTTTTAATTTACGGTAATAAGAAAATACGTCGTTTTGGAAAAATAATAAGAAGTGAAAAGGGAGCGATAATTGTGGAACTGTTAGAAAGTGATGGAGAGTTAACGGATATACTCGGAAAAATATACAAAGATCTATTTCTTATTAATCAGCGGAAGGTTTACTCTTCTTCACAAAAGGATAACTCCTGAGCTTTGCTTTTAACAGTTTGTTTCTAACTTTGAGGTAAACTTCATTGCCTTCTTTTCTTTCCTCCGTTTCAACAAAACATAAAGCTATGCCTTTACCGAGTGTGGGAGAAAAAGTTCCACTGGTGACGACTCCTACAGCTCTTTCTCCTTTGAAGATTTCGTAACCTTCTCTTGGAATGCCTTTTTCTTCTATTTCTAATCCGAAGAGTTTGTGGTTGTATCTTTTCTTAAAGAGCGCCTCCTTTCCGATAAAATCTTTACTGGTATCTATGAATTTTTCCAAGTTGGCTTCAATAGGTGTTATGGTTTCCGATATTTCTTTTCCGTAGAGAGGATATCCCGCTTCTATTCTCAGAATGTCTCTTGCGGCAAGTCCACAGGGTTGTATTCTTTTGACAAGGTAGGTAAAGAGCTTTATACCCCTTTTTATGTCTGTATATATTTCAAAACCATCTTCTCCGGTGTATCCTGTTCTGGACACGATGGTGTTGTTGAATACTTTAAAAGTATAGTATTTAATATCAGACAAGTCAAAGAATTCAGATAAAACAGATACGCTCTCACGTCCTTGAACAGCAATTTGAACTGTTTCATTGGTAACATCTTTCACTGTAATATGTTTATTCAGCCAGTTTTTGATTTTCTGTCTGTTAACTGCATTTACACAAAGAAAAAACTTTTCCTCTGAGAACATGTAAAGAGTTACATCGTCTTTAATACCACCTTCTTGATTTAAGATAAGATTGTATTGAACTCTGAAAGGTTTTAGTTTTTTAAGATTGTTAGTAGTTAGTTTTTGAAGTATTCCAAAAGCTTCTTTTCCCTCCACGTAGAGTCTTCCCATATGAGATAAATCAAAAACCCCCGCATATGTTCGCACAGCTTTAACTTCCTCTACGGCACTTTTATACTGTAAGGGCATATGCCAATTGTGGAATAAGGTAAAACGTGCTGAAAGGTTTTTGTGAAGAGGGTAAAGTGGAGTCTTCATATAAGTGTTATTTTAAAATATCCGCTAATGAAAGTTGAAGAATTACCACAGGTCATAAATATTCTGAAAAAGCACTACGGTAATTGGAATGTTCCCGTTAAAGATCTTGCTACCAGAAGGGGAAAAGATCCCTTTAAGATACTTATCTGTGCCTTACTCTCAACCAGAACAAGAGATGAAATCACCGCTAAGGTGTGTGATAAGCTCTTCCAAAGGATCAGTAAGCCCGAGGATATTTTAAACATTCCCCTTGATGAATTGGAGAGAACTTTGTATCCCGTTGGGTTTTACAGAAATAAAGCTAAACAGCTAAAGTTGCTCTGTCTCAAACTTTTAAAAGATTTTGATGGAAATGTTCCTTCGCATTTTGAAGGTTTGATTTCCTTGCCCGGTGTGGGTAGGAAAGTAGCGAATTTAGTTCTTTCTGAGGGGTTTAACATACCCACCTTATGTGTTGATACTCATGTTCACAGAATAACTAACAGATGGTGCCTGATAGATACTAAAACTCCACAAGAAACGGAAAAGCAGCTCAAAGAATTAGTGCCTAAAAGATACTGGAGGCAAATAAACAAACTTCTTGTTGCCTTGGGTCAGAAGATATGCACTCCCCGCAAACCTAAGTGTTTTGACTGCCCTATTGAAAACTTCTGCGGTAAATGCGGTGTTAGCTCTGCTGGCCTCCTATCTCAAAGTCCTCTGGCTTGATATTTTCAAGCCATTCCTTTAGTTTTTGCTTTTCCTCGTCTTCTTCTGGTTCTGGTATGCGGGATTTCTCCAAGACTTCTTCCGCTACAAATATAGGAGCTCCAAATCTTAAAGCCAAATTTATAGCATCACTGGGTCTTGAGTCTATTACAAGACTGTTCTCTCCGTGACGTATATGAATTTCTGCGTAGTAAGTGCTTTCCTTTAAATCGTTTATTACAATTTTTTCCACACTCCCTCCCATTTCTGTTATTATGCTTTTGAGTAATTCATAGGTCATAGGTCTTGGAGGTTCTACTTCTTGAAGTTTCATAGCTATACCGTTAGCTTCAAAAACTCCTATCCAAATAGGAAGTATAGTATCCTCGTCTTCTCTTGATTTTAAAACCACTATAGGCATTTGAGATACCGGATCCAGTGTAACGCCGTGAACCACCATCTCAATCATCTCACTACCTCCAGCACTTCGCAGGTAAGATTAAAAGGACTTGCTTCTTTTACTAACGCCCTTACAATTTTCCCTGTAAGCTCCCTTCCCCCTTTCATCTCCGCCCATCTGTTGGTAGTTGTTCTGCCGACAAGAGTGTCCTTTCCTCTTAGCTCTTCTATAAGAATTTCTTGGACTGTCCCTTTATATCTTCCTGCAATTTTTGCCATTATTGTTTTTTGAATTTCAAGAAGTTCTGTGATTCTACGGGTTTTAATTTCATCAGGAATCTGATTCTCTATGGAAGCTGCTGGTGTTCCCGGTCTAGGAGAAAACTTAAAGGAAAATATCTGTTCAAATTCCACCTGTTTTATAACATCAAGAGTATCTTCAAAGTCTTTTTCTGTTTCAGAAGGGAACCCTACTATTATATCTGTGGAGAGTGCTATACCTTTGATTTTCTCCTTTAACTTAAAAACTTTTTCCAAATACTCTTCTTTTGTATATCCTCTGTCCATAAGGTTGAGTATTCTGTTGGATCCAGATTGAATAGGAAGGTGAAGAGCATTACAAACCTGAGGTATTTCCGCCATGGCTTGGATAATTTCATCGTCAAGATCTACAGGATGTCCCGTAGTAAATCTTATTCTCTCAACACCTTCTATTTCCGCCACTTTCCACAGAAGTTCTGAAAAGTGCATCTGTTTTTTAAAGTCCTTTCCCCATGCGGTAACGTTTTGTCCAAGAAGGTGAATTTCCCTAACACCGTCTTCCACTAACCTTTTGATCTCTTCCAGTATGCTTTCCAAACTCCGTGATCTTTCCCTTCCCCGTGTCCTTGGAACTACACAGTAGGTGCAATTTTTATCGCAACCCTTTATAACTGTAACATAAGCACAGTAGGGATTATCTCTTTCAAGGGGATATTCCCAAATCTTGTCTTCATCTTCAGGAGGGTTTTCAAGAATCGCAATAGCTTTGTAACCCGCTTGTGCTTGATTCAGAAGTTCAGGAAACTGGTGTATGTTGAAGGAGGAAAACATTATATCTATAGCAGGTGCTTTTTGCACCAGCTCCCAACCTGCTCTTTGAACTAAGCAACCGGCAACCGCTATAAGGGCATCTGGTTTTTTTTCCTTAATTTTTTTGTATTCCCCTACATGGGAAAGAACCTTCTGATCTGGCTTTTCTCTGATTGTGCAGGTATTGAGTAAAATAAGATCTGCTTCTTCCCAGGTTTTGGCGGGTTCGTATCCCATAGTTCGCAGAATTCCCCTTATTCTTTCAGAATCGTTAAAGTTCATCTGACAGCCGAAAGTCTTTATAAAAAACTTTTTTCCCATAGATATAATTTTGAGTCACATACACACCTCAGGCAAGGGGAAAGCAGTGTAAACTAAAAATTGTGTTCTATGAAACGATAGATGACATCACTGCAGATGCAGGTATAAGAGTAAAAGCAAGTAGCCTTAAGCAACTCGTATGCCGAGCTGTTTTAGCCACTTTTAATGAAATAACAGATATAAGTAAAGTTAATCAAAGGGAAACGCAAGAAATACAAGCTGAAGGTAAGTTCCCTTTTTTACTGGCAGATATAATAAATAAGGCTCTTGTAATTCATGAAACAAAAGGTTTTGTTGCCTCTGGTTGTAAGGTGTTGGAACTCAGTGAGAATTCTGTAAAACTGTGCCTTTTCGGTGAAACTTACAACCCTTCTATTCATACCAGCGGAATACTGATAAAAGCGGCAACTTACCATAGATTGAAAGTAGAAAGAAAAAATGGCAATTACATTGCAGAGATTATTTTTGATATATAACTAATAGATTAAAAAGTAAAGCCCTATGTTAAAGTGGTGAATTACATTACCATCATAGTCTCCTGTCATAAAGATTTTTCCCTTATACTCCCCTAATAATCCCAAACTGGGTAGGAAATTGTATTTAAGTCCGAAGAAAAACTGCATTCCTAAATTTGTTGACTCATTGGTTATTAACCCCGCCCTTTCTTTAAATCTGTTGAGAGATCCTCCGAAACCTGTAAAGGCTCTTAATCTATCACTAAAACTGAGTTCTACAGAAGGATTGAGTTCAAGAGCGTTGTATATCACTGTTCTTGTTGTTGTCATATAACTCCCTGAAGATAACTCTATAGAAGCTCCTGCTGTAAAACTAGTAGTTGTCTGAGCACCCAAGTAACCGTAAACTGATAAGAATTCTTCAAGGGTTCTGCTGGGATTAGAACCGTCCACACTGTCGTATTTGGCTCTAACTATTCCTGTTTTAACACCGAATTCTCTAAGGACATCTCCATCAAAATATTGAGCAAAAAGTAAAGAGATGGATATGAATAACCCTGTAAACAACTTTTTCATAATTTTTCCTCCTTTGGTAAATCTTTTATCAGTAGAAGTTTATCACCTTTTCTGAGCTGATAACTGAGTCTGGGAAAAAAGGAGGTTCTTCCGTCCCTTACAACTCCTACTATTCTGTAACCCTTGTGTTCTAACCTTTTCTCCGCTTCAAGAAGTGTGGTTTCTTCTTTCCATTCAAGACTTTCTATTTCTGTGCGCTCTACTAAGTAGTTCAGAAACTCTCCGTAGTGCTTTTCTTGAGCAAAGCGGGATATAACCACCCCTAACATTTCTCCTCCTATAATCATGTAATCCGCTATTCTTCTTCTCTTTATCAGTTTAGCATTCTCTCTTAAAAGTATTTCAAGAACTAAAACTGCAGAACGGTTTATATCCCTTACCTGCATACCTGCAAGAACAGTTCTGGCATCAATGGAATCCTCCGTAAAACCTGGGAGTTTTTCCGCTAATATAATCACCATGTGAGCTTTATCTACTCCTGCATCAAGCAGAATTTCCTCCCTGCCAAAGTCTCCTTTTTTGTAATAGAAACCCTCTGGTGAAGGTATTTCCTGTTGAGTTATGAGGACTATTTCTCTTCCCACTTTACGCAGATTTTCTACAATAACTTGAGCAGTTTCATTCCAACCACATATAACCGTATGATTCTTCATATCTTTAAAACTTATCATACCCATTCTTAGCATTTGAACGTAGTTAAAAAAACCTGCACTTACAGTAGCAACGGAAACAGAAAAAAGAAAAAGCCCTCCCGCTCCAATGAGCATAGATAACACTTTTCCTTCAAAAGTAACAGGTGTTAAATCTCCATAGCCTACTGTTGTCATGGTTATTACTACTAAATAAAGAGCATCAAAAAGAGTTTTGATGTTAGGATTACCTGCACCTACTTCAAGAGAGAACATTATAAGAAGAGAAGCTACAAAGAAAAGTAAAAAGAAGGAAAATATAAAGTAAAATTCAAAGGAAACAGTTCTGAAAATAAACGTCAATCCCATAGCAAAGTGTCTATACCTATAAGCGATACGTAAAAACCTTGCACCTATGACTAAAAATCTCAATATTCTGAAAGGTTGAAAGAAGGGAATTATAGCAATCAGATCTGTGATGGATAAGGGATTTACTATGTATTCTATTTTATTCTTAGCTAATATAAATCTTCCCGTATATTCAAAAGCTATTATGCCTGAAACAAGAAGTTCAAATTTCATTATTATAGGGTGCAGTTTCCAGTGAAAACCTTTTATCTCATCATAAAGCCCGAATATTATGGAGAGCATTAAAAAGCTAAAGGAGATGCTCTGGTAAATGACGAAAACTTTTGATCTATCGTTTTCAAGGATCTCGTAAAGTAAGGATTTTAACATCTTTTAGTTAAATTCTATCGTCCCGAGCTGTATTTTATTAAGGTTTCCCTTCTGTGTGCGAGAAGATTCAGAGAAAACTTCAAATTATCGTATAGATTTATAGAATAGTTATCCCAAAAGACACAAGTTCCCGCAAGGCAAAAATACCCTCCGCTGCGAGGGAACAGCTGTTCAGCTATAAGCAGAGGATAGTTTCCCTTGTTGGACTCAGCGGTATCTTCAGCTCGAACAACTACTTTTATATCGGGGGTAAGCGGTTTAATTGAAGCACAGCAAGCAAGAACTATTTTATTTACATTATTCTTATATCTTCTTATTTTAGAGGTAACTAAGAAATACCTATCACCTTTATGGTTATTTACTTCGTCTATAACTTCATCGTCGTTTAACTCCATACCGAAACGGCGAGCAAGGGTATTACACGTATCAGCTATACGATCTTCATTTTTGTAATATCCAAGAAGTATTACCTTTTTACCTTTTTCTTTTACAAGTATTTCTACTTGTTCACCTTCTTTCTCCGTAAAGGGAATTTCAGGGTAATTAAAAACAATAGTATCGTATTCCTCCAGTTTATTCCAGCTGTTCACTTCTTCTATCTTTAATCCCTTTCTATGAGCTTCCTTTTGTAGAAAGGAAAAGTAATAATAATCTGTTACAGTAAACTCCTGATGGGTTATACTCCAACCCACTTTTGTAACAAACATAGTTAAAATTATTATTTTACTTAAACAATGAACGCTTAGCCTTAAAATAGGGTTAGAGTATGCACGAGTTTATAGCAACGGGGTTTTACGTGGGAAGAATAGGTTTTGCACCCGGCACCCTTGGAACTCTCTTGGGAATTCCTATTGTTTATCTTTTTTCTTTCAATCGCTGGACTTTAGTAATAGCACTAATAGGTGTGTTCCTAATAGGTCTTACAACTTCTAAATACGTCATAGAAACTAAAGCTCAAAAAGATCCAGAAGAAGTTGTTATAGATGAAATTGCAGGTTATATAGCTTGTTTCCTATTAGTAGAACCTTCATTTAAAACGTATGTGCTTGCCTTTTGTCTATTTCGTGCTGTAGATATTCTAAAACCCTTTCCTGTAAATCTGTTTGAGCAACTTCCGAGAGAATACGGCGTTATGCTTGATGACATAGCAGCAGGGATACTAACCTCTATTGTTCTTTTTCTCCTGCTAAAATAAAACTGATGATAATAAGAATAGCTCACAGTCCAGATTCTGACGATGCTTTTATGTTTTACCCCCTTGTGAAGGGATTAATAGACACAGGAGAATTGGAGATTGAACATGTTCTCTGTGATATAGAGACTCTGAACAGAAAAGCTCTTAAAGGAGAATATGAAGTATCAGCAGTATCTTTTCATGCATATCCTTACATAGCGGATAAGTATTTGATACTTCCCAGTGGAGGAAGTGTGGGAGACGGATATGGTCCCGTTGTTGTGGCACGCCGTAACTTACAAAGCTTAAAGGGTATAAAAGTAGCCGTTCCCGGTAAACTTACCACAGCCTATCTCGTCTTAAAACTCTTTGAACCTGAAGTTAAAACAGTTGTAGTGCCTTTTGACAGGATAATTCACAAAGTAAAAGAAGGTGCAGTTGACGCAGGACTTGTGATACATGAAGCTCAACTCTCTTACAGTAAATACGGACTTATCAAAGTAGTTGATCTTGGCTTGTGGTGGAAAACTGAAACTGGTATGCCCCTTCCCTTAGGGTGTAATGTGATCAGAAAAGATCTCGGAAGTGAAACTATAAAAAAAATGGAAGAGCTTATGCGCAGGAGTGTAGAATACGCGCTCGCTCAAAAAGAAAAAGCTCTTTCTTACGCTCTGGAATACGCACGGGATTTAAGGGAAGATCCGATAAAGACTTTTAAATTTATAAGCATGTATGTAAACAGTAAAACCGTTGACTACGGTGAAGAAGGAAGAAAAGCAATTAGATTTCTCTTAGAGCTTGGTAGAGAAAAAGGAATAATAAAAACGGAAATCCCAAAAAAGATCTTTTCTGATGAGAGGATTTGAAACACCGTGCTGCGGAAGAACAGAGAACTTGCTTACATTTTTGAAAAGATAGCGGATATCCTTGAGTTCTTAGGAGACAATCCTTACAGAATAGGATCTTACAGGCGTGCGGCTTCTCTTATTTCTGAACTTCCGGAAGACATAGAAGATCTTTACCGATCAAGGAAACTTGAATCTCTACCCGGTATAGGAACTTCTATTTTTCTTAAAATAGAAGAATTTCTGAAAACAGGCACTGTAAAAAAGTATGAAGATTTAAGAAAG
The DNA here is from genome assembly GCA_026981975.1 of Aquificaceae bacterium. Taxonomy (GTDB): domain Bacteria; phylum Aquificota; class Aquificia; order Aquificales; family Aquificaceae; genus Hydrogenivirga. The sequence goes on along the minus strand of JALSHV010000007.1, from coordinate 54,527 downwards.
CGTGTTCCTGAAGATCTTTTAGAGCTTATGGAAGTTCCCGGTATAGGACCTAAGACATTAAGGAAAGTACACAGGGAATTGAACATCAAAACACGGGAAGAATTTATAAAAGCTTTAAAAGAAGGCAAACTAACCAGTCTTTCTGGCTTTGGGGAAAAGAAGGTTGAGAATATTCTTAAAGGCTTGGAGATATGGCAAAAAGCTAAGGAAAGAATGATCCTTATAGAGGCTTATATCTTAGGTAAAGACATTGTGGAGTATCTCAAAAAACTAAAGGAAATAATTAACATTTCAACAGCAGGTAGTTTGAGAAGAATGAAGGAAACAGTAGGAGATATAGATATACTTGTATCTGCTTACAGAAAAGATTGGAAAAAAATTCATGAATTTTTCGTCAAATATCCCGAGATATTGAAAATTCTCGCAAAGGGAGAAACTAAATCAAGTGTAGTTTTAAAAAACGGCAGACAAGTAGATCTGAGAACAGTAGAGCCTGTTAGCTGGGGAGCAGCTCTTCAGTATTTTACCGGTTCAAAGGAACACAACATAAGAATAAGGGATATTGCTAAGGAAAAAAGTTTTAGGGTAAACGAATACGGTATTTTCAATACTGTCACGGGAGAGCGTCTTGGCGGTGAAAGAGAAGAAGACATATACACTCTGCTGGGAATGGCATGGATACCTCCCGAACTTAGAGAAAATTGGGGAGAAATAGAACTTGCTTTGGAGAAAAATTTACCATCTCTTGTAGATTACAACGGTGTAAAGGGAGATTTCCATGTTCATACCAATTGGAGTGATGGTGTAAACTCCATAGAAGAAGTTGTGCAGGCTGCTTTTAAATTAGGATACGAGTATATAGTCATAGGAGATCATTCGGAAAGTGCCAGAGTAGCTAACGGATTATCACCTCAAAGATTTAGGGATCAGTGGAAAGTTATTGAAGAACTCAATAGAATTTACAATCCAAAAGGTTTTCATATCCTAAGAGGCTGTGAGGTGGATATTCTTCCCGACGGAAGATTAGATTTTCCCGACAGTGTGTTGGAAGAGTTTGACTTTGTAGTAGCTTCCATTCACAGCCGTCTTAATCAAGATAACACCCGCAGAATAATAAGAGCTATGGAAAATCCTAATGTAAATTTGATAGGACACCCTACGGGTAGGCTTACAGGACAAAGGGAAGGTTATCCTTTGAATATGGAAGAGATTATCAAGGTAGCTTCTGAGACAGGCACAGCACTTGAGATAAATTCCTTCCGAGCTGATCTGTCACCAGAGAACGTAAGGCGCTGTGTTGAAAAAGGTGTCAAACTGGCTGTAGTTACAGACGCTCATTCAATAGCTCACTTACCCTATATTACAGTAGGAATAGGTCTTGCAAGAAGAGGCTGGGCTACTAAGGAAGACATACTAAATACTTACAGCATTAAAGATATCAAAGAATTCGTCCGCCTTAAAAGAAAACGTTAAAGTGTAGCGGGCTATGCGCCCGCTTTAAAGTTTAGACTTATTCAAGAATCTCAAGAACCACCCTCTTTCCAGTTTTTCTCCCCATGGCGGACAAAAGAGTTCTCAAAGCTCTCGCTATCCTTCCTTGCTTCCCTATGACTTTTCCAAGTTCAGAAGGATCTACCCTCAGTTCAATAACTATAGTCTTTTCTCCTTCAATTTCTGTTACCTGAACCTTATCTGAACTATCTACAAGTGCTTTAGCGGTTGTTTCTACAATATCCTTCATTGCGCTCATTCATGCACCTCCTTGGTGGTTTTCTTCCTTAGCACCCAGTAATCACCTGATCTTTTCAGTTCAGTGTTTTCAGGGATTATTTCCCTAAGTAAATTCATAGATTCAAAAATAGCTTTTACCCTCCCCGCTACCTGAGCACCCTCTAAAAGCCATTTTTTAATTTTTTCAGGCTTTATTTCCAAAAGAACTTTCCTTTTAGGATCGTAAGTTCCAAGTATATCAATGTAGTTACCTTCCCGTGGGGACTTCGCATCCATAACGACTATCCTGAATATAGGATAATTCCTCCTACCGAAACGAGCTAATCTTATCCTTATAGCCATTCTATGCCTCCGATGTAATCTGAGCTAACTATTATACATCAGGATCTTATTTTAAACTTTTTTAAAATTTTACAGTAGGAGTTTTTTATATGCTAACGGGATTAAAGGATCATACTGTAGTCGTGGGACTTAACAGGGTCAGCTTCAGCACAATAGAAACCTTGAAAAGCTTAGGAGAAAAAGTAATAGCCGTGGAAAAAAACAGAAAAAAAATAGAGGAGTTTAAAAAACTTTTTCCCGCTGTAGATACAGTAGAAGGAGATGCAAAAGAGGAAGAAATTTTAGAACTTGCAGCACTGAAGTATGCTAAGAGAATCTTAATAAACACCTCTTCTGACAGCGAAAATATGTTTATAACAGTTACAGCTCGCCAACTTAATCCGAAAATATTTATATGTTCAAGAGTGGTTAAGCCCGAAAATGAAATTAAATTAAAAAAGGCAGGAGCTGATACCACTTTCTTACCAGAAGTTCTCAGTGGTAGATCAGTAGCTTTATCTCTTCTTAAACCTGAAATTGCGGAATTTATCCGGGAAGTCTTGCTTTCGGAGAACACTCCTTATCTTTTAGAAAGTGTTGAAGTATCAAAAAAATCGTCTTTAAATGGCAGAATGCTTAAAGATTTTTACAATGAAGAGATTTTTGGTCTTTTACTTGCTATTGTGAAAGAGGGAAGAGTTTTTTTGAATCCTAAAAAATCTATGACAATAAAAGAAGGAGATAAACTGATAGTTTTGGGTAATTTGGAACAGATTGAAAATCTTACAAGCGCCTTGACTATTTAAGAAGTAAAGGCTTCTACACTGTCCTGTGCGTATTTAAAATGGCTTTCAAGTTCCTTTTCGGAGAATCCCAGCTTGGAAGCGTAATTCTTTAACTCGTCTTTATCCAGCAAATCAAGTATTTTTAAATACTTTTGAAGTTTTTCATCTTTAAACAGAACTATAACTTCCTCTGGTAGTTGGAGAGAATTGAAGAAAACTTGTGGTCTGACGCCGAAAGCTTCAGGCATTTTATAAAAAAGTCCTACTAAAAAAAGTCTATCCTTAGGATAGGATACCAGTTTTCGGGAAAAGCTTTCCAGCAGAAAAGCGTTAAAAAGCATCTTCTTTATGAATTTTATAAAAGCTGGATCTTGTCCGAAAAACTGAGACATCCACACAGCTATCAGAAACTTTTTCAAATTTTCAAGTCCTAAGTAATTTATGGCGTTTTTAATAGATTCTATTTCTCTTCTGTGAGGAAACAGTGGAGAGTTTACATACTGAAGTAGTTTCGTTACAAGAGCCGGATCCCCTTTTATTATCTGAGCGAGTTCTTCTACAGAGGGATCTTCCGATAGCATGGAAATCAGCTTGGAGACAGCGGATTGCATATGTTTAAGAGAATTAATCATTAAAACGTCTTCGTATTCTCCTTCACAGATAAAATCGTATTCAAAAAGTGGTTCCGCACCGCACCATATAATCAGTTTTTCGGAGGGTTTTATTTCACCGCTTATTAAAAATACATAGTCTATGTAAGATTTGAATTTTAAAAGTATATCTCTGTTAGAAATAAGTAGGCTTTCATGAATAGAAAACAGGAATCCAAATTCTTGATAGTGTCTGAACAGATCTTCCATTATATTTAAGTGCTTTGAAGTCAACGCCTTACGTGGAGGAGTTAAGTTAAGTATAAACTTTGTTCCGTTAAGGACGTCTATAACGGAACGTGAAACTATAACGTCTATCGGAATGTCTATCAGTCCACGCCTATTACCTAAGAGCTTTTCTTCAACTTCAGGAGAGTAGTTTGCTACCAAGTGTAAAATCAAACTACTGGTTTCTACAGGCTCCCTATCTTCTTCCCATTTATCTATCCATATCCTATAGAAGGCTATGTCACCGTAACTGTCTCTTATGTTTTGTCTTTTAAAAATAAAGGAACTCAGTTTTATATCCATTTTCACACCTCAGCTGCATATTTCCTTCAAATCTTCTAAAAACTCTTTTATCATTTTCAGATAACTTTTATATCTTTCGCAACTTATCCTTCCCTTTTTAAGAGCTTCCTTTACAGCACAACCCGGTTCTCTTACGTGGGCGCAATCTAAGTAACGGCAGTTGTATCTTGTGAATTCTCTAAAATAGAGAGGTATTTCTCTTTTTCTTACAAATTGAAGAGGTTCTACCTTAGAGAAACCGGGAGTGTCCGCCAAGAAGGAATTTTCGCCAAAAGGTATGAGTCGCACTCCCGTTGTAGTGTGTCTTCCCCTACCTCTTTTCCTGCTGATATCTTCTGTTTTAAGAGAAGCTCCTGTAAGAGTTTTCAAAATAGAACTTTTCCCCACGCCGGAAGGACCTGCTAGAATACATATATTTCCTTTAATGAGCTTTGGTATAAGCTCAAATCCTTCACCTGTCTTCGCACTTATGTGGACAACTTCGTATCCCGCTTCTCTGTAAATTTCTGTCCATTTTAAGAGTTCTTCTTTATCCTTTCCTGAAAGGAGATCTACCTTGTTAAAGATTATCACCGGTTCACAGCCTACACGATCGTAAACAACAAGGAGACAATCTAGAAGATAATTGTCAAAGTCTGGATTAAGGATAGTAACAATGCACAATACTCTATCTACATTGGAAACAGGAGGTCTTATAAGAACATTTTTACGCTCTTTTATCTTTTCTATGAGAAAAGTATCTTTTTCAATAACTTCACCTTCTACTCTATCACCTGCGTAGAAGCGTTCCGATTTGAATATTTTTCCTTTTGGTATTCCTATGTATTCCTTATTTTCACAAGGTAGAAAGATCTTTATCAGTTTTGCAACTCTTTCTACAACTACACCTTCTATCATTTTTACAGACATATAAGATCCAAAGGTATCTCCGACAAAGGCTCTCCTATTCCTTTCAGAACCGCTACTGTATTCTCAAGTCTTACACCGAATTTGCCCGGTATGTATATGCCGGGTTCTACAGTGAACACCATTCCTTCTTCTATTCTTCTCTTAGCTGATTTATCTTTAAAGTGAATACGTGGATATTCGTGGATTTCAATACCTATTCCGTGACCAGTGGAATGGGTAAAATACTTCCCAAAGCCTTTACTACTTATATAGCTACGAGCAGCTTTATCTATGTCACCTATCCTGTTTCCTGCTTTGACCTTTTCAAGGGCATAAAGGTGAGCGTCTTTGACCACTGTGTATATTCTTTTGAATTCAGAGGTTGGTTTTCCCAAGTAAATAGTTCTTGTGAAATCTGTGCAGTATCCCTTCCACAGTAATCCCATATCTATGAGTAAGGGAGCATTACTCTTTACTTTATCGGTAGAAGTTTCCCAGTGAGGAACAGAGGAATTCTTCCCAGAAGCTACTATTGCAGGGAAACTTTCTCCTTCAGCACCTGTTTTGAATATAAGGTTAACTATTTGTGTTCTTACTTCCCTTTCTTCCATACCAGGGTTTATTTTGTTAAGTAACTTTTTGTAAACTTCATCAGTTTTTTTACAACCTTCTTTTATGATTTCTATTTCCTCGGCTGTTTTAATAGCTCTTAAGTTTTCCAAAAAGGCTGGAAAATCTATCCACTTTACACCTTTGAGCTTTTTTCTGAATTCACAACTTACTCTGTCACTTTCATAACCTGCACATCTTATCTTCTGACTTACAAGGAGAGTTCTTACGGTTTTAAAGGTGTTTTCCTTTATAAGGATTACTTCCCAGCTCTTGAGTTGTCTTTTTGCTTTTTCGTAGTATCTTCCATCTGTTAGCAAATAAAGAGATTTTAGAGTAACCACAGCGTAAGCGTGAGTAGATTTGAATCCTGTTAGATAGAAAACATTTGGTGGGGAAGAGAATAAAAAGGCTTCCAGATTCCTTTTTTTTAACAGCCTTCTTAATTCTTCTATTTTCATCTTTTTCTCCTTTCCCTTGAAGAAGGAATACCTAAGAGTTCTCTGTATTTTGCCACAGTCCTTCTTGCTATACGAAACCCTTCTTTTCTCAAAATATCAGCTATTTCTTCGTCTTTTAAGGGAGCTTCTCCGTTCTCTGAAGTTATTATTTCTTTTATTCTTTTCATAACTTGATCTTGAGAAGCTCCACCTGCTGTTTCTCTTACAAAGAAAAATTTAAAAGGATACGTTCCCTGAGGAGTTTTTACGTATTTGGAGTTTATAATCCTACTTATTGTGGATTCACTTACACCTATTTTGTATGCTAACTCTTTTGCCATAAGAGGTTTTAGTTCTCCTTCCCCTTTGAGAAAATCTGCTTGCACTCTGATTATCTCATCTAGTATTTTTCTCAAATTTTCTCTGCGTATTTTTAATATTCTTTTAATAATTTCATATCTATTTACAAATTCTTTCAAGAACTTTCTTACTTCCCCTTTTAAGGAAGGGTAGATTTCTCTATAGAATTTACTGGGTTTTATCTCTATAAGCTCATCGTATATATACCCTATAAGCTCTCCTTCGTCCAATTCTATAACTGCATCTACCTTAGATATACGCACAGGGGCGGGGGAAGGTTCAAGGGGAGAGAGTTTTAAACACCGTAACTTCTCCTTTACCTTTGGAGGTATTTTTTCTCCTGCCAAGGCACGATCAACGTATTCCTGTAGTTTTGGATCTTCCGGATAAAGTTCTCTGATTTGGAGTTGGAAAAACTCTTTAATATTTAAAGAACATACTCCAATAGGATCTGTTTCCATTACCCGTTTGCGTATTTCTTCTACTTTTTCCTTAGAAATTCTGAGCTGGTTTGCTATATCCTTTATATCCGCCTTTAAGTATCCCCGTTCATCTGTGAAGGAGATAAGTCCATAGGCTATTTCCAAGTCTTTACCTTCCATTTCCGCTTGTAAATTTTTCATGAGAATTTCTATAGGGTTAGGTTTGTAATGCACTTCAGAATAGGTTTTACTTTCAAAAAGAGCTGGAATTTTAGGTGAAAAGTAAACGTCTTCAATAAAGGGATTTACTTCTTTCTCTTCTTTAAGGAGTTGTTCAAATTCTTTTATGGGATAAACTAAAACTTCAATATGTTGTTTAAGCATTAAATTTAAAGATGTTTTTAATCTGAGCTGAAGTTCGTGCCTTAGCATAACTGATTTTTACTATCTTCGGGAATACCAAAATTGTCTCTGATCTGCCCCTCTCCCAAAATGATGAACTTGGGAATGGTAAGTTCTTCTAAAGCCATGGGTCCCCTGGCGTGTATTTTATCGGTAGAAATACCCATTTCCGCTCCTAAACCGAATTCATTTCCATCTGTGAATCGGGTGGAAGCGTTTACGTAAACTGCCGCTGAGTCTACTTCCTTTAAGAATTTCATCGCTCTTGAATAATCTTCCGTCACTATAGCATCGGAGTGTCCGGATCCGTATTTTTCTATAAAGTTAATAGCTTCATCAATATCTTCCACTACCTTTATCGCTAAGATAAGGTCAAGAAACTCTTCGTAGTAATCAGATTCCTTAGCTGGAGCAGCTTTCACAAAGGAAAGATAGGGATTCTCCTTTATAAACTTTAAACTCTCCTCATCGCATCTTAGTTCAACACCAGCTTTGCCTAGATGATAAGCTATTTTTGGTAAGAACTCGGGAAGTATTTTCCTGTGTATTAAGAGATTCTCCACCGCATTACATACTGAGGGTCTTTGAACTTTTGCATTGTAAACTATGTTACAGGCTTTTTTAATGTCCGCTTTATCGTCAACGTATATGTTACAAACCCCTTTGTAATGTTTAATAACAGGAATTCTTGAATGTTCAACTACAGCCTTGATCAAGCTTTCTCCTCCTCTGGGTATTACCACATCTACTTTCCCTTCCATTTTGAGGATTTTCCATACTATCTCCCTTTCTGTCCTTTCTATAAACTGTATTGCCTCTGTAGGGAATCCTGTTTCCTTGGAAGCTTCTTTTAAGATTTCTACAAGTATTCTGTTGGAGTTAATGGCTTCTTTACCACCTCTGAGTATGACTGCGTTGGAAGATTTCATACAAAGAGCAGCAGCTTCTACGGTAACATTTGGACGGGATTCGTAAACTATAAAAATAACTCCTAAGGGAACTCTCATTCTACCTACTCTTAAACCGTTAGGTAATGTCCACATCTTCACAATTTCTCCGACTGGATCTGGTAATGAAGCTACATCTTTGAGGACTTTTATCATTCCGTCTATTCTCCTATCGTTAAGGAGTAATCTGTCAATAACCGCTTCTTTTAATCCTTTACTTCTGGCGAGTTCCACATCTTTGGTATTAGCTTCCTTTATTCTATTTCTACTCCCATCAAGAATCTCTGCAGTTCTAATGAGAGTTTTGTTCTTTACTTCCGTGGTTAGGGATATAAGCTTTCTCAGGGCAGATCTTGCAGATTCTACTTTTTCCAAAACATAACTCTCTGACATTTCCATGTTAATATTAAACCACTTTAATGTCATCTGTAAATAATTACAGATTGTGTTAAAATACTTCACTCCCGAAGGAGGTTAACTATGAGAGTTAAAGGTCCTTCCTCAAGAAAGCGAAAGAAGAAAATTCTTAAACTTGCAAAAGGTTACAGAGGAATGAGACACAGCTCCTACAGAAGAGCAAAAGAAGCTGTAATGCGCGCTCTTTATTACGAATACAGAGACAGAAGATTGAGAAAGAGAGAATTCCGAAGGTTGTGGATAGCAAGAATAAACGCAGCTGTAAGGCTACACGGTTTATCCTATAGTAAGTTTATGAAAGGTATTAAAGAAGCGGGCATAGATTTGGACAGAAAAATACTTGCAGATATAGCGGTAAGAGATCCAGAGACCTTTTCCAAAATAGTAGATAGAGTTAAAGAAACGCTCATACAGGCATGAAAGATATTGAGGATTTAAAAAACAAAGCTCTTGGTGATATAAAATCCGCTGACAGTCTTCAAAGACTTCAGGAAATAAAATCCCACTACTTAGGAAGAAAAGGAATAATAACTTCTCTGTTAAAAGAGATAAAGAATTTACCTGTTGAAGAAAGGAAGGAATTTGGGAAAAGGATAAACGATTTGAAATTAACCTTACAAGAAGCCTTAGGAAGAAAGGAAAAAGAACTACAGAAAAAACACTTAGAACGTTCTCTCGCGGAAGAGTGGATTGATCTTACCATTCCCTTTGAGGGAGGTTGTGGAACTCTTCACCCTATTACTCTTACTCTTGAAAGGATAGTGACTATTTTCAGGGGCATGGGTTTTACAGTGGAAGAAGGTCCTCAAATAGAGTTGGAACGTTATAACTTTGATATGTTAAATATTCCGCCTGATCATCCTGCAAGAGATATGCAAGATACTTTTTACGTAAACAAAGAAGGATACTTACTTAGAACACACACTTCTCCGGTTCAAATAAGGACAATGCTTAAAAATCAACCTCCTATCCAAATGATCGCACCGGGTAAAGTTTACAGAAGAGACGATGATCCCACTCATTCTCCCATGTTTCATCAGGTAGAGGGTTTAGTGGTAAATACAGATGCTAATTTAAAGCATATGAAGTTTGTTTTGGAAAACTTTTTAAAAAGTTTTTTTGCATCTGATTTACCTGTAAGATTCAGAGCTTCTTACTTTCCCTTCACAGAACCTTCCGCTGAAGTGGATATAGGTTGTCTAATTTGTAACTCTAAAGGTTGTAGAGTTTGTAAAGAGAGCGGTTGGCTTGAAGTAATGGGCTGTGGAATGGTTCACCCTACTGTTCTTGAAAACTGTGGTATAGATCCTGAGGTGTATCAGGGCTTTGCTTTTGGTATGGGAGTAGAACGTTTGGCAATGCTTTTCTTTGGTATAGATAATATAAAGCTTTTTTATGAAAATAATATAAGATTTCTCAAGCAGTTTTAGTAGCGCTGATTATGTAGATAAGACCTAAGAGCTTTTTCTTGATTTTTTCTGTTTTGAACCCCTTTAGTTGAAGCATATTGTCAATTTCCTGCACAGAATAACTCTCTTCTACAGAGTGAATAAAGAATTCCCATTTTTCCTTTCCGAAAATAGCAAATCCTATAGGTTTTAAGAGTGTTTTCATTAAAAAAGCTAAAACAAAAGTTCCTTTAAAACGCGCCACGTCTATTATTCCTATTTTCCCTTTATCCTGTAAAGTTCTGTGAGCTTCTTCCAAAAACTTGATCTTATCTTCTAAGTGCCTAAAGACAAGGGATAGAGTTATATTGCTGAAGCTTTTCTCTTTAAAAGGTAGCGCCTCTCCTATACCTTGAAGAAAAAAACAATCCTTACATTTTCTTTCTGCAATTTTGAGCATTTGAAAAGAGGGATCAATCCCGACTTTTAAGCCCTTGTAATCTTTACCGATTTTTACAAGAACTTCAGCGGTTCCTGTTCCCACATCTAACCAGTTACCTGAAGGATTCATCATGGAAACAAGCTCCCTCTGCCAGCTGTGAATCCTTCCCACTGTTGCCAAGTGAAGAAAGCGGTCGTAAGACTTGCTTATTTGGGAAAATACTTCTGCAACTGACTTGTATTTCATTTTTAAACTTCTGAAAGGATTTCCTCTCTTAGCTCCTGTGTCATCTGAACCATATTTTTAAGAGCGGGTTCCACCTCTTCCCACTTTCTCGTTTTCAATCCGCAGTCAGGGTTTACCCACAGAAGTTCCTTGGGAAGTATTTTCATAGCTCTTTCCAATATAAGCTTCATCTCTTCTTTTGTGGGAATTGCAGGAGAATGAATATCGTAAACACCTATACCTATTTGTCTGTCCCACCCTTTAAACCTTTCAAAGGCTTCTATTATTTCTCCTTTGCTTCTGGAGGCTTCTATGGATATAACGTCAAAATCCATTTGGTATATATACTCTATAATTTCGTTAAATTCCGAATAACACATATGTGTATGTATTTGTGTTTCCGATTTAGCTCTTGAGCAAAGCCTAAAAGCTTTAACAGCCCAGTTGAAATACTCCTGCCAATCCCTTTTCTTTAAGGGAACTCCTTCTCTGAAGGCGGGTTCGTCTATTTGAATTATTTTAATACCCGCTTTTTCAAGATCCTTGACTTCGTCAAGAAGGGCAAGAGCTATTTGGTAGGCTATTTCCTTCTTAGGCACATCTTCCCTGTAATAGCTCCAATTGAGTATAGTAACAGGGCCCGTTAACATTCCTTTAACAGGTTTATTTGTAAGGGATTGAGCGTAAGTTATCTCTTCCAAAGTCATGGGTTCTGTTCTTGAAACATCTCCGTATATTATCGGCGGTCTGTAAACCCGTGAGCCGTAAGATAAAACCCAACCGTGCTTTGTTGTCGCTATACCTTCCATTTTGAAAGCAAAGAATTCCACCATATCTGTTCTTTCAAATTCTCCGTGAACAAGAACATCAAGTCCTATGCTTTCTTGGAAATTTATAACTTTCTTTATCTGTTCCCTGATGAACTCCTTGTATTCCTTTTGGGAAATTTTTTTATTCCTGAAAGCTGTTCTTTTTTTTCTAACTTCCTCAGTTTGAGGGAAAGATCCTATGGTTGTAGTAGGAAAAAGGGGAAGATTTAAAGTGTCCTTTTGGATTTTCTGCCTTTCTTTGTAAGGGATTTCCCTTCTGAAATCTTCATCTCTTAAAGCGGTTATCCTCTTACGAACTTCCGGATTTTCCCCGAAGCTGTCTTCATACAGTTTTCCACTTTTCTTTATCTCCCCGAGAGCTTCTTCGCAGCCTCTAAGGGCATCTCTGAGAACACGCAATTCTTTGAGTTTTTCCTTTGCAAAGGATAATCTTTCCTTTAATCCTTCGGGCAGTTCATCTTCAGGTTCTACAGTCACAGGAAGATGGTAAAGAGGACATGAGTTTGAAAGAATAACACTTCCAGCTATATTCATCAGTTCTTCAACCAACTTGAGTTTTTCCTTGAGATTTGCTTTCCAAGGTTGTCTACCGTTTATTACGCCTGCTATAAGCCCTTTGTCCGACGGGAATCCTTTTTCCCTTATATTTTTAAGGTTTTCCTTATTAGAAACTAAATCTAAATGAAACGCTTGGACGGGAAGAGATATATACCTTTCATAGTCTGAAACGCTGTCGTAATAAGTAAACAAACCTATGCTGATCCCTTCCGAGGAGAGTTTTTTGTATATGGCTTCTACAATATCCCACTGCCAGTTTTCTGTATCAAGAACAAGAGCCGGTTCCTCCAGATGAACCCTGTGGCAACCTGCTTTCTTAAGTGCCTTAAGAACCTGCAGATAAACATCACTTAGTTTATCCGATAACCTTTCAAAGGTTTCTCTGTTTTCTATTTTTCCTATCTCGTAGAGCGGAAGAATTCCTTCCTTTTTTTTCAAAACTTTTGAAAGCCTCAAGAAAGTAAAAGGTCCTATTATGTGAGGGACGGTTTCTATATCCCCTTCTTTAAAAAAACTGTATTCATTTAAGGGTTTGTTTATGAACAGATAAAATTCTTCTTTTTCTATTTCCGGAACAAGATAGTGGTAATTGGTGTTAAACCATTTGGTCATTTCAAGAGCGTTTTTACCTCTTGCCATTTGAAAGTAAGTCTCCATTCCTTTATAGGTTCCGAATCTCTCAGGAATAGCACCTACCATGAGAGCTGTGTCAAGCATAAAGTCATAGTAGGAAAGCTCATTACAGGGAATCATATCCACATTTGTTTTATACAGCTGTGTTCTCCATAGGGCAAGGTTACGGAATCCTCTGTGAAGTTCCTCTTCAGAAATTTTTCCTTTCCAGAAATCTTCAAGAAGCTTTTTAAATTCCCTTTTCTCTCCTATTTTTGGAAACCCAAAAGCTATAGCTTTCATTTCTAAACCCCCATATCCTTTGCCTGTTCATCTGTTAAACTCCTTTCCTGATCTTTACGTTTTTGAAATTCAGCTCCGCATTTATCCAATAGTTCTTTCAATCTAACAGGAGCTTCTGTAAGAGGTAAAGAGGAATCGTATATTTCTCCTTTTACCCCGCATTCTTTAAAAGCTTCGTAGAGCATTCTGAGCCCTTTTTCAGCTTCTGGTCCGTTTCTTCTTACAACCCATATCCAGTCGGGATTTAACTTACCTTCCTTTTTCAAATCTCTTATTGCATTGGCTACACCTTCCCCCAGTGTTACATCAATTCTTGTGTTGTTAGCTGTGCCACCGCATACTAATACACCTTTTATTCCCGGCTTTGAAAGTATTATTCTGGTTATCCTATACATCTTTTCGGCGGGGGGATTACCTCCTATGTCAGTGAAATTGGCGGGGTTTAAACCTATAGCGTATGTGGTTTCTATGGTTACTGTTGATCCTCCCCCACCGAAGGTCATCATGGCTATGTCTCCTTCCATCTCTACGTATGAACCTGCTTTTCCTCTATGATCGTTCTTATCTATCTCGGCAGCTGCGATTTCTCTCTCTGTGGGAGGTCTTTTTAAAGCTGTTCTTACACCGTATATCTTTGAAGGAGGCACAGAAGCGTCATCGTCTATTTTTACAACAGCGTCTAAGGCTCTTACTCTTAGTTTTCCGTTTATGTCAACTATCGCTAAGGGGTTTATCTCCAAGAGCCTGGCTTCCGCTTCCCAAAAAGCTACATACATATTCGCTATGACTTCCGACAGTTCCCTCAAAACAGAAATAAGTTCATGAGGAAATCCTAAGCTAAGCAAATAGTTTCTGACCATGTGAGGATAAAGTCCTTTCAAGGGATCTACTGGGAAAATCCCTATCTTGTCGGGAGGCACTTCTTCTATATCCACTCCACCTTCCAGAGATAGTGTAAGAACCGGTCCTCTGGTTTCAGTAGAGTATGTAATAGAAGCGTATATTTCTTTTACTATATTTGCTTTCTCAACTACAAGAACTCCCACTGGTTTTTCGCCGTAAACGGGATAGTCCAAAAGGGATTTTATTTCCTCAAGAGCTTCTTCCGCAGAAGAGCATAGCTTAACAGCACCGGCTTTACCTCTTTTACCCACAAGAACCTGAGATTTTACAACACATTCCCCCAATTGATTCACAAAATTCTTAACCTCTTCTGAGATATAATCCACAAATAGATACTTAGGGGTAGGTATTCCGTATTTTTTAAAAATCTTATCGTAGGCTTCATATTCGTAAAGATCCATTTCCCATTCCTCCAGAGAGAATTTCCATAGAATTATAGCCTGAGACTAAGCTGAAGGGAACAGTCTTGTGTTATTCTGAAAAAAATGATAGATGTAGAGTCTTTTTTACGTTTTTATGTAAAGGAAATCAGCGTTGAGAGAAATGTCCTTATGGCTTATGAGAATCTGATAAAGACTCAAAGGTTTATAGAAGATTTCCTTACGGAAAACGGTTACAGAGTAGAACTTCAACACTATACAGTGGAAGAAAAGAAAGTAGCAAACTTATGGGTTGAATTAGAAGGATTTTCTAACGAGATAATTGTAGTTGGAGCCCATTACGATAGTGTGCTTCATTGTCCCGGTGCGAATGACAATGCTACGGGAGTGGCGTGTTTACTTCTTTTAGCAAAGAAGCTCAGGAAATGTAAATTCAGAAGAAGAATACGCTTTGTTTTTTTTGTAAACGAAGAACCTCCTTTTTTTCAAACACCTAAAATGGGAAGCTACGTTTATGCTCAAAGTATCAAAGGAGAGAATATTACAGCTATGCTGAGTCTTGAAACGCTCGGGTATTATACTAATAAACCTAATTCTCAGGATTATCCTCTTAGTCTAATTTTCAAAATGAAATACCCTTCAACGGGTAATTTTTTGGCATTTGTATCAAATCCTATGTCTTCTAAGTTAATGAAAAGAGCCTTGGAGCTTTTCAAACAATCCGTTTCTTTTCCCACAGAAGGAGGAGCATATCCGGAATGTATTCCCGGTGTAGGTTGGTCTGATCAATGGTCTTTTTGGAAAATAGGAGTCCCTGCTGTAATGTTAACGGATACAGCTCCCTTCCGCTATCCCTTTTATCATTCTTCAGAAGATACCCCCGATAAAATCAACTACCCTGCTTTGGCAAAGATCTACACGGGTATAGAAAGTATTGTGAAAGGGCTTGCTCAGGACAAGGTATCTTACAAGTAAGCTCAAAAATTTTCTCTACGGTTTTCTTAGATAAACAACCTTCCCTATATACGTTTTTCCTTAAATCCACCACCGTTGAAGGTCTTCCGTAACAACTCCCGCCGTCTATATACAGATCCACCTTTTCTCCAAAGAAAGCTATTGCTTCTTCCACTCTACGAGCGGGAGGTTTTCCCTCTTGGTTAGCACTCGGAGCTACTAAGGGTTTATCAAGAAGCATTAAAAGTTTGCGGACAAATCCTTTTTGTGGAACTCTCAAAGCTACTGATTTGATTCCTAAGAAGTAAAAGAGCTGTGAAGATTTTCCAAGCACTACTGTAAGCCCGGGAAAGCTTAAAAGTCTTAAGATCCTGTAATCCAGTCTCCCGCATAGCTTTTCCGCCCAAAGGGTATTTGGAATCAAAACTATGAAAGGTTTCCTTGATGGTCTTCTCAGTTCGTAGAGTTTTTCAACAGCAGTATAGGAAGTTGCATCTGCCAGTATTCCGTATAGGGTGTCAGTGGGAGCAACTATAAGTCCTCCTTTTTTGATAATATCTGCTCCTACTTTTATTGCGTAGGGATCATTCTGAGACAGAACCTTTGAGTTTACTTTTTGCATATTCCATAAGACCGCCAGCTTTGAGAATTTTTTGTAATTCTTCGGGAAAACTCGTTGCTTTAAATTCCTTACCGGTTGATAAGTTAGTTACTATTCCCTTTTCTAAATTAACTTCTATCTCATCACCGTGTCTTATCTCTTCTACCGCCTCAGGAGCTTCTACAATGGGCAATCCTGTATTTATAGCATTTCTGAAAAATATACGGGCAAAAGACTTAGCTACCACAACAGGGACACCCGCATACTTAATAGCTATGGGAGCGTGTTCCCTTGAAGAGCCAGAGCCAAAATTTTTTCCCGCAACTATTATATCTCCTTCCCTGTGTTTATAGGCAAAATCGGGATGTTCAGAATCTTCCATGACGTGCTTTGCCAACTCGTGGGGATCTGAAGTGTTCAAATAACGAGCGGGAATTATTTGATCTGTATCCACATTATCCCCAAACTTCCAAACCCTTCCCCTTATAACCGTTTTCATAGCTAAATTATAACACAGACATGTAATATCTCCGATTAATCTCCAAGACTGTTGAATTTTCTGACAGATTCTCTAAAATTAAATGCAGGAAACATGCTCGGTTATATACTGTCTGGATTTGTAGGTATAGGTATAGCTCTTGCAGGAGGGAAGCTCATGAAAGTAGAGAGTCAGGCTTTCAGGGAGGGAGAGGTTATTCCTATAAAATACACCTGTGAAGGGGAGGACCTATCCCCGCCTATAAGCTGGTCGGAAGTTCCCGCTGGCACAAAGAGTTTCGTTTTGATAATGGACGATCCAGATGCACCGATAGGAACTTTTACGCATTGGATAGTTTATGACATTCCCCCCGATATTAGGAGCTTAAGAGAGGGGATACCGAAATCCGAAAAAACTGGAATTTTTAAACAAGGACTTAACGACTTCGGTTTTACAGGTTACGGCGGACCATGTCCTCCTAAGGGACACGGTTATCACAGGTATTTTTTTAAAGTTTTTGCTCTGGATTTAAACACGTTGGATCTTCCCGCTTCCGCCAACCGAAGACAAGTGGAAGAAAGAATGAAGGGTCACGTTATAGGTGAAGGTTACTTAATGGGTAGGTATAAGAGAGATTAAATCTCTGGGTAAACCTGGGTAGCTCTCCACAAGTTTACCTTTTTTATCAAAAATCAAAGTAGCTGGTAGGAAAACAAGGGTTACCCTTTGAGCGAATTTTCCCTTTTCGTCACTGAGAATTTCGTAGTTGGGTTTGATCTTAGTCTTTTTCAAGAAAACCTTAACGTCTTGTGGATTCATCATAACAGCTATTGAGATAAGTTGTGCTTTATCTTTTATCTTGGGATAAAGAGTAATTAATCTTTTCATATCTTCAGTATGACCAATACAAGTTCCACTCCACACGTATACAACAAGCGGTTTATCCCTGTATTCAGAAAGATATACCTTATTTCCTTCTATATCTGAAAGCTCTATATCGTGAATCCCTTGAGTGCAAGAAAGGAAAAGTGTTAATATCAGAAAAAGTAACTGAATCATCAACGCACAGATCTACCCTTGCGCACAGTTCCTTCAGCAATTATACTTCCACTTTTGCGGAACACAAATTTTAACTTAACTTTTTCTCCTTCACGAAGAGTTTTTTTCAAGTTTATTAACATCACATGCATACCCATTGGCTTGAAAGTAACCGTCTGACCAGGGGGAATTATTACTTCTTTCACTCTTCTCATTCTAATAATGCCTTCCTTTACTGAGGATATATGGATTTCTGCAATTTCCGCAATTTCACTTTCCACTTTTATCAAATAATCCTCTTCATCTCCAGTGTTCTTTATTTTCAAAAAAGCAGCGCTCATAGTAGAAACAGGAGGGACTTCCCGCACCCATAGATCCTCAATAACTATATTCGGTTGGGAAAAACTCAAGCTCAGGATAGTAAAAATGAGAAGAACAAAACCCATATTAGCCTCCTATAAGAGCTTCTTCAGATCCTCAGCTATTAGATCAGGTTTTTGCCTGACACTGGGATAAATCAGTTTTAACTTTCCTTTATGGATAAGGTATATAAGTGCTGTATGATCTACTAAATACCCTCCCTTTGAATCACTTTCAGTTTTGCTGTAGTAAACCATGTAGTCTTTGGCAATCCTTTTAATGTCTTCTGAAGAACCGCTCAAGCCTATGAAAGATTTGTGGAAGTATTCCGCATAGCGCTGACTTATTTCAGGTGTATCCCTTTCCGGATCTACGGTTATAAACAAAACTTGTATTTTTTTTCTATCTCTTTCGGGTGTAAGTTCTAAGGTTTTTGCAAGCACCTGCAAAGCAGCGGGACACACATCAGGACAGTGGGTGTAGCCAAAAAAGATAAGAACTACTTTATCCTTAAAATCAGAAAGGCACAGCTTTTCCTCCTTTCCTTCTTTCCAACTTTTAAGGCAGAATTCAGGAGCGGGTTTATCGTAAAGAGTTCCGTTAAATTTTTCTTTTTTTTCACAAGATAAAATTGTTGTCAAAAGCAAGGAAATGATTACTAACTTAAGAATTCTCATGAGGATAAAATATAATCCCTCTCAGAGATCAGATCAACTCCACATTCAAGATTCTCCGCCCACTGAAGAAACCTATCAACGAGATCCTTTCCCATGAAAAGAGCCCCGTGCTGGGGAGCTATAGCGTCCACTTCTAAGTGTCTTATTGCCTGCACCCAGGCACGCATAGCTCTATTTGAAGCCATATACCTTTTATGGAACTTCTCTATGTAGCGAATATGGGAATCAAAATCCTTGACAAAAAAATAGTCCTGTCCAAGAGAAGCACCTAGGTCTCCCGAAAACAGAATTTTGGAAACAGGATCGTAAAGTTGGAAGTTGCCCGGAGAATGAAGAAAGTGAGCGGGCAATATCTGTAACTCACAATCACCGCCTAAGATAAGGCGCAATCCTTTATCCCCTATAGTTTTCACTCTACCCTCCATCTTAGAGTCTAAACCAAAGTGCGGTAGAAAACGCACCCAGAGTTCTGATATATACGCCACAGCGGGAGTAGTCATAAGCCAGTAGTTAATACCAGCTACTACATCGGGATCTTGATGGGATAGGAAAATATACTTTATTCCCTTAGGTCTGAAAATAGAGCATATATCGGAGTATAGCTTAGATTGAACTTTATGCCCTCCTGGATCTAAAAGAATAGCCTCATTTCTGTGAATGATCAGGTATTGATTAGCTTGCACCGCACTTGCGGGTGTTAGTTCCTCAAAGAGATATACCTTATGATTTACAGATTCGTAAATCAACTTACCTCCCATCGTCGCCCTCCTGACGAGATTTAAAGCTATAAACTTAGTAAATGACATTTTACCATTAAGAAGTGTATGCAAGTAAAGCTTATTCACAGCAGTATGTTTTGAAATTACCCTTCGAGCGATAGTAATATTTGTAAGGTGAGATATACTGGTGTGGATAAGGGTAAAACTTATAGTATTGAGTATTCCTTCTTCAAAAGGGAGTGGAAACCTTCCGGTAGAGTCGGTAGAAAAATATACGTAATTCCTTCCAGTTTAAGCTTTGTAAAGAAGGAAGAAACTGATATAAAGGATCTTCAAGATCTGAGAAGAT
This sequence comes from Aquificaceae bacterium, assembly GCA_026981975.1. Lineage (GTDB taxonomy): Bacteria > Aquificota > Aquificia > Aquificales > Aquificaceae > Hydrogenivirga. The sequence goes on along the minus strand of JALSHV010000007.1, from coordinate 35,207 downwards.
TTTTAAGTATTGAAATTGAAGAAAAATTCGGTGATGCTCTTTGGGATGTCAGACTTGAAGAGGGTAAATACTGTCTTACTATTTTCAGGAAGTTTTTGCCACCTGAGGACTTTTATGCTCTTGATGCTGAAGTATTTGCACTGGCAAGACTTTCTAAGGTTTTGAAGGAAAAAGATTGCTTTGTGTTAGATCTTGGCAAAGCTAAAACAACATTAGTTGAAATAAGAGATGGAGAGCTTATATCCTACAGGGTGGTTCTAAAGGGTGGTGATTTTATAGAGGATTTCGTCTCTTCTAAGTTGGGAATAACAAAGGAGGAAGCCAGAGACATTAAGTTTAAAGAAGGGGTTGCAAATCCGCAAGTGCGAACCGCTTTTGAAAAAATACTACAATCTCTTAACAAAAATTTAAAAGAAGAAAAAGTTCTTTTAAGCGGAGGACTCAGCAAACTCAAGGGGATAGAAAGTTATATAGGAAAACCATTAAAAAACCCGTATGTTGATCCTGAACTGAACAGTGCCTTCGGAGCTTCACTTAAATACATATATAGGGATTGTTCTCCAGATTTCAGAAGAGATGAACTTTCATCTAAGGAAATAAAGTGGATTGCTGCGGTGGCAGGCTTTTCTTTTGTTCTTTTCCTTCTTTCTAATGTAGCTATTCACTTATTAGAGAAACGTATTGTAAAAAGTATAAGAGAAATTGAAAAAAGAGAATTTAAAAAAGTTTTTCCTGAACTTCCTCCTATAGCTGTGAGAGATCAAGTCAAAAGCATAGTAGAAAAAAAGCAATTTCCACTAACGGAAAAGTTTCTGATGTTAGCCCCTTATCTTGAAGAAGGAATAAAAATATACAAAATTCACTATGAAAAAAACATATTGAGGATAGAAGGTGAAGCAAAAAGCAAGGAAAATCTATCCGCATTGGAGATAAAGAAACTAAAGAAACTTAAAGAAGGTGGTTACGAATTTGAGATTGAAGTAAAATGAGATACTTAAATAAATTGCATGTGCGTATTTTGATAATAGGACTTACTCTTTTTTATGTAATATATACACTGCCTATACTAGCAGAATTCAGGGATAAGGTAACAAGGGAATATTTCAAACACAAGGAGTTTCTTTTTAAACTAAAAAACGCTCCGCGTGATTTGAAAAAACCTGCTCAAGAAGCTGAAATTGAAGAAAAACTAAAAAATTTGGGACTTAATATAAAGGCAATTTACAGAACAGATTCAGGAGTAGAAGTAACTTTAAAAAATCTTCACTGGAATCGTATACCCTATATAATTCTCCTCCTTGAAAAGCAATACGAAATAGTAAGTTTTAGTGCAGTAGATAATACAGGTAAAGGACTCTTTGAAGTTAGAATAGTTTTTAAATAGAAACTAAAAAAAGATAAAATCTGTAAACTACAAAAGAAGTAAGCCAAGCTATAAAAAAACTGTAAATAAGAAATAAAAAAGCTTTAATCCTACCAATTTCACGCATCATAACCGCAAAAGTTCCTAAGCAAGAGGTGTATAGAAGAATAAAAATCATAAAGGATAAAGCGGAAGCTGGATTGAACTTTTCCCTTAAAATTTCCCTTAAAGAATCTTCTTCTTCTTCTACTTCAAAGGTGGTTATTTTTAAAGTAAAAATAGATCTAACAGCTTCAAAAGTAGCCTCTGCAAATGCTTTTAATTGTTCTACGGAAGCTTCAACTATTTTAAAATCCTCTTTCCTCTGGATATCTTCCGTAGCTGTGTATATAGTTCCCATTGAACTAAGCGCAATTTCACGTGCTAAAAAGGCGGGGATCAAAGAAGTTGTAGCTCTCCAATCACTTATACCTATAGGTTCAAAAACAGGAACAAGGGATTTCCCGATAAGTGCCGCGATACTCTCAGACGGATTTTTCACTCCCGGTGGACTGTTAAGAAGAAGCCATATCAAAAGGGACGCTCCAAATATAAGCGTTCCCGCTCTGTAAAGGAAATCCTTAAGATGAGCCCAAGTTATGGTGAATACAGATTTAATGGAAGGCAGTCTATAAGGAGGCAATTCCATAACAAAATGAGAAAGGACTCCTCTATAAAGTGTTTTCCGCAGAACAAAAGCAGTAATAAGAGCTATGAAAATACCTAAAATATACAAAAAGGTTAAGATAATGGCAGGGTTGTCTTTAAAAAATAAAGAAATAAAAAAGGCAAAAACAACCAAGCGAGCAGGACAACTCATAAAAGGAATCATCACTGTAACAAGAATCTTGTCTCTAGTAGATTCCATCGTTCTTGTAGCTATAATAGCCGGCACATTACAGCCGAACCCTAATATAAGAGGAATAACGCTTCTTCCGTGAACTCCGAGCTTATGCATAAATCTGTCCATAAGAAAGGCAACTCTCGGAATATAACCTGACATTTCCAAAAAGGTTATTAAAAAATAAAGGGAACCTATAAGAGGAGTAAAGGTCAGGACAAAACCAACACCGCCTATTACCGCTTCAGAGAAGAATCTTTGAAACCACACAGGTAGAGGTAGTGTTTCAAGAAAGTTATAACTTAAGGGTGACAGGAAATCATTTATGAAACTATCAATCCAATCAACAAAAGGTGAAGAAAAATCAAAGGCAATTTTAAAAGTTAAGTAAACCACCCCTATGAACACTAAGAAACCTGCAAAAGGGTGAAGAACTAATTTATCTATTGTATCAGTTATATCCCTTGAGACGCTCCCACTTCTTTTCAGAACTTCGGAGTAAAGTCCGTGAGCGAAGGCATAACGTTCATCTGCTACGATTTCCTGTATACTTTTACCGAATTTCTTTTCAAGCTCTTCTTTTAGACTTTTAAATTCCTGTGACTTTGAAAGAAGTTCTATTTTTAAATGCTTATTTGCTTTTGGATAACGTTTACTCACTTCACGTAGAGCCTCTTCAAAGGCGGGACTGTAGTTTACAGAATTAGGTGTTTTTCCTTTTTCATATATCTCCACAAGAAGAGGAATGATTTTATCAATTCCCTTTCCTGTTCTTCCAACGGTCTTAACCACTTTAACCTTTAAAAGTTCTTCTATTCTGTCAGAGTCTATATCCATACCTATTCTTTCTGCCTCATCAGTCATATTCAAGACGAGTATAAGAGGAATACCGAATTCCAATAATTCAGTGGTTAAAAGTAAATTCCTTTCCAGATTTGGAGTATCAACTATGTTAAGAATAACATCTGGTTTTTCATTTTTTATAAAATTTACAGCTATTTTTTCATCTTCAGAGATAGGATCTAATGTATATATACCGGGTAAATCAACAAAATGAAGGGTGTAATCCTTTACTTTGACAAAAGCTTCTTTTTTCTCTACAGTAACACCGGGCCAATTACCTACCTTAAGAGCGGTTCCCGCTAATTTGTTCAATACAGTAGTCTTACCTACGTTAGGATTTCCAGCTAAGGCAACTTTTATACTCTTTTTCATGATTATTGAATATGAAAATCAATATCAACTATAGTGTTTCTAAAACCTCAGTTTTCATCATCTATAATCTTTAAGCAACTTCTATGTATTTAGCTAAATCTTTATCTATTATAAGTCTTGAGTTGTTTAAACGAAGAAGATAAACCCTACCGTTTTTTAGAAGTAACTTTACTCTACTTCCTTCCTTAAGTCCCATTGCGGAGAGCTTTCTTATAACAGGATTGGTTTTCTCCTTTAAAAACTTCACTGTAAACTCTGCACCTAAGTTCACCGTTTCTATTCCCATAGTTCTATCCTCCGATAAACTCTGATATTAAGATACAATCTCAAAATTGTTTTGTCAAGCACAAGTTAGTGCAACATTTTAAAGGTAACTTTCACTTTTGTTCCAACCCCTTGAGAACTGCTGATTTCAATATCAGCTCCTAAGGATTCTGCTATTTTTTTGCTTATTGCAAGACCAAGTCCCATGCCCTTCTCTTCACCTTCTTTGAAGAAAGGCTCAAATACAAAAGGTAAAATTTCCCTTTTTATACCCCTACCTGTATCCCTTATCTCCGCAACAATATTCCCCGAAGTTTCCCTTAGGGTTATGAAAATACGTCCTCCTTCTCGGTTATACTTGATTGCGTTTTCAACTATGTTTCTAAAGAGCATATAAAGTCTTTCCCTGTTTGCTTTTATTCTTATAGAGATAATATCTTTTACTACTTTTAATCTTTTACTTTTCACGTTCTCTTCCAGATCCTTGAGAATATTTTCAAATAGTTCTCCAAGACAAATTTCTTCTCTTACCTTTATAGGTTCAGATTCCACAAGTATAAAAAACTTTACAGTTTTGATAAGTTTTTCAAGTTCTTCCGCTCTCTTTAAAGCTCTCTCTAATAATTCTCTGTTGGCTTCAGGTGTTGAAAGTGCAGTTTCCAACAGACCTTTTAACGCTGTTACAGGTGTGCTTAATTCGTGACTCACAGAGGCAACGAATTCCTTTTGGATTTTTTTCATCTTTGTAAGTTCGGTTATATCTTCAACTTGAAGGACCAAGGAGGAATCTCTTAAAGGCTTTATTCTATAAATACGCCCTTTATACTCCACTACTACTTCTTCTTCTTTTCCTTCAAGGAATCCGGAAACAGCTGTTATAAACTCAAGGCTTCTGAGAACCTCGTAGTATTTCTTCTTCATAAAATCCGCTAAAGATATCTCCCTTTCTATACAAAAACTGTTCACATAAGAAAATCTGCCTTCTTCATCAAGCACCATAATACCAAGCTCCAGTTTTTCTAAAATCCAGTTCATAATCTTAAAGATTAAAAACAGAATGTTAACCTTTTCTTAACAATAGAACTTCTATAATCTAAATCAAATCTTTAAGGAGGCAAAGGTAATGAAAAAGACGCTTTTAGCAGGAGTGTTTATCTCAGTAGTAGCGGTTAGTGCTTCAGAAGCCATAAACGGCGCAGGTGCAACTTTTCCTTATCCTCTCTATTCCAAGTGGGCTTATCTCTACCAGAAGGAAACTGGCATAAGGGTAAACTACCAACCCATAGGATCGGGTGGTGGTGTAAGACAAATAAGGAATAGAACAGTTGACTTTGGAGCTTCCGATGCACCTTTAAAACCCGAGGAAGCTGAGAAGTTTAAATTGGCTCAATTTCCAACCGTTATAGGTGGTGTTGTTATCTCTTATAACTTACCAGTGAAGGATTTAAAACTTAGCTCTAAAGCTATCTGTGGTATATTCCTTGGGAAGATCACTCGTTGGAACGATCCTCTTATAAAAAAGGACAACCCTCGTATTAAGCTACCCGATAGAAAAATAGCTGTTATCAGAAGATCAGACGGTTCTGGGACTACTTGGATATTTACCAACTATCTTTCAAAAGCTTGTCCCGAATGGAAGAAAAAGGTAGGATACGGAAAAGCTGTAAACTGGCCCACGGGTATAGGAGCTAAAGGAAATGAAGGAGTAGCGAATTACATAAAAAGAGTTAAAGGTAGTATAGGTTACGTAGAATTTGCCTTTGCACTTGAAAATAAACTGAAAACAGCTCTTGTAGAAAACCGAGAAGGGAAATTCGTTAAACCTTCCGTTAAAAGTTTTCAAGCGGCAGCAGCAGGAGCAGTGTGGGATCCTGCAAAGAACTTTTACGAAGTTCTAACTTGGCAAAAGGGAAAGGAAGCGTATCCCATAGCAGGTGCTACTTTTATTCTTATAGCAAAGGACTATCCTATTTCTAAAAATAAGAAGGTTATAAGATTTTTTGATTGGGCATACAAGAAAGGAGATAAAATCGCTATAGAACTACACTATGTTCCATTACCGAAAGAAGTCAAGGAGAAAGTGCGTTCTTACTGGAAAGCTCACGGTTGGTTTTAAAAATATATAATGTTCTTAAAAGTGAAGAAAAAAGAACTAATAGAGACGTCGGTTAAAACCTCCTTGGGAGCTTTTTCCCTTTTCGTGGGGCTTATCTTTCCTGTAGTAACTCTTTGTGTTCTTGTATTTGAAGCTCTGCCAGCTCTTGAGAAATTCGGGATACTTAAATTCCTTACAGGGAAAACTTGGGATCCTGTAGCGGAAGTTTTTTCCGCGCTACCGGCTATAACGGGGACTCTGCTGATTACTTTTATTGCATCTATAATAGCCTTACCTGTAAGCGTAGGAATAGCTGTATTCATTTCTGAACTATCTCCCAGAGCTCTTAAGCCTGTATTCACTACTGCTGTAGAACTCCTAGGAGCTATACCGAGCATAATATACGGTATGTGGGGACTTTTTGTAATAGCTCCCTTGATGGCTGAATACGTAGAACCTTTTCTTCAGGAAACCTTTAATTCCGTTCCCGTGATCGGTAAGTTATTTGAAGGAGTTCCTACCGGTGTAGATGCCTTAACTTCCAGCTTTGTTCTTTCTATAATGATAATTCCCTTTATGAGTGCAATAGTAAAAGACAGTTTTGAAATGACGCCGACTCTTTTAAAGGAAGCGTGTTACGGATTAGGTGCTACTAAATGGGAAGTTGTTAAAGACGTCATAATTCCGTATTCCCTACCCGGCATCTTAGGAGGGACAGTGCTTTCAGTGGGTCGTGCGTTGGGTGAAACTATGGCGGTTGCCTTCCTTACGGGCAACGTTCATCAAATTCCTACGAGTCTTTTAGAACCGTTAACTACAATAACAGTTGCAATAGCCAATGAATTTACAGAAGCGGATTCTGATCTTTACTTATCCTCTCTGTATTACCTTGCTCTTATACTCTTTGTCCTTTCTTTTGGACTCCTTATGATTGCAAGATTTCTTATCTTAGAGAGGTTGGGAAAGAAATGGAAGACAAACATTTAGAAAGGATTATCTACATAAGAAAAATAAAAAGTGTTCTTTTTCTCGGAATAGCAACTCTTACAGCTCTTTACGGTATAGTGTGGTTGGCTTGGATTCTTTTAGATGTTATAATAAACGGGATAAAGTTTTTGAATCTCACTCTGTTCTTGGAGGATCCAACTCCCCCCGGTATTGAAGGAGGGGGTTTAAAACACGCCTTTATAGGTCATTTTATAATCACAGGTATAGCTACTTTAATAGGTATACCGGTAGGGATAGGAGCGGGTGTGTTTTTTGCAGAATACGGAAGGCATTCCGTCTTTGTAAAGGCTTTGCGGAGTATAACAGATGTCATAGTTAGTTTCCCCTCAATAGTGATAGGGACTCTTGTTTATGCTCTTTTGGTTAAACCAGTAGGGCACTTTATGGGCATTTCGGGTTCTGTGGCACTTGCTCTTTTAATGATACCGGTTGTAGCTATAACCACCGATGAAATTTTAAAACTCGTTCCCAATTCTCTGAGAGAAGCGGGTTTTGCCCTTGGAGCATACCGTTGGCAGGTTATAAAGGACATATCTTTAACCGCAGCAAAAAGAGGAATACTGACAGGTATTATTTTAGGAATTGCACGTATTTCAGGGGAAACAGCACCTCTTCTTTTTACAGCCTTTAACAACAGTTTTACTACTACAAATCCACTACAGCCTATGGCTTCTTTGACGGTTACTATATTCCAATACGCCATGGGACCTTACGAAGAATGGCACAGCCAAGCGTGGGCGGCTTCTCTTGTTTTAACCTTCGGAGCTCTCTTGTTTTTTATCTTGGCAAAGACACTTATTCATTCAAGGACCAGATATGGTTAAATAGTCTTTAAAATGGATTCTAATTCTTCCCCTGTGAAGATAGAAACTAAGAATTTTAACTTTTTCTACGGAGATTTCCATGCTCTTAAAGATATAAACCTGAAGGTGTATGAAAACAGCATAACAGCCATAATAGGACCCTCTGGCTGTGGAAAGACAACACTTTTAAGAAGCTTTAACAGAATGCACGATCTTTATCCCGGTAATAGATACGAAGGGGAGATAATTCTGTATCCTGACGGACTCAATATTGTAGGAAAAGGAGCGGATCCCATAGCTATCAGAATGAGAATAGGTATGGTTTTTCAGAAACCCAATCCCTTTCCAAAATCTATATACGAAAATGTAGCTTACGGTTTAAAACTTAAAGGTATAAAGAAAAAAAGTATTCTTGATGAAAAAGTTGAAGCAGCTTTGCGATCAGCTGCTCTGTGGGAGGAGGTAAGAGACAGACTTTACGAAAGCGCCTATTCTCTGTCGGGAGGACAGCAACAAAGACTCTGTATAGCCAGAGCTATAGCACCGGAGCCTGAGGTTTTACTTTTTGATGAACCGACTTCTGCTTTAGATCCCATATCCACAGCAAAGATAGAAGAACTGGTAGTGGAGCTTAAGAAAAAGCTGACCATAGTCATAGTTACTCACAATATGCAACAAGCAGCACGTGTGTCTGATTACACCGCCTTTATGTATATGGGACAGCTTGTGGAGTTTGGTCCTACAGAGAAAATATTCACAAAGCCGACTCAACAGCTCACTGAAGATTATATAACTGGGAGATTTGGCTAAAATATTATCGCTGTCAAAAAGTAATCTGTTATGAGTATAAGCATTGAAGAAGTCACTACGGAGTTAGTAGTAGCTCTTCCTACCCCTTCTGTTCCTCCGCTGGTATAGTATCCAAAATAACAGCTTACGGAGGCTATAATAAAGCCAAAAACAATAGCTTTGTAAAGACCACCTAATATATCGTAGAATTCGGTGAGATCTATCATCTTTTGCCAGTAAAGGTATTCGTTAACGTGAAACAGTTTTGTAGCTACAAACCAACCTCCAAATATACCTGCTACGTTGGAAAGCACAGTAAGAAAAGGAACTCCAACTGTAGTAGAAAACAGCCTTGGTGTTACAAGATAACGAACAGGATTAACTGCCATTATCTCAAGAGCGTCAATTTGCTGAGTTATTCTCATAGTGCCTATACTTGCTGTCATCGCAGATCCTACACGTGCCACAACCATAAGAGAAGTTAAAACTGGTCCGAGTTCTCTTCCCATGGAAAGGGCAACAACAGCACCTATGAGATATTCGGCGTTGAATCTGTGAAAAGTGGAATAGGTTTGAAGAGCTATTACTCCACCTGTAAAGGTTGAAGTGACTAAAACTACAAGAGAAGTTTCCGCCGCTATATAGGTAAACTGGTTGACGAAGTGTTTAAGCTTAGGAGGTTTTATGAAGAAAAAGTAAACCGCTTGAAGAGCTAAAAGAGTTGCCTTTCCTACACCGTCTGCTATTTTAAGAAACTGGTTCATAGTCAAAAACTGTTTATATGTTTCAAATAAGAATTGTATCTTTCTTTGATTTCTTCTAAAAAATCTCCACCTAATTTTTCAAGTAAAGCATCTGCTAATACAAGAGCAAGCATAGCTTCCCCCACTACTGAAGCTGCAGGCACAGCGGTGACATCTGATCTTTCCTTAGCCGCCTTTACTTGTTCCTTTGTTTCAATGTCTATACTCCTAAGAGGTTTCATAAGGGTAGGGATAGGTTTCATTGCCGCACGAATTATAAGGGGCATACCGTTTGTTATTCCTCCTTCTGTTCCTCCCAGATTATTTGAATATCTGAAATATCCTTTTTTGTCATTGTATCCTATCTCATCTTGAACTTCCGATCCCCATTTGTAAGCGGATTCAAAACCCATACCTATTTCAACTCCCTTAATAGCTTGTATGCTCATTATAGCCTGGGCAATCCTTCCGTCTATTCTTTTATCCCATTGAATATGACTACCCAATCCCGGAGGAACACCTACAGCGAAAACTTCAAAAATACCCCCTAAGCTCTCCCCTTTTTCCCTTACTTTATCTATAAGTTCTTTGAAATCCTTATCCCTATCTGGATCGGGAAATCTTACTTCTGAGCTTTCCGCAAGCTCGTGTCTTTTTATAAGATCTCTTTCTTTTATAGGAGGTTTTAAATTACCTATACTCAGAACATAACTACCTATCCTTATACCCAATTCCTCTAAGAACTTTTTACATACCGAACCTGCAGCCACTCTGGCCGCAGTTTCTCTTGCGGAAGCTCTCTCTAAAATATTGCGCAGATCTCTTTGATTGTATTTTATTCCACCCGTTAGATCCGCATGACCAGGCCGAGGTTTGGAAAAAGGTTTAATAAAAACGGAGGATTCTTCCACGGACATCTTTTCCTTCCAATTTTCCCAATCTTTATTTTCTATCCATATGGCTAAAGGAGATCCGAGGGTTTTTCCAAAGCGAACTCCAGAAAGAAAACACGCTCTATCCTTTTCTATTTTCATTCTTCCGCCCCTTCCGTATCCCTTCTGTCTTCTTTCCAGATCTTTGTTTACATCTTCTTCTTTTAAGGGAAGGTTTGCAGGGATACCTTCTAAAACTGCTATAAGACCTCTACCGTGGGACTCCCCTGATGTAAGAAATCTTAAAACATGCAAAGACATTTAACTTTCTTTAGGTGTCTTGGCAGCTTTAAAAACCTTCCCCGCTTTAATACACTTTGTGCATACGTATAAGCGTCTTATACTACCGTCAGATAGTTTTACTCTTATCTTTTGAATATTAGGCTTAAACAGCCTTGGATTTCTTTTAGCTGAGAAAGTAACTTTCCTGCCGTGCATTACTTTTTTACCACACACTTCACAAACTGCCATTATTTACCTCCGAAAATTTAGAATTATAGCAAAAAGATTAGCTTAGATGCCTTTTGAAAAACCTCACAGCCATATCCCAAGCATCCTGAGCTGCTCTCTCGTTGTAAACTTCTGGTCTTTTACTGTTTAAAAAGGCGTGATTCACTCCCGCGTATACCTTGGCTTGAGTTTCTACACCGTTTCTCCATACATCTTTGAATATATCTATGACGGAATCGTTGTTAACGAATTCATCTTTTTCTGCCATTATAAAAAATATGGGAATTTTTATAGTTGAAGGATCTATTGGTATTAACTGAGGTAAACCGTAAAAGGGAACACTTGCGTCCAGAAGTTCAGGGAATTTACTGGCAAAGTAAATGGAAAGAGTGCCTCCACAGCAAAATCCTGTTACCCCGATCTTTATAGGATCCGTTTTTTCCAGTTCACGTAGATACTCAACGCTTGCTTTGAATATGAGATCAACCTCTTCCATTCTTTGCTGAAACATTTCCGTCATGAGCTTACCCGCATCTTCTGGATTGTCGGCGTTTTTACCCTTGTAAAGGTCTGGGGCAAAGGCTACGAAGCCTTCTTCGGAAAAACGATCTGTAATTTCCTTTACATTGGAAAGGGGAGATTCCAAACCCCACCATTCATGAATAACTATAACAGCAGGTCCTTTTTCCTGAGGCTCCGCAAGGTATCCGGAAATTTCCGTCCAATTACTTTCAAAGGTAACCATTCTTCCCATTTTCATTCCCTCCGATTTTGAGTATTAATTTTAAGCCTTTAAATGGACATAGGTATAGTAGAAATTATCCTCCACTCCGGAGGAGATTTTTGTTCCTTTCTCAATTATATATGAACCAAATTCTTTTTCCATCTTTTCAAGGAATTTGTAAATCAAAGGATCCTTAACACTTTTGCTGTAGAAACTTACAGCTGTAAGCCCTTCTGTTATATTTGTTATAGATCCCATAAGGTAAGATCCGCAGAAGAAGAGAATCTTACCTTCCTTTTTTTCCTCGGTAATTTGTGAGCACTCTTTTGAAATAAGTTCCTTAAGTAGATTTTTTACTCTCTCCTTCATCTTTGCAAAAAGATATAAGTTTCAGTTTACCTTGAGATACTCTAAACTCTGTAAACCTTTTTGATATTTCTTTAAGTAAATATCCCAGCGCCAGATTTCCTGTTGAGTTTACCGAAGTAACTATTCCCACTTTCTTGCTCTCTTTTTCTATGGAATCACCCTCTTTAACTTTACCTAATACTTCAAACTTCACTAGAATTCTGGGTATTCTACCTTTGTAATAAATCCTTGCTACAGTTTCCTGTCCTATGTAACATCCTTTATTCATATCTACCGCACAAGAAAGAATACCTGCTTCCATGGGAAAGAATCCTTCCCTTAGCTCCTTTCCTATTCGTGGAATACAATTCTCTATACGTATATCCTCATACTGAAATTCCTCTATTTTCCCTTCTTCGGGGAATCTCACAGCTTTAAGGTCTCCTATAAAATCATAACCTTCTAATCCTAAGCGAAGGGAATTCTTTGCAACTATAAAATTTCCTTTTTCTAAAAACTTGCCCTCTGCAGGTATATCTCCCAATTCTTTACCAACAAAATCCGAAGCTCCTTCTCCGAAAACAAAAATATGTTCTGTATTAGACGTTAGATCTTCAAAAAACACTTTAAGAGAAAGCTTGATCCTTTCAAACTCTTCAATTACTTCTTTGGCGCTTCTTTCTGTATCTAGAAGATAGTGATCACTTCTCCTGTAAACAAAGAAATCTGTAACAGGCTGTCCGTTAGGTTTCAACTGAAGATTGTAGTTAAAAGATCCCTGTCTTAAACCTTTTATATTGTTAGTTAATAAACTGTGTAGAAAATGAGTGTGTTCTTCCGCAGAAACAAATCCCTTCATCGGTATTCTGGTTTTGTAGCCACTTACTTTTATTCTGTATCTTTTAAGTTTTATCCACTTCATAACTTTATTTTATGAACTTAACAACCCAGCTTCCTCTTATATTAACTATTTCTACATTCTCGGAAAGATAACAAACACTTTCCCTGTTTATTTTATGTCTGCCACATCTGTTAACGGTATCCTTAAGCAGAACAGCGTTGGCTAAAAGTCTCATGTCCTTGTAAAGATTTCCCGATTTTATCTGTTGTGTAATTTCCTTTTCTACTTCCTCTATATTCTTTTTAAAGTGTAAGGCAAACTTTACCTGAGCAAAGTAGAGATCTTCCTTTACCTTAACCATAGTGGTAACCCTGATATCCTTCACGTCCGCAAGCCATCTGTATCGGGACAAGAGAGCTTTTTCAATATCCTTAACGGAGGGTTCCTCTGCGCAGGAAAATGCAAGTAGTGTCAATATAAGGAAAAACATTACAAATTATATATTACTTTCTTTTCTGAATAAAATAAACTACTTGCGAATTATTTGCAAATTGGTTATAATTTATATTGCAATTAAATAACATTAGGAGGTGGAAAGATGAGAAGAAAAACTCTATTAGCGGTTACGCTAACGGGGGGTTTATTTTTAATGTCAGCAGGCGCTTCTGAAGATGCTAAGCTTCTGGAAAAAGCACGTCAGTATTTTGAACCCTTACCTGAAGTAGCTCAGAGCAAAGAAAACCCTGTTACTCCGGAAAAGGTAGAACTGGGTAAGATGCTTTATTACGAACCCAGACTCTCCAAAAGCGGTTGGATAAGCTGTAATTCCTGTCACAATATAGCCACATACGGCGTGGATAATCTACCTACTTCTATAGGACACAGATGGGCATTGGGACCAAGAAACGCTCCTACTACTTTGAATGCAGCTCTGCATACTGCGCAGTTTTGGGACGGTAGAGCTAAAGATGTAGAGGAACAGGCAAAAGGACCTATTCTAAACCCCATAGAAATGGCTATGGATTCTCCTCAAGAGGTTGTTGAAAGACTTAAATCCATTCCCGAATACGTAGAGTATTTTAAAAAAGCTTTTCCTGAAGACAAAAATCCTTTAACTTATGAAAATGTAGCTAAAGCTATAGCTGCTTTTGAAAGAACCCTTATGACACCTTCACGTTTTGATCAATTCCTTAAAGGGGATCTTAACGCTTTAACTAAAAAGGAGAAAGAAGGGTTAAAACTCTTCATAGATTTGGGTTGTGCAAGTTGCCACAACGGTCCCGCAGTGGGGGGTAACAACTTTGCTAAATTCGGGATAGTAGAAGCTTATTGGGAAGCAACCCGTGAATTTGTAACCTTAGATAAACCCACTATGCCCATGGACGTTGGTAAATTTGCTGTAACTCATAAGAAAGAAGATCTATACGTTTTCAAAGTGCCTTCTCTGAGAAACATATCAAGAACGTATCCCTACTTCCACGACGGCTCTATATGGAATTTGGAAGATGCTGTTCAAATTATGGCAAAAGTTCAACTTGGAAAAGAACTTTCCAAGGATCAGTTAGACAAGATAGTGGCTTTCCTTAAAGCACTTGATGGAGAAATACCAAAACACGCTCTTGAACTTCCAACATTACCTCCTTCTACTTCAAAGACATCTAAACCTGTCAGATAATAAATAGTTACAAGCCCCCTTAAAGGGGGGCTTTACTTTTACCATGGATAGAAGAAGAAGTTTAAAAGTTTTAGTTATAAGCTTTACTCTTATATTTTTCTTTGCTTTTGTGGAACTCGTAGGTGGCTTTTTAACCAACAGTCTTGCACTTCTTTCCGATGCAGGACACATGCTTACCGATAGTGTATCTTTACTCATAGCTCTTGTCGCTCAGTATTTAGTTTTAAAAGCCCACGGGAAGAGAATGACTTTCGGTTTGTATAGGTTAGAAGTTCTGGCGGCTTTTATCAATGGTGTTTTTCTCCTTGGCTTAATAGGTTATATAGTTTATGAAGCGGTTCAAAGGTTTATCTCTCCTGAGAAAGTTCTTGGTCCTCAAATGCTTGCTATTGCAACTATAGGTTTGATAATCAATCTGATAGTGGGTTATATGTTATTCAAAAGCTCAGAGAAAAATATAAACATAAAGGCTGCTCTTCTTCATGTTGTAACGGATACTTTGGGATCCGTAGCTGCTATTTTGGCAGGTTTGGCGGTAACTCTGTGGGGGATTTATACGGCTGATCCTGTTCTCAGTATTGCAATTTCACTACTGATTTTACCGGGGGTTTACTCCGTTATAAAAACTTCCGTAGGTATTTTACTGGATTTAGTCCCACCTGCAATAGATCCGGAAGTTATTGAAGAAGAAATAAGAAATGTTAACGGTGTAGTAGACATACACGATCTTCACATATGGTCTATAACTCACGGGCAAGTTTTATTGACAGCTCATGTTGTTGTAAACAGCGCTTCTGCTTGCAATGATATATTACAGGATATAAAAAAAATAGCGGAAGACTTTGGTATAACTCATACCACAATACAAATAGAAACAGAGGGATACGTATGTTCACCTTCCTGTCCCATACTTAAGAAAACCCAAGAGTCTTAGATTCTTATACAGTTACTGCACCGCTGTGTTATTCTCTTATCTACAGGTGATAGAACTTGAGCTTGTAAAAGAGGCTGTAAGGCTCAGGAAAGCACGCTCAGAATCCTTTCTTGACTTTGAGTATTTAAGATTCTCAGATGATTTTAAAGAAATCCCACGAGGAACAGTGTTGTTTCAAGATACAGTTATTTGGGGATATCCTCATATAGGAAGAATTTTTATATTGGAAAAAGGTCTTAAAGAACAATTTAGAAATCCTTTTTGGGTTGAGGAAAAGATAGACGGCTACAACGTCCGTATCCTTTTACAGAAGGATAAAGTAATAGCTTTGTCTAGAGGTGGTTATATATGTCCTTTTACTACGGACAGAGTTGATGATTTTATAAATTTCAAATTCTTTGAAGAAAATCCCGATCTGATCCTCTGTGCTGAAGTAGCAGGACCTGAAAATCCGTATATAGAGGAAAGTCCACCCTTTATAAAGGAAGATATAAGATTTTTTGTTTTTGATGTAATGAGGAAAAATCAAGCCGGATTTCTCTCACATACGGAAAAAATGAAACTAATTGAAAAATACAATTTACCTGCTGTAACAGTATTTGGAAAATACACCACTGATGACTTGAAAACTTTAAAAGAGCTTCTCTTTCAACTGAATACGGAAAAAAGGGAAGGAGTTGTTTTCAAAGAAGATTCCCCTGAACACAGAAGAGCTAAATACATAACAAGTTATGCGAATCTGAACGATATAAAGATAACTGCTCTTAATATGCTGCAACTACCAGCTGAATACTACACAAACAGAATAATGAGGATAGTCCTTTTCATGGAAGAGGAAGGAATAAAGGCAACTCAACATCTTTACAGTGAATTAGGAAAAGCTTTTATAGAAGGACTTATGACAGCCATTGAGCAGTTTAAAAAGGAACACAGAGTTTACAGAAGGTTCTCTTGCAGATTTAAAACTAAGGAAAATGCATTGGCTCTTATAGAATTACTCCACCGAACTTCTCGCCATATACAGGTAATTGAAAAGGAATTGAAAAAAGAAGGTGATTACTGGAGACTTACTTTTGATAAGGTTTTCCTTAACATGACTGGCCTTCTCGGACACTTACTTAGCGGTGGTCTTGTGTTTGATTAAACCTTCCAAAATCCCTCTGAGGTTTTTGGGATCTATTATCTTTATCCCCACCTTATCTGCCCACTTACGCAGTCCTTCATCTCCTGTTACAAGCACACCGTCTAATTCGTAAGCCAGAAGAAGCACATCTACGTCTTCTCTGCTGTCTATTATTCCTTGTCTTAGAGCTTCCCTGTATTTTTCTCTTAATCTGTTTATGAGTTTTCCTACATTTTCCTCTGTTACTTTCCCAGCTTCTTTTGTGTGTTCCTCTGCAATTCTTAAACCTTTATTTATTCTATACCTTATTTCTTCTATCAACTCGTAGAGAATCTCACTGGGAATTAGTATATTATGCCTACGAGGAGATCTTATCTTAACTGCCATTTCAAACTCAGGAGCATAGGGTCCCAAATCTAACATTTTGAGCATTTCTTCATAAGCGGAAGTAGGCATGTAAAAATCGGCGCCAGAGTGAATTGCCAGATGTATGAAGTTCTCTACAGCTCCCAGTTGATCCCTTTCTCCAAAGGTTGAATATATATCGGGATTTGTAAATACACTGGTATCAAGAACAAAGTTCTCCATGATAAAATTTTACTCAATCTTCTTTACCTTCATCTGCTTGTAAACTTGCCTTACCTTTTTTTTGAGATCTTTATCTATATGCTTATACTGGTTCATTCTAACCACTTCTATCCAACTTTTTTCTATAAGAACATAAGTAATACCAAGAGCCACTAGTAAAACTCCGTAACCTATAAGATCTGTGTATTCAAATCTGTGTTCAAACATAGCTATAACAATTTCTCTAACTACAAAAACTATACCTGCTTCAAGCATTTGCCTTTTTCTTATTCTTTTGTATTCAATCACGTCAAGGAAAACTCTAAACAGTTCTATAAGGACAAAGAAATTGAGTATATTTTTTATTAAAAGCTTAAAAGCTTCTTCATGTTCAAGCTTTAATCCACCTTCGGTAATATGAGCGGTAAACAGCCTCAGATCGTAAAGGATAATGGCAATAGCTGTAATTAAAGTTAGTATTATTATAGGAACAGTTATAATAACAAGGAGATTGACGAATTTGTTGTAAAAATCAAGGGCTTTCTTTGAAAACTTTTCCGAGAGAAGAAACTTCATAATATTAAAATTATTATGTGATCAGACTTTATGTTATATCGGGAAGAGATGTAGAGGAAAAAACTAAAGATGAGTTTGAGAATATACGTAAAAAAGGGATTCTGTGGATAGATGTTTATGATCCTACTGCAGAGGAGGTTGAGTGGTTAAAAAAAGAAATTCACTTTGAAATGCCTTCAAAAGAAATCATGGGAGATATAGAAATCAGTTCTAAATATACGGAAGTTGGTGATTCAATAAATATAAATATGTCTTTTGTAATTCAACAAAAGGAGGAGATTATAGTAGAACCTGTTTTTTTCTTTATTCGGGAAAGATATTTTGTAACTCTTAGATACAGAGATATTCCTACATTGATGATATTCTTAAACCGTCTTAAAATGAAGCGGGGATACATTCAGTTTTCCGAATCCCTTTTTGGAGAAATTCTAAGTATAGAAGTTGATAGAATCGGTGATAGGCTGGAAATACTGGGAAGGCGGATAAGAAATATATGGAAGGAAATCTTTGTTGAACAATCAGAGGAGATGATAAAAGATATAGCCTATTACGATGAACTTAACATAACCTTAAGGGAATCAATAAATGAGAAGATTAGAATTCTTTCACGTTTTTTAAAAAGTCCCTTGATAAACGCCCAGACAAAGAGAGAGATGAAGACTCTACTGGACGACCTGAACACACTCCTAGACTACACAGCTTTTTATATGGAAAAAATAGACAGCATACAGAATTCCCTTTTAGGACTTATAACCATAAGGCAGAACGAAGCTGTTAAGGTGTTTACCGTTTTGGCAACTATATTTCTACCGGCAACTTTAATAGCGAGTATATTCGGAATGAATTTTGAAATTATGCCCGAACTGAGCTGGAAATACGGCTATCCTTACTCTCTGTTTCTTATGGTAACTGTAACTCTTGCACTTATGCTTTGGGTAAGGAGGAAAGGGTGGCTCTGAAGAAGATAAGAATGGAGGATACAGTTATAGGAATTTTTATAGTTTTAGCCCTTATATATCCAGCAGTTGTAGCACTTTTTATATACCTTCAGGAGAACAGAAAAAATTTAGAAAATCTTGATGCATTCCGAAGTGTGTATCTCTTCATCGGTGGTTTGGAAGACTGCTCTCCAGAAATAGCTTCCCGGATAGCCTCCTTTATGGAAAGGGATTTGCTTCACAAGCTAGGCGGGATAAGTGGCTTGGTAGCTCTGTGCAGAAAAAACAAGAGAATAACCAAAGGAAGTATCAGTATAGAAGAAAAAATTCTAAAAAAGACAGATAGTATAGAAGTAAAAGTAGAAATAAAGATTAAAGAAAAAGGAACAATAAAAAAGAAATTACACATGTATGTAAGGGGAAAAGTAAAAAACAGCTCAGTTATGATAGGAGACGTTTTCTATGCTGAAGGGAGTTGATATAGGAGGAAGTTTTGTAAAGGTTCTCTGGGAAAACGGAAAAAGAGAAAAATACGATATACGTAAAGTCAAAAACAGTAAAGATGAATTTTTACGTAAGCTTACAGAAATAATAACAGAAGGAGATCCAGATGGAGTAGGCATAGCAGTGGCTGGTTTCACTTCCCTTCAGGGAAAGGTATATAAATCTCCCAATATACCTGTCCTAGATGGTGTAGACTTTGAACTTCTTTTAAAGGATTCGGGAATACCCTTCGTAATAGGTAACGATGTAAGTGTGGCTTCTTTCGGTGAATGGTTTTTTGATCATAGAGATAGTCAAATTTTGATCCTAATAGCTGTAGGAACAGGTTTGGGTGGCGGTCTTGTTGTAGAAGGTAAGCCATTCCTTGGTAGCTGTGGATCTGCCATGGAAGCAGGTCATCAGATTTTGATAAAAAATGGACGGCTTTGTAATTGCGGAAGGAAAGGTTGCTGGGAAGCTTACTGTTCTTCTTACGGACTGGAAAGAACCTATAGGGAACTGGGAGGATACTCTTTAAAGAACGCCGAAATCATAAAGAGAGCAAAAGAAGGAGAAAAAACAGCTTTACAGGCAGTTGAAATTTTTAAAGAATTTATGGCTTTAGGAATAATGAATCTCCTGCACCTTATAAATCCCGATAGGGTAGTGTTAGGCGGGGGAATAGTAGAGGGATTAAAGGATCTATTAGTGGATTTGGAAGGGAAAGTAAAAAACATCGCAGAGGAGCTTCCAGCGAAGTGCTTTAAACTCTACTTTTCATCAGAAGGAGAATACCTCGGTGCGCGAGGCGCTTTGGCTTTGATAAAGAGGTTTTTGTCCGATACTAAAGCTGATGGAAGGTAGAAGAGTAGAAGGTATCTTTCTGGAAACTTCCATTCTGCGCAGCAGGGCACAGGAAGCCTATGAAGCGGCGAAGGTTTACGAGATAAGAATACGCTCTATTGTTCCAGAAGCTTTGCTTTTCTCTCTCGGAGGACAAGGAGCAAGACTTAAGGCTGTTGTCAAACAAGTAAATCCACGGAGAATACTTCTTCTGTTGGAAAACGGATACGAACTTTCAGCAGACAATAAACTAGCTCTTCCAGTAGAGGAAGGTGAAGAGCTAATCCTACGGGTGGAATCTAAGAATCCCTTGATACTAAGAGTTGAAGGATCTTTTAAAGGATTACAAAACGCGGAAAAGCTTTTACACAATATAAAAGAAAACCCTGCCACAATTGTAAAAATTAAGGAGTTCAAAAAGGGAATAGAAGATTCAGGTTTATTCTATGAAAAAAAAGTTTGGAACGTTTTAAAAGGAGTTTTAAAAGAGAGTGATTTGTTAAGTGATCAGAAATTCAAACTTTTGAAATCTCTTACTAACTTTGAACCTTTTAAAGTTGAAAAACTACTTAAAAGTTTAAAGGAATTCCCTGACTTAAGCAGAAAAGCAGAAGAGCTTCTCAGTTTAATGAATAAAGAGGATAAAATTAACTTTTTCTTGAAATTTATTTCTTTTCAAAAAGAGGTGGAAAGAGCAATTTACCAAAGGGAAAATAAATTTACAGAGATCAGGAAAAACACAGAAGAAATTATAAAACTTTTTATTAAAAGCTTTAAAGGAAAAATGGACACTCTGGGATTGAAGACGGTTTTAAAGGAAAACTATTATAGCCCAAGAGTCTTGGATATAATGGAAAAAGCAATAAAAAGCTTAGAAACAAACAAATGGAATGAATTCCAATCGCGATTAAAACTCTTGGGATTTCGCATAGAAAACAACGAAATATTACCCCTTATAAGAGGTAATTTACTGAAATACGCAAAAGACATACTAAAGGGAGCTTTTGCCTCCCTTGAAGCAAAGACAGGCTTTAACAGTGTAAGGGACTTAATACAGTATCAAAAGAAGGTTGAAGAAGAAATTGAGGCTTTAAAAAATCTCAAAAAAGAGTTTTCAGATATACCTTATGATCTTAAGGAAAATCTCCAAAAGCTTAACTGGATAAATCAACTCCAAAATTACATGATCCTTTCAGAAGGCAAAAAGTTTCTCCTTCCCTTTGTAACTGAAGAAGGGAAGGGTATAGCAGGCTTTTCTCTTAAAGATAGTTTTAGAATACTTGTAAAGCTAACTTGGGAAGAAGGCTATGTGGGTATATGTCTTGAAGCTCCCCGAAAGGAAAAGCCAGATTTTATAAATCTTGTATTCCGAAGCAATATAAAACTATTAGCGGATATAGTAAGAAAGGAAGAAAAACGTCTGCGTAAGGAACTTTCAGAGTTAAATCTCAAAATACTTAAATTTGAAGTTCTTGAAGAAGGAGAACAGAGCTTTGAAAGGGAATTCTTCTCAGAATTTGGAGAAGAAAGAATTTTCAATCTGAGGGTATAACATTGAAAGACAAAAGAAGAAAGGTAGTTGCTCTCAAATACAACCCGGAGACGGACAAAGCACCTCTTGTTGTTGCCAAAGGAAAAGGAGAACTTGCTCGCAGAATTCTGGAAGTGGCAAAAAGGGAAGGTATTCCTGTAGTAGAAGATGAACCCCTTGTAGAAGCTCTTCTTAGAGTAGAGATTTTTGAAGAAATACCCCCACAACTTTACGAAGCCATAGCACGTATTTTAGTATTTGTTCAGGATATTAAGAAGAGATCTTTTTGACTTTTAACCTTAAACCTTGCAATCCTATAACTTTTATTCTGTCTCCCTTCTTTATATTCTCATCACTTAAAGCATTCCATATCTCACCGTGGACAAAAACTTTTCCCTTACCTCTGCGGAAATCAGAAATAGCTTCTCCCTCTTCACCCATCATGGCTTCTGCTCCTGTTAATTTTCTCTTTTTTTGAGCTTTAATACCGAGTTTACCCGCTAACATAAAAAACAAGCCACTTGCGATAACAACAGCAACAATTAAAGACTTGGGAAGTTCACCGTAAGGAGATTCAGGATCTATAAGAAATAAAGAACCTAAACCCAAGGCTATTATTCCTCCCACTGCCAGCGCTCCGAAGGTAGGAGTTATCAGCTCAAGGACAAAAAGCAACACTCCGAGAAATATTAAAAGGAGTCCTAACCAATTCATAGAAATCATAGAAAGTCCATACAGACCCAGCAGAAGACATATAGCCCCTATGATCCCCGGCACCATTGCTCCCGGATTGTAAAGTTCAAAGAACAGTCCGTAAAAACCCAACATGAGAAGTAAGTAAGCCACTGTCGGATTTGTAAGAATTTTAAGAAGCTCTTCTTTCAAACTTTCCCTAACTCTAACCACTTCTGCTGTTTCTGTTCTGATAGTTATCTCCCTTCCGAATTTTTTTATTCTTTTTAGATGGATCTTTTTCAGAAGATCTTTCAAATCAACTGCTATAAGATCTATAACTCCTTCTTTAAGTGCTTCCTCAGCTGAAAGGGCAAGGCTTTCTGTAACCATTTTCTCTATAATCTCCACATTCCGCCCTTTTTCCCCTGCTATGCTTCGGACAAAAGCGAGCATATCTTGAAGGACCTTTTCCCTCATAATGTCTTTTTCTTTGTCCTTTTTGTCCTTAGAAGAATCACCTACGGTAACTGGGTGAGCAGCTCCTATATTCGTTCCCGGTGCCATAACCGCTATATCAGCTGAAATGGTTATCAACGCTCCCGCTGATGCAGCTCTGCCTCCGGGAGGATATACAAACACAACGACAGGTAAGGGTGTTCTTTGGAATCTTTGAACTATCTTGCGCATAGATTCTACCAATCCTCCCGGT
This sequence comes from Aquificaceae bacterium, assembly GCA_026981975.1. Classification (GTDB taxonomy): domain Bacteria; phylum Aquificota; class Aquificia; order Aquificales; family Aquificaceae; genus Hydrogenivirga. Next base: position 12,698 of record JALSHV010000007.1, on the reverse strand, counting down.
GTATTAAGCTCCAGAATAAATAAAGTTCCTCCTTCTCCTTCTGCTTTTGAAAGAGTTCTGTCTATATAATCCGCTGTTATAGGTGTAATGGGAGAATCCCACTTAACCACATATACTTTAGAAAAAGATACACTAATCATCCATAAAATCAGAAAAACAAAGAGCATAATTTTAAATTAATCTTTAAACTTGAGCGCTGAGTGTTAAAATACTTCGCAATTCCTCGGACTGTTCCTTTTCCTGTAAGAAACCCCTTTCATGAATCTGTTTGTCCACTCTTCTAGGTTCTAAGGTGTTAAGAATATAATTAATTGCTCTGTAAGCTTTTGTGCTGTCTCCACAAGTGTATACATCAACAGTGGCAAGTCCGTATTCGGGCCATGTGTGAATGGAAATGTGAGATTCAGCCAGTAAAATGACTCCTGTAGCTCCGTGAGGATTGAATTGATGGTAATGTGAGGAAATCTTAGTTAGATCTGCTACCTTAACGGCACTTTCAAGAAGGTTTTTAATATCTTCTACATGATCTATACGGTCCGCTTCTACTCCGTAAAGGTCCGCTAAGATATGCAGTCCGAGGGCTTTTGCCATTTCCTGTCCTCCCTAGAAAAGTTTTTAAAGAGTCTGGAAAGCACAAAACAGCTCATGATAAAACACCTCCCTTATAAAGCAGATTATACAGTATAATCTCTTTTTGTGAAAAATACAAGAAAGTTAAGAAGAGTAAAACCTACTCCTTCTATTGTGAAAAATGCTCTGTTTAACATTCTCGGAGATATAAAAGATCTTGTTTTTTTAGATCTGTTTGCAGGAACAGGACAAATAGGGTTAGAAGCTGAAAAAAGGGGTGCACAAGTTATTTTTATAGAAAAGAGTAAGTCTCTAACAGATAAGATAAAACACAAGACATCAGGAAAAGTTATAAGAGCAGATGTGTTAAAAGCTTTGGAAAAACTCAGTGTAAAACCTCACATAATATTTGCAGATCCTCCTTACTCTTTTGAAAACTACGACTTGCTTATAGAAAAAGCGCTAAAGGTGCTTATAGAAGGTGGAGTATTTATACTTGAGCATGACAAGAGAAAACGCTTTTCTCCAGATGAAGAGAGAATTTACGGAGATACAGTTCTATCACTGTGGAGGAAATAAGGTGAGGAAAGCGGTTTACCCGGGAACTTTTGATCCTCCGCACTTGGGACACTTGGACATTGTGGAAAGGAGTTTAAAAATTTTTGATCAGGTGATCATAGCTGTTGCAAAAAGACCACGAAAGAGCTTGCTTTTTCCCTTAGAGGAAAGGATAAAAATGTTTAAGGAAATGACTAAACACCTTGAGGATAGAGTTTTTGTAAAAGGTTTTGATTCCCTTTTGGTGGATTTTATGAAACGCGAAAAAGCTGGCGTAATTGTGCGTGGTGTCAGGCTTTTCACAGACTTTGAGTATGAACTTCAAATCGCTCTTACCAATTTTAAACTGGCACAGGTGGAAACTGTTTTTATGATGCCTTCTCAGGAATACATTCACATCAGTTCAACAATTGTGCGAGATATAGCTTCCTATTGCGGAAACTTAGAAGGGCTGGTTCACCCGTTTGTTGAAAAGTGCCTTAAGGAGAAGTTTGGGTGTGGTTCTTAGTAATACACGCACTAATAGTTGGCTTGTCCTTCGGACAAAAACTTTGCTTAGAAGAGGTAAAGGGCGTAAGGGAAGATCCCTATGTGGAATACAGCTTAAGAAAAACAGTAGAGAAGGCTTTTTTAGAAAGTGGTTATCTTCTTTCCTGTGAAGAAAAGTCCCTGAGAGCTGTAGTAAGGGTTATCCACTTCGGAGAAGTGCCTATAGCTTATACTCCAAAACAAAGGATAAGCTCCTATAACCTTACACTGCGTTTTGAAATAAAGATAAACGGTAGAATTCTTATTGCTGGAGGTTCTGTTCCCTATAGCATACCTTTCGGAGGATACGGCGACATTCCCCGCAGAAAAGCGGTAGATGATCTTCTTGATAAAATATATCTTGATCTATTAAGGGAAATCAGGAGGTTAAAAAATGCTGATAAGTCTTGAGAGTGAAAAAAGTGTGGAAGAAGTCAGTAAAACTGTAGAAGAAAAAGCAAAAGAGTATGGGTTCGGTGTGCTGAGTGTTCATGAAGTTTCTAAAATCCTTGAGGGGAAAGGAAAACCTATTGACTACTCTTGCGTAATAGTGGAAATATGTCAACCTTCCTCTGCCCAAAAGGTCCTTTCTAAAAATCCTTTTATAGCAACCGCTTTACCTTGTCGTATAGCTATTTTTAATAAAGAGAAGAAAACAATTGTCAGCACTATAGCTCCAACTAATATGCTTGAAATGTTTTCCGAACCAGATCTTGAACCGGTGGCAAAGGAAGTAGAAGAAACTATAAGGAGGATAATGGAAGAATCTCTTTAATGGGTGACGAAAGCTATATGTCTCTTGCTCTATCTCTAGCACGTCGCAGGAAAGGGTTAACTTTCCCTAATCCTACTGTAGGTTGTGTAATAGTTAAAGATGGAAATATAGTGGGTTTGGGTTATCACAAAGAAGCTGGTTCTCCACATGCAGAAATTGTAGCTCTAAATCAGGCAGGCAGGAGTGCTGAAAATGCGGAGGTTTTCGTAACTCTTGAACCCTGCTCGCACTACGGTAGAACTCCGCCTTGCGCTGATGCTCTTATAAAAGCAAAAGTGAAAAAAGTGATAGTGGCAACAGAAGATCCCAATCCTCTTGTAAGGGGAAAAGGAATAGAAAAGTTAAGAAAAGCGGGAGTAGATGTGAAGGTTGGAATTCTCAGAGAAGAAGCAGAAGAGTTAAACAGAGATTTCTTTACTTATATATCCCTTGAAAGACCGTATATTACCCTTAAACTCGCCCAAACAGTTGACGGTAGAATAGCAACTTTTACTGGAGATAGTAAGTGGATAACCTCACACGAAAGCAGAAAATACGCTCACAGATTGCGCAGTGAAGCCAATGCAATTTTGATAGGAATAAACACAGTTTTAAAAGATGATCCTTTTCTAACGATAAGATATATACCTTTTCCTAAGAATCCTTTACGTGTAGTTATAGATCCTTCTTTGAAGATACCCCTAAGGGCTAAGCTTGTTAAAGACAAATCCGCACCTACGTTGGTATTTTTTTCAAAAAGAAAACCCCTTAAAGAAAAAAAACTCACCTCTGAAGGAATTGAGCTTGTATATATGGAGAGTATAAAACTCAAAACTGTCTTATCAGAGCTTCACAAAAGGGGTATAGTTCATCTCTTGGTGGAAGGTGGAGCTAAAACTGTTTCTTACTTCCTAAGGGAGGGATTGTGGGATAGGTTTATTGTATTCCAAGCACCTCTTTTACTGGGAGAAGGCAAGGGAATAGACAAATTAGGGATTGAACGTGTAGAAAAGGCTTTGAAGTTAAAACTCAAAAGGGAAATACCCTTAGGCGAGGAAAGGGTTTTTGAATTTGTGAAAGAGTAATATGTTCGGTTTTGAAATTCTCAAAAGTGATGGTAATGCCAGAAGAGGAAGACTGATAACGCCCCATGGAGTTGTAAATACACCGCTGTTTATGCCTGTGGGAACTCAAGGAACAGTAAAAGCTATGATTCCTTCATTACTTCTTGAAGTGGGAGTGGAAGCTATTTTGGGAAACACTTATCATCTTTACTTAAGACCCGGCTTAGAAGTAATAAAAGAAGCAGGAGGAGTGCATAATTTTATCAACTGGCACGCTCCTATACTTACAGACAGCGGTGGTTATCAAGTTTTTTCCCTTTCAAAGAGAAAATTAGGGAACAGAAACGCCAGTGTAAGAGTTTCAGAAGAAGGGGTTGAGTTTAGGGATCACTTGGCAGGAAATCTTCACTTCTTTACTCCCGAAAAAGTTATAGCTTTTCAAGAAGTATTCGGTTCTGATTTTATAATGCCTCTTGATGAGTGCTTGGAATATCCCGTAGACAAAGAAAGAGCCAAAGAATCCCTTAGCAGAACTATTCGCTGGCTTGACAGAAGTCTTAAGGTTAAAAGACGTGAAGATCAAGCTCTTTTCGGTATAGTGCAAGGAGCTTTTTTCCCTGATTTAAGAAAGGAATCAGCTCTTCTTACAGTGGAAAGAGATCTGTTCGGATACGCTATAGGCGGTCTTTCAGTAGGAGAACCTAAGGAAATAATGTATGAGATGACAGAGATTGTTACAGAAATCTTACCTTGGGATAAACCTCGCTATCTCATGGGAGTAGGAAAACCAGAGGACATAATAGAATCCGTCGCAAGAGGAATTGATATGTTTGATTGTGTTGTTCCCACCAGAAATGCCAGAACAGGAACTCTTTACACCTCTGAGGGTGTAATTAATATAAGGCAGGAAAAGTATAAAAGAGATTTTAACCCCTTAGATCCTTTCTGTGACTGTTACACTTGTAAAAATTTCTCAAGAGCTTATCTCAGACATTTGTTTATAGCTGAAGAAATAAGCGCCTATATACTAAACACAATTCATAACTTAAGGTTCTACGTAAATATCATAGAAGAAATCAAAAAAGCTGTGGAAGAGGGAAAATTTGAGCAATACAGGAAAACAAAAGTTGAAATATTTTCCCGTAAACTGTAAAATAAGTTTACACTATTAAATACGGGAGGTGAATTATGAAAAAGGTTTACTTAGGGGGAATAGCTTTGTCTATTCTTGCATTACCGATAGCCTTTAATAAGTATTTTAACAGCAGATGTCCCGAACTTCCCAAGGAATTGGTGAAATTAAGCACAGCAAAAGCGGTTCCGAGCTTTGCACGGCAAACAGGGCTTTCCTGTGCGACGTGTCATACTATACCTCCCAGATTAAACTCTTACGGAAGAATATTCAAAATGAGAGGATATACCGACGGTAAAGCTATGGGAGACATAGTTACCGGTGAGGGAGAATCTATACTTAAAAACAGTCCTGTAACTGTAAGGATATTTTCAGTGCCTTACAGTAAACAGAAAGGAGCTGACAGAGAAGTTCTAATTCCCGATGAATTTGTTGTAGCCTTTGCGGGGAGAGTGGCAGAAAATGTGGGAACTTTTGCCGCTTTTGCTTCTGAAGAAGGACACGCTTTTGAACCTGAAATAGTTAGAGTAGCTTTTATATACGAAGCAGGTAAAACAGTAATAGGACTCGTAGGTGGTAAAACTTCCCCCACTGGAACTGATCCTTTTGAATCCTTCAATCTATACTCTCGCATAACAAGATCTAAAACAACAGTTTGGGAATCCGTTAAGAAAAATGGAATATCTGATCTATGGGACTTACACAACTACGGTGCTTCTGTTTACGCTTATGTGGAGAATATGATTTATATCAGTGGAGGACTTTACACTGGAATAGTCAGAGACGAAGACGATATAAAAACTAAGGATATATCCGATCCCTTTGATTTCTACGGTAGAGTAGCACTTACACCTTCCGGACTGCCCGCAGATATAAACATAGGAGCTTTCTACTACGCAGGAAAAGACGAAGCCAATCCTAATCTTACAGATCCATTAGGAGCAGGAAACAACACACTCAAGCCAAGAAGGTTCGGTTTGGATCTTGGACTTATAAAAAGTGTAGGAGATTTGACTTTTGAGTTTAACGGGCTCTACGTAAACGGAAAGGATAGTTTCTCAACAAGTCCCGAATTCAAACACGGAGGATACAACCTTTCCCTAAATCTTTATTGGAAATACCGTTTAGCGTTATCCCTTCTTTACGGTGCTTACAAATACAAAACAGACAATCCTGTAACTTCTCAAAACGAAAGTGGTTTGGAAAGAAAAGATACAGTGTTTCACCTTTCCTATTTAATAAGACCTAATGTAAGATTGGGTGCTGAATACTCTACAACTAAATACAATCCGGGAACAAGCACTAACGTAACTTCTTTATTGCTTGATCTCGCCTTTTGAGGGGTTTTTCCCCCTTTAAATTTTTTTGAGGTAACCTGTAGGTAACTTTCATCTTTTATTATTAAAACCGTCTAAATCAATCAAAGGAGGTAGGAAAGATGGGCAAGAAGATACTCATGTCAGCCGGTTTGATAGTCGGCGCATTACTTTACAGCTGCGGTGGTGGCGGTGGTGGAGATACAACACCTGTTTCACTTTACTTTACAGATGCTCCTGCAAGTAATTTCCCCGTAGTAGAAGTGACAGTCTATGAAGTCAGTCTGTGTAGCGATCCTGCTTGTAACGATAAGGTAAATCTCTTTTCCGATCCGAACGGTATAAAGGTGGATTTAACAGATCTGAACGGTGTTTTACAGTATGTGGATACTGTTAACATTCCTCAAGGTTCTTACAGTAGACTTGAGATAATCCTTGATCAAAAAGCAAGGATATGTGATAACACAGGCACTTGTAATGATGCGATATTTACAGAAATGGACGAAAAGCCAACAAAACCCAACGAGGTAAACTGTCCTCCTGGTTTGTTAGATCAGAATGGAAATCAGCTTTGTTATATCAGATATAACGGTGTTGTGAATCCCACAGCTAACAGTAAGCTGGTTGTTGACTTTGACCTTAAAGAGTTTGAAGTAAATACCACAACCAATCCATGGCAGATAGAAGAAGTTAAAGTGGGACCCATAACACCCTCAAAAGATCACGATTACGAAATAAAGGGAATTATTGAAAGCGTTGATCCAAATACCAACAGTATTGCACTTTCTTGGAGAGGAAGTATCTATACAGTCAACCTTTCCAACAGTATAAGCTGTGAAATAGGTGATGTTTACTACTCTGATGCTACAGACTGTATAGCTCAACTACAAAAGGATATGTGTGTGGAAGTAGAAACTTATCAAGATCCTTCTACCACCGACACCATAACCGCCGATGAGCTTGAAGTAAAAGAAGCAGAAGAGTGCGGAAGTAAAGGAGGGTATTCACCTCACAAATCTATGACAGAGATAAAAGGTAAGGTTTCAGGAGTAGATTCTCAAAACAACACTTTTACAATAGAAGGTGTCGGAAATATATCTGTTACTTCCATGACTCACTGCGAATACAGTGATGTTTATTATACGGGAACTGAATGCCTTGATAATCTGCAAATCGGTTGGATTGTAGAAGTGAAGGTAAACTCCCTTGGTGAGGCTATGAAGATAGAGAAAGAAGATTAAAAGCCTGCCCCCCTCCCCTCCCCCTTTCTTCTCTTTTTACCCTTTGATCCACCTTTTAGCAAGGGTGCTTTCCACTTCAACGGGTATATGCTTTAGGACTATGCGCCCCGCCTGCTGCATTGCTGTTCGCAGTATTTCTTCTACTTCTTCTTTTTGGCTTTCCGAACACTCAACCAGAATTTCATCGTGAATAAGATTAATTACTCTTGCTTTCAAATTCTTTTTACGAGTTTCTACATCAAACATTAAAACCGCCAATTTTAGTAAATCCGCACCTGTTCCTTGAACAGGATAATTTACCGCATCAGTAAAAGTAGAAGCTCTATAGGGTCTGCCCATAAGGGTGGTTCCCTTTACTTCTCCTTTTTCCTTGAGTTCTCTTTTTACGCTATCGTGCCACTCCTTGAAAGCGGGGAAGAATCTAAAGAACTTTTTTCTGAATACGTCCGCTGCTTCTATTTCAAGGTTAACACCGTAGCTACTTTGAGCGTATTCGGAAAGCCCTCTGGCTGATATTCCGTAAATAAGTCCGAAGTTCATTGCCTTTGCCAGTTGTCTTTCTTCAGAGGTTACCTCTTCTTCCGATTTTTCCAGTATAAGACTGGCTGTATATCTGTGAAGATCTTTTCCTTCTCTAAAGGCTTTAGCCATATTCTCATCGCCGACGTATTCTGCGGCGATTCTAAGCTCTATCTGAGAAAAGTCAGCTATTACAAAAGTATCACCCTCTTGAGCTTTAAAAAGTCTTCTCATATCACGGGGTATGTTCTGAACGTTAGGATTAGAGCTTGACATTCTGCCCGTCACAGCTCCTATCTGTCTGAACTCCGGATAAACTTTGTTGTTCTTTATATAACTTCCAAGCTCTCTTAGTTTATCAAGAACTTTTTTTGCTTTTCTTATATTGAGTATGTCTCTTACTTCCTCTATATGGGAGAACTTTGCTAAGGTTTTATCATCGGTGGAAAGGTTTCCCTTACGCGTTTCAGGAAGGTCAAGCCCTATCCTACTTTTGAGGAAAGAACCTATCTGTTTAGGAGAAAGTGGATCTACCCTGTGATGTATGTAAAAATCCATTATAAGTTTTTGAAGTTTACTTTCGTATTCGTGTAGAAGTTTCTCCACTTCTTCTTTATCAACTGGAATACCACTTAGTTCAAGCTTTGCAACTTCCTGAACAAAAGCCATTTCTATGATTACCGCCGGATTGTTTAGTTTAAACACCTTAGCGGTTCTGGTTTTAAACAGTTCTTCTCCTCTGCCAATTGAAGGAAGTGAATTTAATTTATCTCTTAATTTAAAAAAAAGTTCTTTCACTACCATAACGTCAGTAGCAGCGTATTCTATTTGTTGCTTGGAAAGAATTGTTCTTGACCAATCAGAAAGCTGAAGGGATTTGTCTAAGGTATAGCCCAGGATAGATTCCGCCAAATGACTTAATGAGTGCCTTTCGTATCCCAACAGATAGCTCGCTATCATAGTGTCAAAAACCGCGTAAGGGATTACATTATGCGGAAGGAGAAACTTAAGATCAAATTTAAGATTGTGACCCACTATTCCTTTGCGGGATATTAAATCTTTTAAAGGAATTAAAAAATCGGGAATTTCAAAAAGATCTATGACAAATACTTTTTTTTCGTTTCCTATCTGAAGTAGTCTTATCCTATCAGAGGTTGTTTCCGTATCAAGGAATAGAATTTCCGATTTATCCAGTGTATTTAGGACCTTTGAAATTTCCTTTTTTTCACATACATATTCGTATTCCATTAATAATAATATCTATTTTTCGGAAGCATTTTACCAATTAGAAGATAACCCACAACAAAGCCCCCTATATGCGCCCACCATGCAACTCCACCGAGTCCTACCATGGGTAAGGTTATTATTCCGTTTATCAGCTGTATAAGAAACCACAAACCTATAAATACGAGAGCGGGAATTTCGGTGAAAGTCATAAAAAAGAAAACAGGTATAAGAGCTAAAACCCTTGCATGGGGAAACATTCTCATATACGCGCCGAGGACCCCGCTTACAGCTCCGCTTGCTCCCACCATGGGAACATGTCCACCACCGAATATAAGACTTATAAGTATTTGAGCAGTTGCAGCTCCTAAACCGCAGGCTATATAAAAGAAGATATACTTGAGTTTACCTATTCTATCTTCTACGTTGTCACCGAAGACCCATAGAAACCACATATTTCCGATAATGTGAAACCAACTTCCGTGCAGAAACATATGAGTTATAAGGGTGTAAGGTTTTTCAAGCACTAAGGAAGGAGTAAGTCCGTATTCTCTTATAAAAATCTCCAGAGCGTTTATTTCTCCTCTTATAGTTAAGAGAATTCTACCTGAAAGCTGCCATTCGTATAGCCATATTAACGAACAGATCACTATAATCGCAACATTTACAATCGGAAAAGTGCGAGAGGGGTTTATGTCCCTTATTGGTATCATTTCAAAAGCGAACCTCCTTTACGTTCTTCTTTTTCCAATAGCCTACTGATATATTAGTTTCATACAAAGCCTTTTGAAGTTCTATAAGCTCCGCTATCCCCTTTGAAGCGAGATCAAGCAGAATGTCCAGTTCTTCCCGCGGAAAAACGTATTCTTCTCCCACCGCTTGAATTTCACAGAATTTCCCGCTTCCCGTTCCGACAACGTTCATATCCACAGTAGCTATAGAATCTTCTTCAAAATTTAAATCAAGCATTGCTTTTCCGCTTACCACACCCACACTCACGGCAGCAACAAAATCCTTCACGGGAACCGTTGACAACAGTCCTTCTTCGTAGAGCCTTATAAGAGCATCTGTAACGGCAACAAAAGCCCCTGTTATTGAGGCGGTTCTAGTTCCGCCATCTGCTTGAATAACATCACAGTCAACCCAAAGGGTTCTTTCTCCGAGCTTGGCTAAATTTACAGCGTTCCTCATAGCTCTTCCTATCATTCTTTGAATCTCATGGGTTCTACCGCTTATTTTCCCCTGCACAGATTCCCTTATGTTTCTACTGTGGGTTGCCCGCGGAAGCATGGAATACTCAGCGGTAATCCAACCTTGCCCTTTTCCCTTTAAAAAAGGCGGAACTGTATCAGTAACAGAAACAGCACATATAACTTTGGTATTTCCGAATTCTACAAGGCAGGAACCTTCCGGATAGGTAAGGAAATCCCTTATGATGCGAACTGATCTCAACTCGTCTTCTTTTCTTCCGTCCTTACGCATGTGTTTATTTTAAATCAATGCGCTATTTCTACTCTGTTCTTCCCGTTTCTTTTGGCTTTATAAAGAGCGTTATCCGCCCTTACTACGAATTTAACGATGTCTTCTTCCTTGCTAAGTTCTGCTATTCCAAAGCTTGCAGTTACATTGAGATTTTCCGCAAAACGGTAAGAGTGTATCCTCCGTCTAAGCTTTTCCGCTAAGGTGTAGGCTTTCTCAATATCCGTATCTGGTAGAAGGAGAATAAACTCTTCTCCTCCCCATCTGGCGAAAATATGATCTTCTTCAATATTCTCTTCAATTAAAGAGGCTACTTTTTTAAGAATTCTATCACCGAAGAGATGTCCGTATGTATCGTTTATACTTTTGAAGTTATCTACATCAAATATTATCAGTGATATGGGTTTTTTGTAAAGCTTTGCTTCCTTAACCTTTTTGTTGAGAATTTCTTCAAAAGCTACTCTATTCATAATACCTGTTAAATTATCTGTCCTTGCTATACTTTCCCATGTCTCTCTGTATCTTTCAGACATCCATGCGTAGAAATAAAAGATAACACTTACTATAAGGTAGCTTAAATAAGTGTCCATTAAAGCGTTTACATTCATCTTACCGCTTACAAGAACAAAGCTGAAATGGATTAGAAGATATATAAGGGACCAATAAATTCCTTTCTTTCCTTTCATTATAAAAATAAGTGCGGGAACAACACTAAGCCATATAAGGCTTGACTTATCTTCCGGTAGTTCATCAAATATAGCTACTATAAAGATAGAACCAAAAGAACATATAGAAAGAGTTGCCAAAAAATCCATATTTTTATATTTCCTTGCTATGAAAGGATTAGCTCCCAATAGAAAACCCACCATTGTTTCAAGAAGTGCAACGTATATATCCTCTTCAAGGTAATCTATATAGGCGTATAAAAAAGAAGCTGCAGAACCTATCATACACAGAACAACGAGAAGAGCCATTCTCAAAAAGGAAGTTTTATGTAGCATAGGATTGAGTGATTTCTCTTCAGGAGGAATTAAGCTTTCTATGAAATCTATAAACCTGCCCCTCAATCCCATTTTTAAATGGTTTTAAAATTAAAACACATTTTATTTTAAAAGATTTCCTTCCACAGAATACCACCCATTTCCGTTTTGTAAAAACAATAACCGTAGCTTTTAAGCCAATCTTCTTTTATGTTTTTACCTTTTAGAATGAATACAAAGCCTTCAGAAAGATCTTCTAAGAGCGGAGCTACACTTTCAAACTCTCCCAGTGCGCGGGCAACGACAATGTGGAACTTCTCCCTTACCCTTTCCGCTCTTTGGCAAATAACTTTGTAATCTAACTCAAGCTTAATTTTTACATATTCTAAAAAGCTACACCTTTTGGAAAGAGATTCTATCAGAGTAAGGTTAAAGTCTTCTAAGTATATTTTTAAAGGAATACCGGGAAATCCCGCACCGCTTCCCACGTCGGCTATATGTTTACCTTTCCAATCTATTTTCAAGTCGCAGAAGCAGCGGACTAAGGAAAGAGAATCTATGAAGTGACGTTCAACAAGCTCTTTCCTGCTTTTAAAGGAAACAAGTCGGTGAAATTTATTCCACTTTTCAATTTCTTCCATAAAGATAAGGAATTTCTCAGCTTTTAAATTACTCAAATCAAACCCAGAAGAGGTAAAAATTTCTTTTAATGTTTTAACGTCCATTTATTCTGCTTATAATCTCCTCTACAATTCTGGCAGGATCTTTGCTCTTGTAGATCTCCCTGCCAAGTATTATCATATCCGCTCCTTCGGCAATTGCAAATTCCGGACTTGAGGTTCTCCTCTGATCTTCTGGAGAAAGATAAAGCCTTATACCCGGCACCGCACAGAACATACCGGTTTCCTTTTTGACTTTTCTAACTTCATAGGCTGAACATACAACACCGTCCAAACCAACCTTGGCGGCAAGCTTTGAGAGATGTAAAACAAAGGTTTCTGATTTATCTATGGCGCTTTGAACCAACCTTAGTAGTTCTTCCTCCTGACTGGTAAGAAGAGTAACTCCCAAGAGTTTTATTCTCTTTCTGACAGAAACAGCTGACTTTAGCATACCTTCTCCACCGAGAATGTGAAGAGTAATATAATCAACTCCTAATCTTTCCGCCTTTGTAACCGCATTTCTTACAGTATTGGGAATATCGTAAAGCTTTAAATCCAAAAAAAGCTCCTTATTAGCAGATTTTATTTTTTCTAAGATCTCTATTCCTCCTTCCAAAAAAAGAACAGGTCCTACTTTAAATACAACAGGGAATTCCTTCAGTTGATCCAAA
>JALSHV010000006.1 GCA_026981975.1 Aquificaceae bacterium | reverse complement strand
TTTTACACACTGGAAGGAATTAAATCTAACAAATTTGTAAGCTATTATTCTTGGCCTTCTTTAAAAGAATCCTTGGAGCTTAAGTTGCGGCGGAAGTGCTAAAATGAAATCCATCATCCTCGCAGGCGGTTCTGGGACAAGGCTTTATCCTGTGACGCGGATTGTAAATAAGCATCTTTTGCCTGTGTATAACAAGCCTATGATTTATTATCCTCTGTCCCTTGTTATGCTTATAGGGATAAGGGAGATTCTGCTTGTTGTGAATCCTCAGGATTTAGAAGCCTACAGGGGTCTTTTGAAAGACGGTTCTCATCTTGGTATGAGTATAAGCTATGCGGTTCAGAAAGAGCCGAGGGGTCTGGCTGAGGGGCTTATTCTGGGTGAGAATTTCGTGGGTGATGAGAATATATGTTATGTCCTCGGGGACAACATATTCTTCGGGCACGATCTTCCCAAGATACTGGTGGAGGCAAAGGAGGAGGTGGAAAGGAAAGGGGGAGCTCACATATTCGGGTATTATGTTAAAGATCCGGAGAGATTCGGAGTTGTTGAGTTTGATAGGGAAGGCAATGTGATCTCTCTTGAGGAAAAGCCCAAAAATCCCAAGTCTCACTACGCGGTGGTGGGTCTATATTTCTACGACAGGGAAGCGGTAGAGATCGCCAAGAGGGTAAAGCCTTCGGACAGGGGTGAGCTTGAGATAACCTTTGTAAATGAAGAATACAGAAAAAAGGGAAAGCTGAAGGTTAAGATACTGGGAAGGGGATTTGCTTGGTTTGATGCGGGAACGCATGATAGCTTCCTTGAGGCGGGTGAGTTTGTGGCAACCATAGAGAAGAAGACGGGGCTTATGATAGGGTGTATTGAGGAGATAGCCTACAGGAACGGGTGGATAAATAAAGAACAGCTGAAGAAACTTGCAAGGTCAATGGAGAAAACTGAATACGGTAAGTATCTTTTAAGGGTGGCGGAGGAAGAAGGTTGATACTTATTTGCGGTGCAGGAATTCTTGGACTTTCTATTGCAAAATGTCTTTTAGAAGAAGGTGCTGAAAATATTTTAATAATTGAAAAAGAAGGAGATATAGGTTTTCACGCTTCCGGACGCAACAGCGGTGTTTTACACGCCGGCATTTACTACACACCGGACAGTTTAAAGGCAAAGCTCTGTCTTAAAGGAAACCTGCTTATGAGGTATTTCTGTAAAGAAAAGGGCATCCCTCTGATTGAGGCGGGAAAGGTTATAGTCACAAAGAAGGAGGAGGAAATCAAAACCCTTATGGAGCTCTATTCACGGGCGAGGAGATAGAACCCTACGCGAGGACTGTTGATAAGGCTATCTGGTCTCCACTTACAGCTGTTGTGGATTCAAAGAGAGTTCTCAGGGAGCTTGAGAAGGAGTTTAAAGAGAGCGGTAAGGTAAAAATCCTCAAAGGCAAAGCATTCAGGTATGTAAAGGGTAGCTCTGTAGCGGTCACCGACAGGGGACACTTCAGGTTTGAGATCTTCGTAAACTGCGCGGGTGCCTATGCGGATAGGGTGGCACACGCTTTCGGGTTGGCAGAAAACTACAGTATTCTACCCTTTAAGGGAACCTATAAGAAGCTTAAAAAGGAAAAGTCTTATCTTGTCCGGGGAAACATATACCCTGTTCCTGACATAAGGAATCCCTTTCTCGGAGTTCACTTTACCAAATCTTATGACGGGAGCGTTTACATAGGTCCCACAGCCATACCCGCATTGGGCAGGGAAAACTACGGTATCCTGAAAGGTCTGTCGGTTGAAGTGGTAAATATTTTGATAAAGAACCTGATCATGTTCGTTAAAAACGAAAGGTTCAGGAGGATAGCCCTGACAGAGCCGAAAAAGTATGTAAATAGGTTTTTCTTTGAGGACATAAAGGATATGGTTAAAGAACTGGAGCCCTCTGATATCATTCCGTCAGAAAAGGTTGGTATAAGACCACAGCTTGTGGACTGGGATAAAAAGGAGCTTGTTATGGACTTTCTGGTTATAAAGGATTCAAACAGCATTCACATATTAAACGCCATATCACCCGCTTTTACGAGCAGTTTTGCTTTTGCCCGGTATATTATTGAGAACTACATAAAAGGAGGTAAAGATGCCCTTCACTTTCAAAAGACTTGAGATTCCCGATGTTATACTCATTCAGCCCAAGGTTTTCGGAGACGAGAGGGGTTTTTTCATGGAAACCTACAAGGCATCGGAGTTTAAGAAGAACGGTATTGATTACGATTTCGTTCAGGACAACCACTCAAGATCTCAGAAGGGGGTTTTGAGGGGACTCCACTACCAGCTAAAGCCTATGGAGCAGGGGAAGCTGGTAAGGTGTGTAAAAGGTAGAATCTGGGATGTTGCAGTTGATATAAGGAAAGGTTCTCCCTGGTATGGGAAGTGGGTAGCGGTGGAGCTTTCTGAAGAAAACAAACTAATGTTATGGGTTCCTCCCGGCTTTGCCCACGGCTTTGTTGCTTTAGAAGACGGAACAGAAGTAATTTACAAGGTTACAAAGGAATACGCACCAGAGCTTGACAGGGGTATCATATGGAATGATCCTGATTTAGCGATAGATTGGCCCATTGAAAATCCCGTCCTTTCTGAAAAGGATGGAAATCTTCCTAAATTTAAAGACGCTGAAAATAATTTTGTTTATGGAGGCAAGGAATGAAAATACTTGTTACTGGTGGAGCCGGTTTTATGGGAAGTGATCTTGTTAGGAAATTAGCTAAAACTGAGTTTAAAGTTTCTGTAATAGACAAGCTCACTTACGCAGGAGACGCGAAGCGGATAGATGAAGTCTTTGACTTTATTAACTTTTATAGAGAAGATATAGCAGATATGGAAAGTTTATTTAATATATTTGAAAAAGAAAAACCAGATATTGTAATTCATTATGCTGCTGAAACACATGTAGATAGAAGCATTCTCAACCCTGATATATTTCTCCGAACTAATGTTATGGGGACATTAAATTTGTTGCAGGTCTCTATGAAATTTAAAGTTAAAAAGTTTATACACATCTCAACGGACGAGGTTTACGGAGAACTTCCGTTAGATAGTAATGAAAAATTTACTGAAGATTCGCCTTTAAAACCCAATTCTCCCTACTCAGCCAGTAAAGCTTCATCTGATATGCTTGTTAGAGCTTTCATTGAAACGTACGGTTTTCCTGCCATTATCGTTAGGGCTTCTAATAATTATGGACCATGGCAGTATCCAGAGAAACTTATACCATTAGCTATATCTAAGTTAATCTCTGGAGAAAAAGTGCCAATGTACGGAACGGGTGAAAATGTGAGAACATGGCTCTTTGTAGAGGACTTCTCCGAAGCTGTATTACAGATAATGGAAAAAGGAAGAGAAGGAGAGATATACAACGTTGGAAGTTCGGAGGAAAAGAAAAACTTAGAAGTGATAAAAGAACTTTTAAATATTTTAGGTAAGAGTGAAGATTACATTGAATTTGTTCCTGACAGGCCAGGACATGACCTCAGATATGCGGTGGATACCACAAAAATTTTAAAGGACCTTGGATGGAAGCAGAAAGTGAGCTTTGAAGAAGGTCTGAGAAAAACTGTGGAATGGTATATTGAAAATAAGGATTGGTTATTTGAAAAGAAACAGCATATTGATAAGTTTGTTGCAAAATTAAAAGAAGAGTTTGCCAAAATATCATGAAAGTAGCCTTAATAGGAGCTAACGGTCAACTTGGAAACGATTTGATCGCTACAGCTCCAAAGAAGATAAACCTCATACCACTCAAAAGAGCCGATATAGACGTTACCATAAGAGAACAGGTAGAAGAAGTTATTATAAGTATACATCCAGATCTTGTATTAAACACAAGTGCTTATGTGAAAGTAGACATAGCTGAAGATGAACCTGAAAAAGCCTTCCTTGTAAATGCTGTTGGTGTGAAGAACCTTGCACAAGCCTGCAAAAAGACAGGAGCTGTTCTTCTGCACATAAGCACCGATTATGTATTTGATGGTAAGAAGATAAAAAACAAGGAGCCTTACACGGAAGAAGACATTCCAAATCCAATAAACATTTACGGAATTTCAAAGTATGCTGGAGAACTTATAATTCAAAACTACCTTGAAAAGTATTACATAGTAAGAGTTGCAAGCCTTTACGGAAAAGCGGGAGCAAGCGGGAAGGGAGGAAACTTTGTCTATACCATATTAAACAAAGCAAAGAAAAGGGAACCTTTAAAGGTGATAGATGATATATATATGTCTCCTACTTATACACACGATGTGGCACAGAAAATCTGGGAGATAGTGCTTGAGCAGAAACCTTACGGTGTTTACCACATAACTAACTCTGGATACTGTTCTTGGTATGAATTTGCCTTAAAGATCCTTGAATATGCGGAATTGACCGTGGATATAAAACCTGTTAAACACACCGAGTTTAAAACCAAAGCCAGAAGACCTTTGTGGAGTCCGCTGAAAAGCATAAAGGGTATAAAAATGAGAAGGTGGGAAGAAGCACTTAAGGAATTTACTTTATCCATACTCTCATGAGTATCCTTAGTAAAAAAGGTGCTTTGAATTTAACAATGGATCCATACAACCATATATAAAGAAAAACAAAAGAAATGCACGTAAGTATAAGTAAAAGAGTGTTATCCCAGAAGAGAACAGCAGGAACAGTGCAAAGCAGTTGCATTAACCACAGATAAGGCGAAGTTAAAGAGTTCTCCATTTCAGGAGAATACTTTTTTCTCAGGGAAGGTTTTATTAACCTTCTGTAAATAAGAGAGTGGAGATGCCTTATATCTGGTTCAGTGGGTTCCGAACCATGAACAATCTTTCTTCTCAAAGCGGAAAAAAGAGTTTCCCAGATGGGATAGAACAAGAGTGTAAAAGGAAACCAAGCGGAAATTTCAGTGTGTCTGTTTACTAAAAGCACACCAACAAGTCCTGCAAGAAATCCCAAGATGTAAGCTCCGGAATCTCCCAGAAAAACCAATCCGCGGGGAAAGTTCCATAAGAAAAATCCTATTATGGATCCCAATAAAACAAGGTTTAGAAACAAAAGAAATTCATCACCAACGGTATAAGAAACATAGGAATAGGATAAAAATACAATAATAACCACACCCGCTGCCAAACCGTTAAATCCGTCAATTATATTGATAGCATTGGATACACCTGCAAGAGCAAAAGCGGTAAATAGGATAGAAAACAGAAGATAATTCTCTAACAGAAAATCTACAAAGAAAATGTCAACTCTTTGTAAATTAGCCTCAAGAATAATACTTGCAATAATTCCCGATAGAAAAGCAAAAGCCAAACGTATCTTAGGAGATATTCTTTTAGTTATGTCTTCCATTAAGCCACCTAAGAAAACAGGCAAAGCTGAAATAAGAATAAGCAAACCCTCTTTAGTGTATTCGGAAAAGAAACAAGTAATACTTAATGAAATAAAAATAGCTATTCCGCCCGCGCGTCTTGCTTCCCATGTGTGAAACTTCTGAATACCATTTCTTCTATCAATCAAGGAATCCACTCTTAATTTCGTGAGTAGGAAACACAGTGCAAATGAAATAAAAAAGGATAAAACCGCATAGAACATGGTCTTCAAGTTGAAATAATAACACAACTCTGTAAAAGAACTGTGAAGTCAGAGCTTTTACATTTGGTTGCATTTTTGGTGATATGTTTAATATCTCTGTGGAGAGCGAATCTTCCGGATTTCTTTGAAAAGGATATTTTCATAAGAGCTGAAGTAATAGGAGATGTCGTATGTGAAGAGAAAAGGTGTTTAACCCGCATACGAATTTTAGAAAGTGAAATAGAAGATTTAGAAGGTAGAAAAGCTCTTTTGCAAGTATACGGATATTTTCCTAAGGAAGCTCAAAGAGTATCCCTATTAGGGGATATAAGGGTTAAAAACAATAGAGTATCTGTATACGTAAGTAGAGATGATATAGAAATTGAAATCTCTTCCACAGGGTTACGTCAGCTTCTTCTTGAAAAATACAGAGAAAATTCAAAAGGACATTCTACAGCTTTGGGAACTTCTTTTCTATTCGGGGAAGCAAGAGATCTTTTACCTTCTTCTCTTCAGCGCAGTTTTTTAGAAACAGGTCTGATTCATTTACTTGTTGTGAGCGGGTTACACGTGGGAACGCTGGCTCTTATTATTGTTAAACTTCTACCCGCTTTTTGGGGTTTAAGATTCTCCCTAATAGGAGTGCTTGTGTATTCCGCACTTATAGTTCCTCAGGAACCACCTGTTTTAAGAGCAAGTCTTATGTTCATTTTAATGATACTTGCTCATTTGAGTTTCAGCAGACCTAATACCTTCAGTATTTTACTTTTTTCCGGCAGCTTGATTCTACTTCTATTTCCTTGGTATGTTTTTTCCTACTCTTTCTGGCTTTCCTTTATTGCCACTGCTTATATAGTTCTGATGATAAGAGATTTGAAAACAAGTAATACAGTAAAAGGGTTGAGTGCGTCTGCCGCTGCTTTTAGCGGAGTTGCACCCTTGATAAGCACATTTTCCTATATATCACCTTTGTCTGTTTTATTCACTCCTTTATTAGCCCCTTTGATCTTCTTTTACTCTTTAATGGGTTTTCTATCCCTGTTAACTTTTATGAGTTTTTCTCCTTTTATTGATCTATTTGATTTTGTAGGTGAGCTTTTTATAAAATCTGTGGAATTTGCAGAAAATTTGTCCTTTCAATTGTATCCCCTAATATCCATGCATGAAGCCGTTTTTCTATCCGTTTTTGGATTAGTGACTCTTTATTTCCTGAAAGGTTATTTTAAATTTATACCGCTCAGTTTGATAAATCTATGGTTAATAGTGAAAGCTCTGTAGTTATTTTTTTAACTTTTCACATTCCACAAAGACTTTATAAGGACACTTTTCTTTACAAAATCTAAAATTTACTTTTTTAAGAAGTTCAGCAACGGATTGTCCTTTTGAATCAAAGACAAGATCGCTGTTAACCACCTTATCAAAACCCGCCCTTTCCAAAAGACTGTAAACATCACAACCTATATTCGCAAAGGCTACTTCTAAACCCGTATTTTTTAAAGTTTTTATCAGTCTTATTATTGTTTCCGTTCCCGCTGCGTCTATATTGTTAACCGCTTCCATGTCCAACAAAACGTATTTAAGAACTCCCGTTTTTCTTCTTTGAAGCACTTTATCTACTATGTAATCGTGAACGTATTGGGCGTTTCCGAAGTATATAGACGTATTAGGTCTTATATACAGTATTTGGGGACACTGTGGAAGATCCCTTCCTTCTACGTTAACAAAAGTTCCCGATTGAGGATCTCTGGTAAGAACAACTATCTTAGGATACATCGTCCTGTAGAGGAAACTCCCGAAAGAAACCACAATACCTAAGGTTATAGCTACCCATAAATCCAGAAAAAAAACAGAGCTAAAGGTTATACCCGCCGCTAATCCATCACGGGGATTTATTCTGTAGAGCTTTAAAATTTCCCAAGGCTTAATAAGATCTATCACAGCGGAAAGAACTATGGCTGATAGAGTGGCTTTGGGCAAATAGTAAAAATACGGTGCTAAATACAAAAGAGTAAAACCTACCAAAATACCGGTTATTACACTTGCAAGTGGAGTTTTAGCACCGAGTGTAAAATTCAAAGAGGATCGGGAAAAAGAACCTCCCGCGGGAAAGCCTTTAAAAAAGGCTACAGCTATGTTAGCCAATCCTTGACCCACGAGTTCCCTATTGGGATCCCATCTGTCCCCCACTCTTATAGCAAGGGTTTTGGCTATCGCAACTGCTTCTATAAGACCGAAAAGAGCCACAACTACCGCACCGCCACCCATTGCGGAAAAAGCCTTGAGATCAAAAACAGGCAAGGAAAAGGCGGGTAATCCCTGAGGAACCTTACCCACTATATCAACACCGTAATTGTAGAGTTTGTAATGATAAACAAGGAAAGATGTTACAAAAACAGCAATTAAAGCACCGGGAATATAAGGGCTTACTTTACGCGACAGCACTATGACCAAGAAGGCTAAGATTCCCAGAAAAAAAGTATAAGGATTAAGTTCGTTTATCTTAAGAAATATATCCAAAATTATGATTATAAGCTGTGTGGTTTTCTCCACAGGAAATCCAAAAAGATGTCCTAATTGAGAAAGTGCTATAACAAGTGCACCGGCACTTGTAAATCCTATAACTACACTGTGAGATATTAGATCCACGATAAATCCAAAACGCAAGAGTCCTATACTCAACCTTATTAAACCTACCAGTAGTGCCAGAAGAGCCATATAGGATACCCATTTATCCGTTTGAGGTTCTAATTGAAAACTGTAGAGAACAGAAGCGGAGAGAAGACACGTCATTGCAACCGGACCGGTATTGAGAAATCGGGAACTACCAAAGAAAGCAGCTACCACTGTAGCTATAAAGGCTGTATAAAGACCGGTTATAGGGGGCATTCCTGCTAAAAGAGCGTAAGCCATAGCTTGTGGAACATAGACAGCAGCTACTGTTAAACCTGCGGTTGTGTCTTTTATTAAAAATGGAATACTGTAATCTCTGAACCAGTTAAAGAAAAAAAAGGGAGAAAGACTATTTCCCATAAAGAGGATCTTAGCACAGACATAAAAAAAGCCCCCTTAACGGGGGCTTAGGATTTGATAAATTTCCCTTATATCAGTCTAAGTCCGGCATGTCCGTTGGAGTTGTGTCTTTTTGCTTCTTGTCTTCAGGAAGATCAGCAACCAGTGCTTCGGCGGTGAGCATTGTTCCTCCTATGGAAGCTGCGTTTTCTATAGCGGTTCTGACAACCTTAGTAGGATCTATTATTCCTTTTTCTACCATATCCACGTATTCACCTGTGGCAGCATCAAATCCCCAGTTTTTACCCTTCTCTTTACCGAGAGCTATTACCTTTTCAAGAACCACAAAGCCTTCAAAACCTGCGTTATAGGCTATCTGCCTTAGGGGTGATCTGCAGGCTTTTTTGACAATGTCCACACCTAACTTTTGATCTTCATTAGCGACTTCCACATCTTCCAGGTTCTCAGAGGCTCTTACAAGAGCTACACCACCTCCGGGAACTATTCCCTCTTCAACGGCAGCTTTTGTAGCGTGAACAGCATCTTCAACCCTTGCTTTTTTCTCTTTCAGTTCCGCTTCTGTGGCAGCTCCTACCCTTATTACCGCGACTCCACCGGCAAGCTTTGCAAGTCTTTCTTGCAGTTTTTCCCTGTCGTAATCGGAAGTGGTTTCCTGAATTTGTTTCTTTATCTGCTCAATTCTAGCCTTTATCTGCTCCTTATCTCCTTTTCCACCAACTATAGTGGTATTCTCCTTATCTACTATGACTTTATCGGCTTTACCGAGCATATCAAGAGTTACGGATTCAAGCTTAATTCCAAGGTCTTCCATTATAGCCTGCCCGCCTGTGAGTATAGCTATGTCCTGCAAGTAATCTTTCCTTCTTTGTCCGAATCCCGGAGCTTTTACCGCACAGGCTTTCAATACACCTTTTATATGGTTAACCACTAAGGTGGCAAGAGCTTCACCCTCTACATCTTCCGCTATTACAAGAAGTGGTTTTCCTGTTCTTACTACCTGTTCAAGAACCGGCAGTAAATCCTTTACGTTGGAAATTTTCTTTTCGTAAATGAGGATCATAGGTTCTTCCAGAACACACTGCATTTTATCCGCATCAGTTATGAAGTAAGGGGAAAGATAACCTCTGTCAAACTGCATTCCTTGAACAGTTTCAAGGGTGGTTTCCGCAGATTTAGATTCTTCAACAGTTATCACACCGTCTTTTCCTACAGCCTCCATAGCGTCGGCGATTATCTTCCCTATTTCAGGATCGTTATTAGCGGATATAGTAGCAACTTGTTCTATTTCTGTTCTACCTTTAACTTCTATGGACATTTCTTTTATGCCTTCTACAACCTTTTTAACAGCTTTGTCAATTCCCCTTTTTATATCCATGGGATTGGCTCCGCTGGCTATTGCTTTGAGTCCTTCGTGGAATATGGACTGTGCCAGTATAGTGGCTGTAGTTGTTCCGTCTCCCGCTACATCAGAGGTTTTGGAAGCTACTTCTTTAACAAGCTGAGCGCCTATATTTTCGTAGTTGTCTTTTAGTTCTATTTCCTTTGCCACTGTAACACCGTCCTTTGTTACTACAGGAGTTCCCCAATTCTTACCTAAGATCACTTCTCTACCTCTGGGACCTAAGGTTACCTTAACCGCATTGGCAAGTTTATCAACACCTGCTTTGAGTTTGGCTCTTGCTTCTTCACTGTAAATAATTCCCTTTGCTGCCATCTTTCACACCTCCTTCCTTAAGGTTTTAAGTTGTAACTTTTGCATCTTCAACTATAGCCAACACCTCGTCTTCTGACATAACAAGGTATTTCTCACCGTCAAGCTCTACTTCCGTGCCTGCGTATTTGTTAAAGAGAACAACATCTCCCTTCTTAACCTGTAAGGGTTTTATCTCTCCGTTGTTTAGAAGTTTTCCTTCACCTACCGCTATAACTTCTCCCATTTGCGGTTTCTCCTTCGCTGTATCGGGTATGATTATGCCGGACGGTGTTTTCTGTTCTTGTTCTTCAAATCGTCTAACCACTATCTTATCGTAAAGAGGCTTAAGCTTAGCCATCTTTCTACCTCCTTCCGTTTTTATTTTCAGTAAAAATTATATTAACCTTTCCCGCTGATGTCAAGAGGGAATATGTCAAAATCTTAGTATATTGGACGCATATTTTATTAAGCGTGATAATCATATATTAGTAAGCACTTACTTTATAAGCTATAAGTTTATAATCCTATAAGACTTTCTTTTAAAAAAAAACTTGTTTTTTGCATAACATAGTCATAAGTGGAAATGGGAACTTTGAAAGAAATTTTCGGCTATCTGTTTGGAAAACAATGGCCTCCACTAATAGGAGGTATAGTTACAGGCTTTGTAGTTTCTTTTATGTTTGTATGGGGGACGCCTTGGGCTGTAACCAACGGGATAATAATCTGGGGAGATAACTTACTTAAACCAATTCTGTATCCAGATGCTGATCTTCAAAGTCCGCTCTGGCAGTTTACAGCTTTAATCAACTGGTCTTTCCTTCTTGGAGCTTTTGTCTCTGCCCTTCTGAGTAGAAGTTTTAAAATAAGTATTCCCAGTTTTAAGGAATTTATAACGGGTGCGGTTGGTGGATTGCTTATGGGAATTGGAGCTTTTATGGCTTTTGGCTGCACCATAGGAGCCTTCCTTGTAGGATTCGCCGCTATGTCCGCTTCAGCTGTAACGGTTATGTTGGGTTTAGGATTAGGAGCTTATGTGGGGCTCAGAATTTATATGGTTCTTCTAACTAAAGGGTGGGGTGCGCCGGGAAGAGCTATAGTGATTCCTTCAAGTATTCAACTGTTAATAGGAGGGTTGTTATCTATAACAATTTTAGTTCTTATAACAGTTCTTGAGAAAAAGGTGTCAACTTTCAATCCAGCTCTTGGGCTCGGATCTCTTCAAATCAGTGCAGGATCTCTTGTATTTTTTGGAGTTTTACTGGGTATAGTAAACCACAGAAGTAGATTCTGCTTTGTAAGAGCTTTCAGAGAACCCTTCATGACCGGTGAAGGTGAAATGACGCGAGCAGCTGCTCTTGCTCTTATAATTGCTTTAAGTTTTGGAGCTGTGGTGAAATTCTCGCCTCTTTTGTCCTTAGTTGAAATTCAAGATGTTCAGGATATACTTTCTATGGAGTTTGCAACTCCTCCAACTGTTAAGAGTATGATGGTTGCTCCTTCCTTCCCGATAGGTTCTCTTTTAGGAGGTTTTCTGTTCGGCATAGGAATGACCTTAGCGGGTGGTTGTTCCGTAGGGAGTATGTGGAGAGCTGCGGAAGGATCTCTTAAAAATGCCACCGCTCTTATTTTCTACGCCATAGGTGGTTCTCTTTTTGCCTTCTTCTATAGAAAGATAGAACCTTTTATTTTGAATACCTTTTCTTCCTTTTATAAACTTATAAACGCCACAAGTGCAACCGGTAGAAAGCTGTTTTTACCAGATGCCATAGGTTTAGAATGGGCTATAGCACTTTTAATAAGTATTGCATTCCTATGGTTTCTCTTTGCCACGTGGAATGAGAAAACAATGAAGTTCACCCTTTAGAAAGGACACCCCCCTTATTCAGCCCCCGCGGGGGCTTTTATTCTTTTTTTAACTTTTGAGTGTGTTAAACTACGTTAAAATTTCCTTAGGGGGGTTGGAAATGTTTTTTGAGTGGGGGAAGGAATTTGAAACAGGTGTTCCACAAATGGACAAACAACATAAAAATCTTTTTAAACTAGCAAGGGAATTCTACACCACTTTAAAAAGTAGTAACAGAGATAAAGCAAGGGAAAAACTACTGGCTTTTACTGATGCCTTAAAGGCTCATCTTATAGATGAGGAGCGGTTTATGGAAGAGATAAAATTTCCGGAACTTGAAGATCACAAAAAACTCCATCAAAACTTAAGGGAAATGATAGAAGAAGTCAAAGAAGAGTTTGAAAGAAACGACCATAAAGCTTATCAGAGATCTATTTCCCTTATAATGTCGTGGCTATTTACCCACATAAAAAAGAGTGATAAAAAATACGGTGAATTTATAATACATAGTATTCATGGGAAAAAAATACGGTGAGCGAGCAATAGAAACAGCTCAGCTGGAAAGATGGGAGAATCCCTCACCGGAAAGAGATTACATGATAGAGATTACTTTTCCTGAGTTTTCTTGTTTGTGTCCTCGCTCTGGTTATCCAGATTACGCCACGGTAAAGATCAAATACATACCCGATAAATACATAGTAGAACTCAGATCCCTTAAACTTTGGCTTAATAAGTTCCGTAACAGATACATATCTCACGAAGAAGCGACAAATGAGATATACAAGGCTCTTTTTGAGCTTTTAGAACCTAAGTTTCTTGAAGTAATAGGTGATTTCAATCCAAGAGGAAACGTTCATACCGTTGTAAGGATAAGAAGTGATAAAGAGTATTGAGGTATTGACCAATGATTATAAAAAGAGAATACTGGCAAGATCTGAACCTAAGGGTTAAGGAAAAAAGACAATTTAAAACAGTAGATATAGTGGAACGCTTGGGTTGTATAACTCCTCAGCAGATAACCATAGCCAACCACCCTATAGATAAGCCCACTACCAGTTTTAATCCTTCAATGAAGATTATAGGAGATAAAATTGTAATTTACGCCAGAATAACCCTAGGTTATTACTCCTACTCCAGCGCAATTGTTGAGTTTTCTATTCCCTTTGAAGAATCAGAGTGTTGCAGTGAAAAAAACTATATTGCAAAGTTGAGTATTACCCCTTCTAACAAATACGATTTTTGGGGAGTGGAAGATCCGCGTGTAAATGAGATAGAAGGAAAACTTTACATAACTTACTGTGGAAGAACTGTAAGTTACTTTGAACCGGAGAGAAAATCGGAGAAAACACTGCCCGTTACAGCAGTCAAAACACCGGACGGTTGGAAAAAAATAGCGGTATTTAGAATGGAAGATGAACTCAGGAGTTTTGTAGCTACGGATAAGAATGCCTTTATTGTAAAAGCCAAGAAATTCTATCTGTTTCACAGATTGCATATGCTTAACAACAAATTCTATCTTAGTGTATGTGAAATCCCATCACAAGCTCTTTATACAACAGATTTTAAGGAAATAACCATAGGGGACAATATAACTGTCTTAGAAGAACAGTCGGAGTTTGAGGAAAAAATAGGCTGGGCTACTCCACCTATAAAAGTAGGAGAAGAATACATAGTATTGATTCACGGTGTAGATAAAGAGAAAGGAGTTTACAGAGTTTTTGCAGTTTTGATGAATGAAGAGGGTTTTTTTACAGCTGTAACACCATTTTATATAATGGAACCACGTGAAATATACGAAGTTTACGGTGACAGGCCCTATGTGGTTTTTCCTTGCGGAGCGGATCTTAAAGGAGAATACATATACATATCCTACGGCGCTGCAGATTCAGTAGTGGCTCTTGGAAGGATAAAATTAGAAACACTTTTTGATATTCTCAATGATAATAGGTTAGATTAGAATTTTTTATAGTTTGATTTTACCGTTAAAATTAAATTAAAAGTAACTAATGAATAAACCTTTGGGATTGGGCTTGGGAGCGACAATGATATCCTTGCTCTGGGGAGCTGGACTTGTAGGTTCAAAGCACGATCTTAGCACTTCAACAACTCCAGAACCTTGTGTATTCTGCCACACTCCTCACCACTCCAGCGGATCTATAACACCGCTGTGGAACAGAAGAATAAGTGATATGACAGTTTTTCAAATGTATTCAAGTCCTACAATAGACGGGACAATAGATCCCGTTCCCAACGCACCATCTCTTGCGTGTCTTAGCTGTCATGACGGGGTAGCAGCTGAAGGAGAACCAAGTGCTGTTAATACAACTGATACACATTCTCTAATAAACGCTCCCGGACCCGGCGGAATCCCTGATACAACAACTTATCCCAATTGCACAAAATGTCACCCCGGTGGAGGTGTATTCCCTGAGAAGTGGTGGAGAATAGGACCAGATTTAAGAGATGATCACCCAATTTCTATAACTTATCCCACACCCTCTCAAGATCCGGATTTTAACCAACCGCCTGATCCAGTAAGAGGCTGGCCCAATTTGAGACTTTACAACAGAAAAGTAGAATGCCCTACATGCCACGATCCGCACAACGGGCAACCTCTGTTTTTGCGAATAGATAATACGGGAAGTAATCTCTGCCTAACTTGCCATAAAAAGTGATAGAATCAAATTTGTGAACCACCCTTACGTTCGTAAGTGGATACGCAGGTATATAGAAGAGGATCTTGGAAGAGGTGATATAACTACGGAAATTTTAAATCTCAATAAAAGTGTAAAAGCGGTTATATTAGCAAAAGAAAACGGAGTTTTAGCAGGGCTTCCTTTCGTAAGGGAAATTTTCAGTATTCTCGGAAACGTTAGTATTAGAGAATTGAAAAAAGAAGGAGAAACCTTTTCAAGAGGGGAAATCTTGCTGGAGCTGAAAGGAAGTGCAAAGTCAATTCTTACAGGAGAGAGACTATCCTTAAATATTTTGCAAAGCCTTTCTGGTATAGCTACCCTTACAAGGGAATTCTGCAATGTTTTAAAAGGAACAAGAATAAAAATACTTGATACCCGGAAAACCACTCCTGGTTATCGCTATTTTGAAAAATACGCGGTGCGTGTAGGAGGGGGATTAAATCACAGATACGCTCTTTACGATATGATTTTGATAAAAGACAATCACAAAAAAGCTGCGGGTGGACTTGAAAAAATACTAAGGAATATAGAAAAAGGTATAAGCCCTTCTTACAAAGTGGAAGTAGAAGTAGAAAGTCTTGAGGAATTGGAAACAGTTTTAAAATACGACAGAGTTGATATGGTTCTCTTAGACAATTTTTCTCCAGAAGAAGTTAAAACAGCTGTTGAAATAATCAAGGGTAAGGTTCTGGTTGAAGTTTCGGGAAATATAAACCTCAACAATCTGAGAGATTACACTGTTGAAGGTGTAGATTTTATATCTTCGGGATCCATCATCTACGGTGCTTCTTGGATTGATCTTTCTCTGAAGATTCTCTGAAAATAAGAAGGGCAAACTCTTCCCAATTAAAAATTTTAAAGCCATAGCGTAGTGCGTATCTCTCAAGCTCTTTAACGTTTAACATTTTTTCTATTTGCGCTCTTAGTTTAAGATTCTCTTCTTTTATACTTTTATACTCTTTGAGTTTCTTAGAGTGCTCCCTAAGCACCTTTACAGAATACGCGGAGTATATCATATTTCCGAGGAAAACAATTACCGCCAAAAGTGTAATGACAAAAGGATTCATCTTGATTTCATTATAACTTCTACAGCTCTTAACTTCGCACTTCTTGAGGAGGGATTTCTGCGTATTTCTTGAGCAGAAGGGACTACGGGTTTCTTCGTAATAAGATGAAACACATCGGAGTTACTTTTGAAAAACCTTTTGACAATTCTGTCTTCTAAGGAATGAAAAGATATAACCACCACTCTTGAGCGAAGACGTAAAAAGTTTAAGGTTTTATCTAACGCCTTTTTTAAGTTATCCAATTCTCTGTTAACTTCTATCCTTAAAGCTTGAAAAACCCGCGTTGCGGGGTGTATTCTGCCGTATCTTGCCTTTGGAGGGTAAACGGATACTATAAGATCCGCAAGTTCTTTTGTTGTCTCTATAGGCTTTCTTCTTCTACGGTGGACTATAGCTTTAGCTATCCTACGACTTAATTTTTCCTCCCCGAAATCTTTAAAGATTTTGATAAGTTCTTTTTCGGAATACTCATTGACTACTTTATAAGCTGTGAGTTTTTGTTCTTTATCCATTCGCATATCAAGGGGAGCTTCTATTTGGAATGAAAATCCTCTTTTACTCTTTATTTGAAACAGAGAAACTCCTAAGTCAAAGAGAAATCCATCAACTTCTTTGATGTTTTCTTCTTTAAGGATAAGATCAAGATCAGCAAAGTTAGCTTTATAAAGAACATATCTGCCTTTGAATTGCTGAAGAACACTTTCAGCTATTTCCAAAGCTTCTTCGTCTATATCTATCCCTATAAGAAACGCTTTTCGGTTTTTTTCAAGAATCCTTTTAGCGTGTCCTGCACCTCCTACGGTGCAATCAACGTAGATATTACCACCATTTCCTAATAGCAAGGAAGTAGCTTCTTCCAGTAAAACGGGAATGTGCTTCATAAGAGTTTGAAACTTCTCCTGTGAATTTCCGTCAAACCGTATTTTTTTATAAGCTTTCTGTGTGTTACTGTGGGATATCCCTTGTGTTTTGCAAATTCAAAATGAGGATATACCTCATGAAATTTTTCCATTATTCTGTCCCTAAGGACTTTTGCAACAACACTGGCACAAGCACAGCTGAGACTTTTTTCATCTCCCTTTGTAAGGGGAATACAGGGAAAATCCTCCAGCTTAATAAAGTCAGTTATGAGAATATCAAAATGAGTTTTCATATCTTCAACCGCTCTTTTCATGGCTAATTTAGTAGCTTTAAATACGTTGATCCTGTCAACTACAGCACCGTCCACAACTGCTGTTCCTAAGGCGATTGCTTTTTTCTTTATTGTTTCGTAGAGTTTTTCCCTTTCTTCCTTTTTAAGCTTTTTTGAATCTCCTTTTAAAAAAGGTTCTGTAAAAGGAGGAAGAATAACAGCTGCAGCAACAACAGGTCCCGCTAAGGATCCTCTACCTGCTTCATCTACACCTGCTACGATAAGCCCTTTTTTCCAAAATTCAGATTCGTATTCAATCATTAAGATTAGCAGAGGTTTCCGTATCCTGCGTAGCTTCCTGCAAAGCTTTTTCCTTTTCTTTACGGGCTTCTTCCTTTCTCTTTTGCATAGCTTCGTATTCCCACTTTTTAATTTCCTTTATCTTCCTTTGTGCCACTTTACCTTTCAAATTCCTGAGAAAGTAAAGTTTCGCTCTTCGCACCTTTCCTATTTTTGTTATCTCAATCTTTTCTATATTAGGACTGTAATAGGGAAATATCCTTTCTATTCCCACACCGTAGGATTCCTTACGGACAGTAAAAGTTTTGTCAGTTCCACTGCCTCTTATTCTTATTACTACCCCCTCAAAGGGTTGAATTCTTTCCCTGTCTCCTTCTTTTATTCTGTAATATACCTTCACTGTATCACCTACTTTAAAATTGGGATAATCCTTCTTTGGAAGGTATCTGTTGTTTAACTTTTCCAAGATACGACTCATCTTTTTTTCCTCCTGCTATAGTTAGAGTATAAAATTATCAACTAAACATTTACCTTTTGCAAGCGAGTCTTTACTATATTTCTTCGTCTTTCATAAGCTTATAAACTATAGCATCTCTTAGAGCTATCCAAGAAGCTTCTATGACATTTTCAGAAACCCCTACAGTTCCCCATTTCATTTTTCCGTCAGTAGATTCTATAAGGACTCTAACCCTAGCAGAAGTTCCGGCAGATTCGTTTATTATTCTCACCTTGTAATCTATAAGCTGCATTTCTTTTAAATTGGGATAGAACTCTTCAAGAGCTTCACGCAAGGCTCTATCTAAAGCACT
Source organism: Aquificaceae bacterium (assembly GCA_026981975.1). Taxonomy (GTDB): domain Bacteria; phylum Aquificota; class Aquificia; order Aquificales; family Aquificaceae; genus Hydrogenivirga. The sequence continues at coordinate 66,674 of JALSHV010000006.1, read as the reverse complement.
AACAGGACCGTTACCAAGAGCAGCAGTGTGTTCTTGGATTCCTTCTACGGAAAGTCTTACAGTAGCTTCTGAAGTGGGAAGATTGTCTGACTTCCTTTTGGCTATTAAAACCCTGTAGGCTTCAAAATCAAAGTAATCCCTTACTAATCCAAAATGCCTTCTACACAAAAGCTCTAAGGAAGCCTCAGCTGCTTCAAAGTGGTAACCCTCACTCTCAAGTTTTTTTATTTTATCTATTAAAGTATGTAACTCCTCAGAGCTTTCCTTTACTTTTATACCGAATTCTTTCAATTTATAAAGGAGATTACTCTTACCTGCAAGATCGGAAACAGTTATCTTTCTCACATTACCCACAGATTCGGGATTTATGTGTTCATAAGTCTCGGTTTTCTTCATAACTGCCGAAGCATGAACACCTCCCTTATGAGCAAAGGCACTTTCTCCAACGTAAGGCATATTTCTTGGAAGAGGCATATTGGAAAGTTCCGCTACAAAACGTGCCAGTTCAGTAAGATACTTCAAGTTTTCAGTGGGTATGAGATTGTATTTCATTTTAAGCTGAAGATTTGGAATTATTGAACACAAATTGGCATTCCCAGTTCTCTCTCCTATTCCGTTAACAGTTCCGTGAACCTGTCTTGCACCTGCCAAAACAGCCATTATAGTGTTGGCAACAGCTGTCTCAGAATCGTTATGAGCGTGTATACCTACGGAAGCTTTGGGAAATCTGTTAATTACCTTTTTGGTTATTTCGTAAATTTCGTGAGGGAGTCTACCACCGTTAGTATCACACAGGACAATCCAGTCAGCTCCTCCCCTTAGAGCTGCGTTGAGGACTTCAAGAGCATACTCGGGATTTGAAAAGTAACCGTCAAAAAAGTGTTCTGCATCAAATATAACTTCATCTGTATACTTTTTTAAGTAAGAGATTGTCTCCTCTACCATTGCTAAATTTTCTTCCAGTTCTGTTTTCAAGGCGGAAGTAACGTGCAAATCCCAGCTTTTACCGAAAATCGTTATAACCGGTGTTTCGGCTCTTATAAGAGCTTCTACTTGTTTGTCTTCAGTTACCTTTTTCTTGGCTCTCCGGGTTGAACCAAAAGCAACAAGCTTAGCTTTATGCAACTTAGACTCTTTCATTTTCCGAAAGAAAAGATTATCCTTAGGATTCGCATAAGGCCAACCTCCTTCTATGTAATCTATACCGAATTCGTCTAATTTATGAGCTATTCTGAGTTTATCTTCTAAGGAGAAGTTAACTCCCTCCGCTTGAGAACCATCTCTTAGGGTTGTATCGTAAACGTAAATTTTTTCCATAAATGATAAAAATAGATAATTCGCAAAACCTTTCAATTACTTATGGTGGAGGCGGCGGGAATCGAACCCGCGTCCGAGGACTTTCGGCACGCGGAAGGTTTAGCGGGTGTAGCCCGTGTATTGGTTTTCCCCCGCCTTTACCCACGGGCAGGAATAGCGGGGAAAGCACGGTTTATAAATGTCGGTATTCCCTCACCGTGCGTCGGGAATACCCAAGCGGGTGTCTCTGACACCCTCCGGCAAGCCACCCGCAAACTCACCGGGAGCGCGCTGCCTTTTTACTTAGGCAGCGAGAGCAAGCTCAGCTTTGGGAGCTGTTGTATTACCGCGGTTAACGTCCGCGCACCGACCCGCAACTTCCGACCTACAGTCCCCGTCGAATCCATTCGCCCCCTTAAGTCAGAAATTAAATATAAGGCTATTTAACAGCTCCGTCAAGAAAGTCAATCACCTATATGAGTTGCCGTAATAGAATCCCACTGAGCTACATGTAGCTTAAGCCACGGCACAAGCTTCTCTTCTAAAAAAGTCCTCAACTTTTCTATATCCCTTGAACTTTTCCACTCTTCGGACAACTCGTAAAGCTCTTTTCTCATTTGATCGTGTTCCGCTTTGTGCATAGGATAACCGAAAAACTCTGAATCTTTCATCATCTCCTCTTCCATTTCAAAATGATCTACTATTTCAAATATCATCTCTTCTAAAAGCTCATCTATGGGAGCTTTTTCTTTTCTTTTCAAAGCTTCGTAGAGTTGATTTACACTATGAGCTATATCTTCGTGAGCGGCGTTGAAAAACATATTGGCAACTTTCTGAATTTCCGCAGGATCAATAAGCATAACACACCTCCCGTTCAATAAAATTTAAAGCTTTCAGAGAGTAAACAGATGATTACTATCATAAGGTTATCTGTAAAGTCTTAGGCTTATATCTCCAGTATTTACTTTTAGGTATCCCGATGCGGTTTTTAAAATAAGGAATCCTTCTGCATCTATACCCAGTAGTATTCCTACCTGTGGTTTGTCTGAAATAGCTATCACTTCTTCTCCTTTAAAAAGAAGCTTTTCTTCTATTTTCTCTTTAAAAAAGGAACTGAATCCTTTTAGCCTGAAATGTCTAAGGTGTTTATCTATTATATTAAGTAGTTTACTTAAAAAATAGATCCTGTTTACCTCTGTGCCGGTTATTTGATACAGTGAGATTGCTGTATTCTTGATCTCCGTATTGAATTCCCTTTGATTTAAATTTACCCCTATACCGACAATTACTCTGTCTTTTGATCTCTCTACCAATACACCCGCGATTTTCTTTCCCCTTACGTAAACATCGTTAGGCCATTTTATAAAAGTTTTTAATCCCTCCTCTTCAAGTGCTTGCGAGACAGCAAGTCCAACCACAAGGGGTAATTGTGAAGATTCTTTAAAATCCGCGGCGGATAGAACGAAACTAAAATAGAGACCTCCCTCCCGGGACTCCCACCTCCTTCCTTTCCTTCCCTTTCCCCCTTTCTGTAAATCTGCAACAAAAACAGTCCCGTTGGGGAAATTCCCTTCTTTAAGTTTTGTTTGAGTTGAATCTACTTCCTTCAACCAAATTAAAAACTTGAACATAATTTTAAAATAACTTTAATTGAAGGAGGAGAAAAATGACAAGAAGGGATCTTTTAAAGGCAAGTATGGTAGCCTTTACAGTTCCCCTTGTAGGTAAGGCATCGGAAAAGAAAAAAGAAATTAAACTGGAAAGGATTAACCTTGAAGATCTACCTTCAAAAGAAACAGAAGATGCGGTGGTTTATCACTGCGATTTTCCTCAGGAAAGTAGATTCCATATGATGCTTACAAACATAAGGAATCATCTCTCCGCCTACGATTTTGATCCCTTCAGAATAAAAATAGTGCTTGTAGCAAACGGTTCGGGAGTTAAGTTTTTCATGAAAACCCACGAAGGAACAAAGTGGGAAATGGAAGGAATAGATCTTAAGCGAGCGGAAGAAAGACTCTCCTATTTGTCTCAATTTGAAGTGGAATTTTACATCTGTGATATAACCGTAAAAGGATTAAAGCTAAAATACGAAAACTTTTTTGACTTTGTTAAAATAGTCCCTTCGGGTGTAGGCAGTATAGGAAGGCTTCAAACAAACGGCTTCGGTTACATTAAGGTTCTTTAAAAACCAAAGGAAGAAGGTATATCCGTGCTGACGTCCTTGACTTCCTTCACTTCGGGGAATTTCTGCTTAATCGCTCTTTCTATTCCCGCTTTAAGAGTTAAAACAGACATACCGCACCCAGAACAAGCTCCTAAGAGTCTTACCAATACTGTTCCGTCTTCTTGGATATCTACAAGTTCTACATCTCCACCGTCAAATCTCAGTGCGGGTCTTATTTCATCAAGGATTTTTTCAATATCTTCCTTTGTCGGCATTCCCATAGATTAAAACCTCCTTTTAGTTTAACCTTATATCAGGATACACCATTTACAAAATCTATGTTATGTTCTGAATCAGCCCCATCTGAGTTTTTCACGGAGGATCTCAAAAAAACTCTTCTTAGGGTGAAGGTATATTTCACAGAATCTTTTAGACTTTTTAACTTCTATTTCATCTCCGCTTAACAAATACATACCTTTCTGTCCGTCCATTGTAAGGAAACTTTCTCTATCAGCGGATAAGATCTTTATTCTCACCGGAAAAGTTGAAGGTAAAACCACGGGTCTGTTGGAAAGAGTATGAGGACATATAGGAACAAATAAAAGATTTTCAGAATCAGGATATATAATAGGTCCTCCTGCGGAGAGAGCGTATGCTGTAGAACCTGTAGGAGTTGAAACAATTACCCCATCTCCATAAACGTGAACTACAGAGTCTCTACCCGCAAGAACCTCTATTTCCATTATGCGTGCTATTGAACTTTTTGTAACAACTACATCATTAAGAAAATTTCCCAGAAATTTTCTAATACTGTTTCTGTAAAGACTTACAGAAATCATCATACGTTTTTGCCTTTTCACCTTCCCATTTAAGATATCCTTTAAAACTTCAGGAGCTTCTTCCTTCGTTATTTCTGTAAGAAAACCGAATCTTCCCTCGTTCACACCTACCAAGGGAATTCCGAATTTTGAAGCTATCCTTGCTCCCGCAAGAAAAGTCCCGTCTCCACCTACTACTATCATTAAATCATAACCTTTAAGATTTGCTTTTCTCTCTACGCCCCGTTGGTTAAAAATTCTCTTTATACAGGAAACATGCCCTTTGAGTGTTTTTAATAAATCCTCTGCGGTATTGCGTGCTTTCGGTGAATTTTTTACAAACAACACCACTCTTTTCACATAAGTTCCTCCACTATTTCACATAAAACATGTCCGAGGGTTATATGACACTCCTGTATTCTCGGAGTGTTATCAGAAGGAACTGTGAAGCAAAAATCTGCTACTTTTGAAACCTTTCCCCCTCCTTTTCCGCTAAAGGCTACAGTAATAGCTTTTTTCTCCTTTGCCTTAAGAAGTCCTCTTAAAACGTTTTCAGAATTTCCTGAAGTTGTTATTCCTATGACAATATCCTCTTCCTTACAGAGAGCTTCTATTTGTCTTTCAAATACACATTCAAAACCGTAATCGTTTCCTATTGCGGTCAGTATAGAAGTATCCGTTGTTAGAGCTATTGCAGGCAATCCTTTTCTTTCTTTTTTAAACCGTCCTACTATTTCAGCTGCTATATGTTGAGCATCTGCCGCACTTCCACCGTTACCGAAGAGAAGTATCTTGTTTCCCTTCTTCAAAGCTCTAACTATGAGCTTACCTACTGTTAGAATCTCCTTTTCATAAGAACGAGCGAATTCAATCTTTACCTTTGCGCTTTCCTCAAAGAGGGATATTACACTGTCCATTTTTCAGAATTCCGCTTTTTGAAGCACTTCCAGAGGTATTTCAAAATTTGCTATAACCTGCTGAACATCTTCCAAATCATCAAGGGCGTTTATAAGTTTTAAAATTCTTTTGGCAGTTTCAACATCTTCAACAGATACGGTTGAAATTGGTATCCATGTGATCTGCGCTTTTTCTACGTTAACACCCGATTTTTCCAATTTCTCCTTTACATTGTAAAGATCTTCCGCTGTTGTGTAAACAAAATGGAGTTCGCTTCCCCATTGTATATCTTCAGCTCCTGCCTCAGCTGCTTTCTCCAGGAGTTCACCTTCATCTAAGCTCTGTGCCGGAACTTCTATAACTCCTTTTTTTTCAAAGAGGTAAGAAACACACCCAGAAGATCCCAGATTACCACCGAATTTAGAAAAAGTGTGCTTTATCTCCGCAGAGGTTCTATTTCTGTTATCGGTGGTAGCAATAACCATAATGGCAACTCCCGCGGGTCCATAACCTTCGTAAACAACTTCTTCGTAGGAAGCTCCTTCCAATTCACCGCTTCCCTTTTTTATAGCTCTTTCTATGGTTTCCAAAGGCATGTTGGCTTTCTTCGCCTGCTCTATAGCTGTTCGCAGACGAGGATTAAACTCCGGATTAGAACCTCCCAATTTTGTAGCTACTGTTATTTCCCTTATAAGTTTACTGAAGAGTTTGCCTCTTTGAGCATCTATCTTTGCTTTTTTGTGTTTTATCTGCGCCCAATGACTGTGTCCCGCCATATTGAATAATTTAATATTTTTCTCCATTACAGAGCAAGTAAAATAAATATCCCATGGACTTTTTGGGATTGTGCACCGATCTTTATGAGCTTACAATGGCTCAAAGTTACTTAGAAAACAATAAAAAAGGAAAGGCAGTGTTCAGTCTCTTTGTAAGAGATCTGCCGGAAAAGAGAAATTTCCTTGTGTGTTGCGGTTTGGAAACTCTTTTAGAATACTTGAGTAGGTTCCGATTCGGAGATAAAGAACTTGCCTATTTGAAGAGCCTAAATATATTTTCCTCTTCTTTTCTTGATTTTCTGAAAGAATACGAGTTTAAAGGAAATCTATACGCTGTCCCGGAAGGCAGAGTTGTTTTTCAAAACGAACCTCTTGTGCAGATAGAAGGATCCCTTCCCGAAGTTCAAATACTGGAAACCCTTGTAATAAACACAATCCACTTTCAAACTCTGATAGCTTCAAAAGCTGTAAGGAGTTACTTGGTAGCTAAAGGAAAATCTCTTGTTGATTTTGGCTTTCGGAGATCTCATGAACTTCAAGCGGGTATATACGCTGCCAGAGCTTCTTACATAGCAGGCTTTGCAGGCACTTCCAACTTGGAAGCGGGTAGGCGCTTTAAAATACCTGTTTTTGGAACAGTTGCTCATTCTTACATAATGGTATTTGATAAAGAGGAAGAAGCCTTTGAAGCTTTTGCACGCAGTTTTCCCCGTAATGCGGTATTTCTCTTAGACACTTACGACACCCTATCAGCTGCTAAGAAAGCTGTCCAGTTAGCAAAGAAGGGAGTTTCCCTTGTAGGAGTTCGTCTTGATAGTGGGGATATTGCCAAGCTTTCAAAACAGGTGCGAAGTATTTTGGACTCAGCGGGTTTGAAAAAAGTAAAAATAATAGTAAGCGGTGGAGTTGATGAATACAGTATAAAGGAATGGCTTTCCAAAAACTGTCCCATTGACGCCTTCGGCGTAGGAACAAAGTTTATAACTTCGGCAGACGCACCTTACTTAGACATAGCTTACAAGTTAGTGGAATACGATGGGAAACCGAAGGTAAAAACAAGCCCTGGTAAAGCGACTTTTCCTTACAAGAGACAGATATACAGGTATTACAGGGAAGGAGTAATGCACCGCGATGAAGTAGTTCCTTATACAACAAGAAATAAAGGAGAGACTCTTATAAAGGAAATCCTTAAAGAGGGATCTCTTTCAGTAAAAATGCCTTCTTTAAAGGAAATAAGAGAAACTCTGATGAAAGATCTGGAAAAGCTACCGCCTTCCTTAAAAGGTCTAAAAAAGGAATCCTATGAAGTTATCATAAAATAATAGTGCCCGTAGCTCAGTTGGATAGAGCACGGGGCTCCGGACCCCGAGGTCGCGGGTTCAAGTCCCGCCGGGCACTTAGTAAGGATCATGGAGCTTTTGAAAAATATTGAGAAGAGATTGATTGAAGAGCTTAACCCGAAGGTTAAGCTGGTTCTTGAAACGAGTAGATATCTTATAGAAGGTGGGGGGAAAAGGTTAAGACCTCTTATAACAGTTCTGTCCTGCGGAATGTGCGGAGGAAATCCTGAAGAAGCAATCCCTCTTGGTGTAGGATTGGAATACATACACGCTGCTTCCTTACTCCACGATGACGTTGTTGACGGAGCTTCTAAAAGAAGGGGAAAATCTTCAGCCAACGTCATTTTCGGAAACGGAACAGCGGTTCTGACAGGGGATTACATGTATGCAAAAGCACTGCATCTTTTCACAAGATACGGCACTAAGGAAATGATAGAAGTTGTCAGTGAAGCTGTTATGGAAATGGCAGAAGCTCAAGTTCTTGAGATTTCAAAGGTCGGAGAGTTGATTTCTGAAGAAGATTACTTTCGCATAATAGACGGAAAGACTGCTGTTCTTTTCAGTGCTTGCACAACCGTAGGTGCTTTATGCGCTAACTACAGATATCCAGAGCAGATAAAAAAAATTGGCTATCACATGGGAAGAGCATTTCAACTTATAGACGATTTGCTGGACTACACAGGAGATCCTCAAAAAACTGGCAAACCTGTAGCTAATGATCTTAAAGAAGGGAAAGCAACTTACCCTCTTCTTTGTGTAATAAACCAGATGAATAAGGAAAAGGTTAAAAAGATACTGTCAGATCCCAACCCTCCTTCAGAAGAGATAGATAACTTAAGAAAGGAGGTTCTCAGATTAGGCGGTGCAAACAAAACAAGGGAAAAAGCTCGCACAGAAGCTGAAAGAGCTTATGAAATACTTAAAAGGCTGGATCATACCCATTACAGGGAAGAAATGGAAAGAATTTTAGAATTTATTGTTTTTAGAGAACTTTAAAGACTATAAAGCTTATATTGTCAGAACCTTTACTGTAAGCTTTTGCAAAAAGTTTATTACCAGCTTCTTTAATTCCTGTTTTTATAAAAGATTCTATTTCTTGTGATTCTAATTCTCCCCATAGTCCATCGGAGCAAATCAGGAAAACATCTCCCTTTTTAAGTTCCTTTTTCACACCAAAAAACTTCGGCTTTTCGGAATAACCTCCTATTATTGCTGAAGTTACTACATTTCTGATATAAAGATTCTCTATATCGTGTTCTACAAAACCTTTATCCAAAAGTTCTTGTAAAAGACTGTGATCCTTTGTTATTTTTTCAAGCCTGTCCCTAAATCTGTAAACTCTACAGTCTCCAACGTTAAAGGCTATTAAATACTCAGGATAAAGGTAAACACCGGCTACAACTGTTCCCATACCAAAACATTCTCCCTTTTTGGAAACGTAGTCTTCAAAAGCGTTTTTTGCTTTTTCTAAAGCACTTCCAAGATCTTCCACTTCTAAAGGTGTCTCTTTTGTCAATATTTCAAGGGCAAGAGAACTGGCTTTATCTCCGCAGGGGTGTCCTCCCATACCGTCCGCTACCGCAAGGAAAACAGGGGGATTAAGTGTAAGGACTTTATAGGAAGGTTTTTCCATAGATATACAAGAAAATACATCAGTAGCAATAGAAATAGAATCTTCATTCCTTCGTCTATACCTTCCCGTATTTGTTATATAACTTATCTCCAGAGATATTAATTCACTCTTGTAAAAAGACTTCATCTCCTACGCGAAGAACTTTTCCCACTTCTGTGGAGGGTATTGAGGTGTTTATACAAAGCCTGTAATAAGTATCAGAAAACCTTTCAGCGGGAGACCAAGAAGGGAGTTTTTCTCTTCTGAGTTCCACAAACTTTTTTACAAATCCTTGATACTCTTCACCTGTTTCTGGATCCCTTGTGGGAACAGGACATCTTCTTGAGATACCTTTTCCTAAAAGTAAAACTTCACCTATTTTGAATTTAACAGATCCCTCAGCGGTTACAAGTTTATCTTCCCAGAAAGGAGGAACACCGCCGATTTCAAGGTTAGTTCTGAATCTTCTTCTTACATTTTCCTCACCCAGAGCAAACCAGTTTGCTATTTCCGTAAGAGTAGCTTTGCTGACTACTGTAGGTCCGTGAGCCTTTCTATCGTCCGGGAAACCTCCTTCTGTAGATCTTTTAAGAAAAACTCTATAGCCGAATATTTCCGAGAAGAAATCTTCAACCGCTTTTTCTTCGGAAAAACTAAATTCGTAAACCCTACCGCCGTATTTAAATCTCATGGTTTCTGTTTCAAAGTCTATTTGACTCCTTATACGGTGTATTTTCTTCTCTTTTTTTCCGCTCACTACATTTCCTTCGGAGTCAAAAAGAGCAAATTCACGATCATGTTGAAGAGAACCGTTCTTTACTATTAAAGCGGTATCAAGCTCTACAGGATCCAATCCCTTAAAAGGGAAAATCCTTATACGTTCAAGAAAAGGTTTTTCCTTCATTTTGGTAATTTTATACCGTATTTTTTTATTCGGTAGCTTATCTGACGCGGAGTCATTCCAAGTCTTCTGGCGGTCTCTTTTATTGTAAATCCTGTTTCCTTCAACGTTTTCTCTATGAGAGTTCTTTCTATCTCTTTTAAACTTCCTACAGGCAGAGCTTGATCCCTAAAGGTATCCTTCAACTCTACGGGAAGATCTTCTTCTGTAAGAACACCGTCCGTATCAAGAATAACCATTCTCTCTATTACATTCCTTAACTGTCTTACATTTCCAGGCCAGTTGTAGTTTAAGAGGGAATCCATAACAGCTGGTGATATACTCACTGACTTAGCATACTGTTTATTAAAAAGTTCTACGAAATGATAAACTAACAGGGGAATATCTTCCCTTCTATCCCTCAGAGGAGGAATAAGTATAGGAACTACATTTATTCTGTAGTAAAGATCTTCTCTGAACAATCCTTCTTTCATCATCTTTTCAAGATCTCTGTTAGTGGCAGCTATTACCCTTACGTTTACCTTTACAGGTTTTGATCCTCCTAATCTTTCTATTTCTCTTTCTTGAAGAACTCTCAAGAGTTTTGTTTGAATGGTTATAGGCATATCCCCTATTTCATCAAGAAATATAGTTCCTCCTTGAGCTTGCTCAAATTTTCCCTTTTTTGAAGAGTATGCTCCCGTAAAAGCTCCCTTTTCATAACCGAAGAGTTCTGCCTCCAGCAAACTTTCAGGTATAGCAGCACAGTTAACTGTAACAAAAGGCTTATCCGCTCGCGAACTTAAAAAGTGAAGAGTCCGTGCAAAAATTTCCTTCCCTACACCGCTTTCACCTCTTAGAAGAACAGTGGCATCTGTAGGTGCTACTCTATGAACTATATCAAGAACTTCAAGAATTTGCCTGCTTCTTCCTACTATCTCTCCCACTTTCCTGTCCGCGTAGAGTCTCTTGAGTTCCATAGTAAGTGCTTTTTTCTCACTTTCTAAATTGCTTTTTTCTTCTTCTACTCTCCGCTCAAGAGAGTAATGATTGGCTATTAAAACAGCTACCATACTCAGAAAACGGGTCAACTCATCTAAGGATTCTTTTACAGTTATTTCCTTATCAGCACTTAAAACTCCTAATATTTCATTGCCTCTTTTGAGAGGCACAGCTATGAAAGAGATTTTCTTAGCTTTTAGATTTTTCCTGCGCCACAGCTTGTTCAAAAATTCAGGCTCCTTTGAAATGTCCGGAATTACAATGGGAACTCCGTGCTTCCACACTTTTCCCGTTATTCCTTCTCCTTTTTTAAACCCTTCCTTCGGAAAAGTTTTATCCGATGTAGCCTTAACTGTTATCTGATCACTGGAAGGATCCCTTATGGTAAGGGTAACCCTTTCAAAACCCATAAATTTTTTTAGAAGCCTGAAAACGTAAGGGATTGTTACTTCCAAGCTCAAAGATTTGGAAAGGACTTTGCTTATCTCGTAAAGGGTTTCAAGTTCCAACTTATAGTTCATAGCAGAAGTTAAATATAATACTCAGTAACGGTTATGAGGATAGCTTTACTTCTTATAGTGCTAATTTTAAAAACAGCTCTACCTATAACCCAAGAAGACATCAAAAAGGCTAAGGAGAAGGGAGAGATAATACTTAACTTTCAAAATACGGATATAAACAAGATCGCAGTGTTTATGGGAGAACTTACCAATAGAAATGTAGTAGTAGATCCCTCCGTTAGAGGAAAAATGAGTCTAATTTTTACAAAACCCTTAACCATTAAAGAAGCTTGGGACGTATTCACCTCAGCTTTGGCTATGCAAGGTTTCGGTGTCGTTGAGGAAAAAAGTGTAGTAAAAGTAATGCCTCTCTCTGAAGCTATTTCAGTTGCAAAGCTGAAAGGAAAACCAGCCAGCGGTGAACTGGCGGTTCTTGTATTCAATCTCAAACATACGGAAGCTCAAACAGTTATGAACGTTCTCAGACCCTTTCTGTCCCCTTTTGCCAGAATATCCGTTCACAATCCCTCCAATTCCCTGATAGTTGCCGACATAGGAGAAAACGTAGAAAAAGTTAAGAGAATCCTTATAAGTATAGACAAAGAAGAAGCGGAAGGAGAAGTAAGAATATACAAGCTTAAATACATTTCTGCAAAAGACGCTTTGCGCCTGATAACACCACTTAATGCTGTTTTTTCCAAAAGGTTTGGGATTCAAATGGTATTTTCTTCAAGTGAATCCGCCAATGCATTGGTAGTTTTTGCCCCACGTGCTGCTCACGAAACGGTAAAAAGAATTTTAAAAGAAGTAGATACAGAAGATGTCCTTTCGGAAGAAAGAGGATTTTTCATAATCCCTTTAAAGTTTATATCCGCGGAAGAACTAGCGGAAAGCCTTCAAAGTCTTCTCGGTGGAACACGCACAAGAGTGATAGGCAAACAGACAACACCTCAACAACCAAGAGTGCAAACCCCACAAAAAGTAAAAGGTAAACCCACTCAAAAAACTAAACAGCCTAAAACACTAGCAACTTTCCAGCCAGGAATAAGTTTTATTACAACTAGAGAAGGTATGAAAATAGGATTTGACAGAGGAACAAATTCCGTAATAGTTTACGCTACAGAAAGCGAATACAAAGGACTAAAACAACTCATATCAAAACTTGATATAAGGAGAAAACAGGTTCTTATAGCAACCACCATAGTGGAAGCTTCTACGAGAAGTCTCATGGATATAGGAGTTAGATGGCAACTACTAGGTGAAAGAGGAGGAGCCAGTTTCAGAGGAAGTTCTCTTACAGACATATACAGCTCTTTCCTTTCAGGTAGCTTTCTTATGGGAGTTTTCAGTGAAGTGGGAAAAACCCTACAAGTGGGAGAAACTAGTCTTTTTTTTCCAGATCTTGTTCTGCTTCTTTCCTTACTGGAAACAGGAACTGGATTTAACATAGTCTCTAATCCGAAAGTTCTTACCTTGGACAATCAGCCTGCTGTAATAAAAGTGGGTCAAGTAATACCTTACGCTGAAGGAGTAAAGTTTGACATAAACGGACAACCTATAATCACCTACGATTACAAAGAAGTCGGATTGGAACTCAACGTCACTCCGCGAATTTCGGGAGAAAACCTGAGACTTACAATAAGTCTAAATCTTGAAGAGATAATAGACTTTGTTACAAATCAGATAGGAGCTACCAGTTACACGGTTCCCGTAACTTCCAACAGAGAAATCAACTCAGATGTTGTTGTAGAAAACGGTCAAACAGTAATCTTAGGCGGTCTTGTAAGCACAAAGACTCTTAAAACCATAGAAGGAGTGCCGGGACTTTGGAGAATTCCCATCATAGGAAGACTCTTCAGAAGAGATACAGAACAGAAAGACAAAACAACCCTGTTTATATTCATAACTCCTTACATAGTCTCAACTCCGGAAGAACTGAGCAAGATAACAGAAGAACACAGGAAGATAAGCGAAGAGATAAAAAAACGTCTTGAAAATTTAAAGGAAGAAGATGAAGATTCCGAAGAAGAAGAATATTTTTAAGCTTATAACAGTATTTGTATTATCTTTGCTGATAATTTTGGTAATTGTTCTTTATTCCTTTCCGAAAGGGATCTTTGTAGATAGAGTGTTGAGAGAAAAAAACATACATCTCATAGCTTCTAAGGTAGAAGAAACCCCCTTAAAAATCATTACTGAAAATACAAAACTTTTCTTTAAAAACCGTGAACTTGGTAGTTTTGAAAAAATAACAGCTGAATTTAAACCTTTTTCTCTTTATCTTAAAGCTGTTTGTAAAAAAGGATTTTTAGAAACTGTTATAAACTTAACAGGAACAATTAATCTGCAAGCAGAGAATTTCTCGTGTCTTTCAGACGTGAAATACTTATCAGGTAAACTTAAGATAAACGAAGGCATAAAAGGCAATATAGTTCTTAAGAATATTAATATTAAAAATTTTAATGCTGAAAAAGTTGAACTTAAGTTTGTCGGGAAAGAGTTCAGGGGAAAAATCACATACGCAGGTGCGGATTTTACAGGAAACGGCAGATTTAAGCTGAATAAATACAACCCCCTTGAAACGGAAGTAAACGCTTCTTTTAAGGGAAGTTTGGGAAATGTAAGTTTAAGCGGAAAGTTACAATCTCTTAGAATACAAATCAGATAAGTTTTATATTTAAATTCTGTGTCATGTGCGGGATTGCAGGTGTTTTTAATAACCCTTACGCTTCTCAATTTGCTTTTTTACAGATCTACTCCCTTCAACACAGGGGACAGGAAAGTGTAGGGATAAGTTCTTCAAATGGGTATCAAATTAGAACTGTTAAAAAAGCGGGTAGGGTTCTGGAATCTATTAAACAAGAAGATCTTGATTATCTTCAAGGAAATATAGCAATAGCTCACGTCAGATACTCAACAGCAGGGGATTCAGGAGTAAGAAACGCACAACCCTTAGTAAGAGAAATCTCCTTAGGTAATGTAGCGGTGGTTCACAATGGAAACATAGTTAACTACATAACCCTACGAAAAGAACTTGAAGATAAGGGATTTTCCTTTGAATACAGCTCCGATACAGAGCTGTTCCTTGCTCTTCTTGATAAGGGAGAAGACTTGTTACCTTCCTATCTTGATATTCACGAAAGAGATAGAGAATTTCTGCCGAAACTTTTCTACACACTGAGAAAACTTGAAGGAGCTTACAGTTTTTTAATACTCTGGAAGGATAAGCTAATAGCGGGTAGAGATCCCTTCGGTTTTCGTCCCCTTTGTATGGGAAGAAAAGGGAAAACTATTCTTTTTGCTTCAGAAAGCTGTGCTTTTGATATACTTGAAGCTGAATTTTGGAGGGAGATAAATCCCGGTGAAGTAGTAGTTGTGGATAGTACTGGTATAAGAAGTTATTTTCCCTTTGACAGGAAAAGTAAAGAAGCACTGTGTATTTTTGAGTTCGTTTACTTTTCACGTCCAGACAGTTTTATATTTGACAGCTGGACCTACGAAATAAGAAAGGAATTCGGAAGACAGCTTGCAAGAGAAGATGACATTTTCGCAGACATAGTTATACCTGTTCCAGATTCCGGTGTTGTTCCCGCCTTAGGCTATGCGGAAGAAAAAGGCATACCCTTTGAAATGGGTCTTATAAGAAACCACTACGTAGGTAGGAGTTTTATAGAACCGACACAAGAGCTTAGAAATTTAAGAGTTCTCATGAAGCTAAGTCCTAACAGAGCGGTTCTTCAAAACAGACGAATAGTAGTTATAGACGACTCTCTTGTAAGAGGAACAACTTCCCGAAGGATAGTAAACATGCTAAGAAGAGCTGGTGCAAGGGAAATCCACATGAGAATTGCTTCTCCGCCTGTTATCGGACCCTGCTTTTACGGTATAGATACACCCACGCGTGAAGAACTAATTGCTAACAGAATGAGTTTAAAAGACATAGAAAAATTCATAGGAGTAAATTCGCTAAGGTATTTATCTCTTAAAGGATTAAGAAGCTGTGTTCCGAAGAAAAAGAACTTTTGTGATGCTTGCTTTAGTAATGAATATCCCACCGCTGTGGACAATATACTCATAAGCAGGAGGAGGTGAAATGAAAGTGTATATACCGAAAGCGGTTTTATTTCTTCACGCTTTTCCGCTGTGTTTTGATATGTTTTCAGAACAATTCAAACTCTTGAAGGAAAACAACATACCTTACATAGCATTGGACTATCCGGGCTTTGGGGAAGAACCACCTAGTCGTATGAAACCTGATATAGAAAACCTTACTGACTATGTAGTATCTAAAATTGACGCCTTCGGTGTAGAGAAGATAGTTCCCGTGGGAGTAAGTATGGGAGGCTATATCATCTTTGATATGTGGAAAAGATACAAAGATCTAATAGAAGGAATGGTGTTAGTTTCCACAAGAGCGGAGGCAGATACTCAAGAAAGCAGAAAAGCAAGGTATGAACTCATAGAAAAGATAAGAATAGAAGGGAAGGAAATTCTTATAAACGTTATGCTGGAAAATCAGACATCACCCGTTACCAAAGAAAATCCTAAGAAAATGAGAAAACTCCGCTGTATGATGGAAAGAGCTTCAGAAGAAGGATTAGTTAACACCCTTAAAGCTCTTGCTGAAAGACCAGACAACAGGGAGATTTTATCCTCTATAGATGTTCCTGTTCTTGTAATAGCAGGGAAAGATGATGACAAGATCACACCCCCAAAAGTTGTAAAAGAAATAGCAGAAGGTATAAAAGGTGCAGAGTATAAAGAGTTAGAAAACTGCGCTCACCTGCCTCCTTTTGAAAATCCAAAAGCTTTCAACAAGCTTTTAATGAGTTTTCTGAAGAGGATATTTTAAGGTATTCACTCTTTATAAATTTTTCCGCTTCTTCTTTTGTCCTTACCCTTTTTTCCAGCTGAGCCTCTTCAAGTCTTCTTTTAAGCTCCCCTACAACTTTACCCGGCGGGATTCCTAAAATAGCCATTATCTCCTTCCCGTTAAGAAGAGCTTTAACACCGTCCTCTTTTAGTTCTTTTTCCTTGAAGTTTTCCAGCTTCCTTATGAGATCTCCCAAAGCGTTAATTTCCTCTTGTGAATCTCCAGAAGCTCGGGCATCGGCAACGGAAAGTAAGAACAAATGGTAAGCTATATCAGAACATTCTCTCCAGAATTTAATCATACCCTTGCGCTTGAGTTCCCCTTTAAATAAGGATTCTCTTAAATAGAACAGTCTGAGATGGTATCTAATAAGTTTTGCCGTAAACTTTGTAGCTTTTTCTCCCCATCTAAGACGTATGCCTATTTCCTTAAAGATCTTTTCTCCTACTTTATCGTGATTGTAAAAGGTAATTTTTCCTTTCTTGATTTCAAAGGTTGCCGGCTTACCTATATCGTGGAACAAAGCAGCCCATTTTAACAACTCTATATCTGTAAACTCTCCAAGGAATCTTGTTTTCCCTATTTTTTCAAAAATCTCAGAGAAGGGAATACCAACTTCACTTCTTAGTATTCTCTCCAGCTCTTCTAAGGTTTTAAATGTATGTTCTTCAAGAGAATAAATGTGATTTTTCCCTTGGTCTTCTATTTTTTTTAGCTGTGCAAACTCCGGAACTATGGTTTCTAAAATAGATACCTTACTCAGTCGCCTTAATACAGGAGCACTGGAAGGATTTCTTATAATCTTAAAAAGCTCATAGGTTATTCTCTCAGGCGGGGATTTTAGTATCAAATTTTTGTTTCTTTCTACAAACTGTGTAAACTCAGATGTGAGTTCAAGATCTTTTTCAACTGCCAATCTGTATCCCCTTAAAATCCTAACAGGATCACTTTTCAAATTTTTAAAGGAAATAGGTCTTAAAATACCTTTTTCCAGATCCTTCATTCCTCCAGTGGGATCAAATACAAACGTTTGCTTCGCTCCTATACTGAGAACATCGTCCATATTAACAGCCATAGCATTGATGGTAAAGTCCCTATCTTTTAAATCTTTCTCAAGAGCTTTTTCAAGGTTCTTTCCTTTAAGTTGGGAGAAGTCAAATCTATAACGGTAAGGAGGAATGTGAATAACTACACTTGCCACAACAGATCGCCTGAGAAGAAACCTTTTTTTCTCAAAAACGAAAAAATGTCCTCCCGTTAGTTGAGCAAATCTATAAGCTATATCCGCAGGATCACAAGTCACTAAAAGATCCACATCTATGTCATAGCCTATGGGTTCTCCTAATATTCTGTCTCTTACCCAGCCTCCTACAATAAAACAGTGAGCGTCTTTTGGAAGGAGTGATGCAATATCGTCAAAGTAAGAAAGGTAAAAGTTCAAGCCATGAAGAGTATGCTTTGAGGCAGTATCCCTTTCCATTATCTCTTAATTTTAGGTATTCCGAACTCATTAGGCTATTTCTTTATAGGTCCGGATTAGTTTATGAATTTGTTTGAAGTTTATATCCCCTGCAAGAACGTAAGTTTTACCTTCATAGGAAAATCTTGCAGAAACGGTTATACAGAAATCATCTGTAGCTTTGGAAAGATACACTTCCGATATAAAAATTCCTTCCATCAAAGCTCTTCTAAAGTAAGGTTTTTCACTTCTATCACTTCCCTTCTTACCCTGAACTATTACGTAATCCGCCTTAGGATTAACTATGTTGTTGGTAATCTGAAGCCCTCTTTCCCCCATTATGTAGAAGAGTTCAAAGTAAGGGTATTTATCAAACATATCGTATAGGACGTATTCCCACATCTCCCGCGGTGTAGCTCTTACGTGTTCTACAATATCCCGCAGGTTATCTAAAATCCTCCTCTTTATATTGGTTATAAGTTTCTGGCGCTTAGGATCGTGAAGTATAAGTGTGGGTTGAAGTCCGTGAACTATGAAAACAGAGCCTTCTATCTTCTTAACTCTATTTCTTAATTCCTCGTTCAGTTGATAAAGTTTTTCTTGAGAATTTACAAAAGCGAGATTTACACAAAATCCGTATATATGAACTTCAAAGGGTTCAGAAAAAAGAAGGCTGTATTCTCTGTAAAATTCTTTGAAAAGTTCTTTTATATCTTCCTTTGAAGGTGCAACGGAACTCAAAATCCATAACTCTTCCCTTTCCGGAACTCCAGACATTTCCCCTTTGAGAATATCTTTTATATTTTCCATCAGCATTTTGTATAGGCTTCCCGCCTTTTCGGGACCAAAAATCTCTCTGAATTTATCTACATTCTTCAGTCCAAAAATACACAGATGTTCTTCTTTACCCAAACTCGTATGAACCCTTTGTATTACAGGAAGAACGTGTTCCCTGTGATGGCTTATGAAGTGAAGAACCGTATCGTAGGTTAAAATTCCCAAGTATGTTCCTTTTTTATCCGTGACTATTACCGGTTCTCTCTCAAGAGGAAGTAATTCAAAAATACCAACAATACTTTCCCACCTTACAGAAGTATTTCTCAACCGACAGCACAGACTTGTCACTTCTCCCGCTGTTAATTTATCGTTAGAAACTTTTTCTACTTGATCTCTGTAAACAATACCTATGGGTGTGTTATTCTTCAAGACTGTTAAATACTTGTATATCTTAAGCTCTTCAAAAACGCCCCTTAGTTCCTTTATACTAAGATCGTAAGGAACCGTTGGGATACAAATACTTATCTGAAGCAAATCAACATCACGGAATCTCATAGTATATTGAGAGATTCTATTCTTCTTGCCGCTTCTTCAAGCCTTTTTGTAGGAACTGTTAAAGAGATTCTGAAAAAGCCTTCTCCAGCAGACCCAAAACCGCTTCCCGGTGTGCAGACCACACCCACCTCTTCTATAAGTTTACTTACAAATTGTGCAGAACTGTATCCCTGCGGAACTTCTGTCCATACGTAAAAAGTAACATCGGATTCAAAGGGTTTTAATCCTATTTTTCTTAGCACAGAAGTCATAACCTCCCTTCTTTTTCTGTAAACTTCTCTGAGCTTGTCTAATTCTCTCTGCGGAAGATTCAGAGCTGTTATAGCTGCCTGCTGGACTGCGTTAAACTGTCCGGAATCTATATTAGTTTTTACATTCCCAAGTGCCTTTATAAGCTCTTCATTTCCCACAGCCATACCTATACGCCAACCTGTCATATTGTAAGTTTTTGAAAGGGAATGAAATTCTATGGCTATTTCCTTAGCCCCTTCTATTTGAAGCAAGGACAAAGGCTTCCTTTCACCTGTGTATATTTCGGAATAAGCATTATCAGAAGCGACAATTATCCTATGCTTCTTCGCCCATTTTATAAGTTCCCTGTAAAAGTCCTCCGTCGCATCTGCAGAGGTGGGATTATTGGGATAGTTGATCCATATTATTTTAGCTCTATCCAGTATATTTTTTGGAATACTTCCTAAGTTAGGAAGAAAATCGTTCTCTTTCTTCAACGGCAAAGGATAAGGTTCACCTCCTGCCAGTATTGTTCCTGTCCTGTAAACAGGATAAGCGGGATCCGGGCATAAAACCACGTCACCGGGATTGACAAAAGCGAAAGGAAAATGAGCTATGCCTTCTTTTGAACCTATAAGAGCTATGACTTCTCCTTCAGGGTCTAGTTCTACACCGAATCTTCTTTTATACCAGCGAGAAACAGCTTCTCTGAAAGCTTTCATACCAACATAAGAAGGATACTTGTGATTTTCGGGATTCTTAGAAGCTTCTATAAGAGCTTCAACTATAGGCTCCGGGGTGGGTAAATCAGGATCACCGACACCGAGATCTATAACATCTACTCCCTCTTCTTGTTTTTTTCTTTTCTTTTTATCAAGCTCTGCAAAAAGGTAGGGAGGTAAAAGTTTTAATCTCTTAGCAATTTCAAAGGTCATTTCTAACCTCCGCAGAAGCTATCATGAAAGTATATGTTATCATTTCTCCACATGCAGGAAAGTCTTTTAATAATAGGTGTTGGTTTTATGGGCGGTTCTTTTTCCTTGGCTCTTCAAAAGAACGGTTATAAAGGAAATATTTACGGTATAGACATAAAGGAAGAAATTGTAAAAGAAGCAAAGCACTTAGGGGTTATATCGGAGGGAAGTGTAAGACTTGAAGATGTTACCGTTTTCAAACCCGATACAGTGGTTTTGGCATCACCCGTAGGAACTTTTAGAAGTATAGCGAAAAAAATAAAACCTCTGATTGGCAATAATACCGTCATAACGGATCTCGGGAGTGTAAAAGGGAAACTTGTTTACGATCTTCAGAGGATCTTAGGGAATCTATACGTGGGAAGTCATCCCATAGCAGGAACAGAAAAATCAGGAGTTATCCACAGTAGAGCTGATCTATTTGAAGGAAAGAAAATAATACTAACTCCTACAGATAAAACAGATACCAAAGCTCTGGAAAAAATTGCCTTTCTTTGGGAAAGAACAGGTGGTGTTTTGGAATTTATGGATCCTACACTTCACGACTGGATTTTCGGAGCGGTTTCCCATGTGCCTCATGCGGTAGCTTTTGCCCTCATTGATGCTATAGATAAAATGTCCAATACTACCGATCTCTTCAGATACTCAGGTGCTGGTTTTAAAGACTTTACCCGTATAGCAGCAAGCGATCCGATAATGTGGAGAGATATTTTCCTTGAAAATAAAGAAAATTTACTTAAAACCTTACGTGTTTATAAAGAATCCCTTGCAAAGTTGGAAGAGTTAATAGAAAAAGAAGAAAGGGAAAAGTTAACAGAATACCTTCAAAAAGCAAAGACCAGAAGAGTAAGTTTAAAATGAGAAAATTGAAAATAAAAGGAAAACTCAAAAGGGTAGAAGGTGTATTAAGAGTCCCTTCAGACAAGTCAATTTCTCACAGAGCTGTAATCCTCGGAGCTATAGCTTCAGGGGAAACCGTTGTCCATAATTGGCTTGAAGCAGCAGATACCAAATCTACTCTTCGTATTGTGAGATCCTTAGGAACTAAGGCACACTATAGTAAAGGTTTACTTAGGATTAAAGGCAGGAATTACACATTTGAAGAACCTCAAGACATTCTGAACGCTGGAAATTCGGGAACTACCGCCCGTTTAATTTTGGGAGTCTTATCAACTCAACCTTTTTTCAGTGTCCTAACAGGAGATAGAAGTCTCAGAGAGAGGCCCATGTTGAGAGTGGTTTCTCCTCTCAGAGAAATGGGAGCTTATATAGAAGGCAGGGAAAGAGGAAATAAGCTACCCGCAGGGATAAAAGGCGGTAAACTGAAGGCTATTTCCTTTTTTAACAAAAAATCCTCCGCTCAGGTTAAATCTGCTTTACTGCTTGCGGGAATAAAAGCGGAAGGTATAACAGAAGTAACCGAACCTTTACTTTCAAGAGATCATACAGAAAGAATGCTTAAATTCTTTGGTGCGGATTTGATAGAAATACCTTCGGAGAAAGGTCGCACAGTAAAGGTAAAACCTACGGATCAACTAGTTGGAAGGGAGATTTTCTGTCCTGCAGATCCCTCATCAGCTGCTTTCTTCTGCGCACTTACTTTACTAGCTCCGAAGGGAGAAATAATTTTAAAAGATGTCCTTATCAACCCTACACGTGATGGTTTTTACAGAAAAATAAGGGAGATGGGAGGAGAAATAACTTATGAAAATGAAAGAGAATTCTCCGGAGAACCCGTAGCAGATATAAAAGTTATTGCAGGAAAAAGGTTAAAAGCGGTAAAGATCAAGCCTTATGAAATACCCACTCTTATAGACGAAATTCCCATACTGGCTGTAATAATGGCTCTTGCGGAAGGTATCTCTGAAGTAAGAGGTGCTGCCGAACTCAGGGTAAAGGAGAGTGATAGGATAAAAGCTATTGTGGAAAACCTAAAGACTATGGGAGTGAGAGTAGAAGAACTGGAAGATGGCTTTTTAATAGAAGGAGGAAGAAAGCTACGGGGCGGTTATATAAGAACCTACGGAGATCATAGAATTGCTATGGCTTTCACCGTAGCGGGGCTTTTGGCAGAGGGAGAAACGGTAATAGACAATCCGCTTTGTGTAGAAATCTCATATCCTCGCTTCTTTGAAGATTTAAAAGAAGTTGTTGATAATTTTACAAAATTGTTAACATTTTGACATGATTGAGAAGAAAACTTCATCTTTCTTTCAGCTTACAATCTTTTTAAGCAGAGGGGTTTTCCGCTTGTGGCATATTTCTTGCTATAAAGAATTTCAAGAGGAGGAAGTGAGATGAAAAAAATTGAAGCTATCATCAAACCTTTTAAACTTGATGAAGTAAAAGACGCTCTTGTAGAAATAGGTATAGGCGGTATGACGGTAACGGAAGTTAAAGGTTTTGGACAACAAAAAGGACATACAGAAATATACAGAGGAACAGAATACGTTATAGACTTCCTTCCAAAAGTAAAGATAGAAGTTGTGGTAAAAGACGAAGATGTAGAAAAGGTCATAGAGACCATTGTTAAGACAGCTCAAACGGGCAGGGTAGGGGACGGAAAGATATTCATTCTTCCCGTTGAAGAAGTTGTAAGGATAAGAACTGGTGAAAGAGGAGAAAATGCAGTCTGATGAAATTCTAATAAGGAGGTGCAGGTATGCCGAAGTATTCACCGCAAGAGATTTTAAGTCTTATTGAGCAAGAAGGAATCCAATACGTGGATCTGAGATTTTCCGATCCCTTTGGTCAGTGGCAGCATATGACACTGCCAGCTTATGAAATCTCCGCAGAATCCTTTGAGGCGGGTATAGGCTTTGACGGATCTTCTATAAGAGGCTGGCAGTCTATTCACGAATCCGATATGATAGTAAAACCTGATCCCAACACAGCCTTTGTAGATCCCTTTATAGAACCTAAGACTTTGGTAATGATATGTGACATTTACGATCCCGTAACGGGAGAAAGATACGGCAGAGATACACGCTACATAGCTCAAAAAGCGGAGCAGTATCTAAAGCAAACTGGTATAGGAGATACCGCCTACTTTGGACCAGAAGCGGAGTTTTTTATATTAGACTCTGTTGAATTCGGAAATGCAGAACACTATTCCTTCTGGAGAGTAGATTCGGAAGAGGGTTGGTGGAATAGAGAAATAACTTCCTCTGGTTACAAGATCCCTCATAAAAGAGGATACTTTCCCGCACCACCTCTTGATAAGTTGACCAGCATAAGAAATGAAATGACCACAATTCTCTCAGAGATAGGAATAACCGTAGAAGTCCATCATCATGAAGTTGCCACCGCTGGACAGGCTGAGATAGATATAAGATACGATTCCTTGGTAAATCAAGCGGACAAACTTTTTGTTTATAAATACGTTGTCAGGAACGTAGCAGCAAAACACGGTAAATACGCTACCTTTATGGCAAAAATACTTCCCAACGATAACGGATCGGGAATGCATACTCATTTCTCAATATGGAAAGGAGGAGAACCTCTGTTTGCAGGTTCAGGTTATGCGGGATTATCCGAAACCGCTCTATACGCTATAGGAGGTATCCTAAAACACGCAAGGGCGCTTGTAGCTCTTACAAATCCTACTATAAACTCTTACCACAGGCTTGTTCCCGGCTTTGAAGCTCCCGTAAGACTTGCCTACTCTGCAAGGAACAGATCTGCTGCTATAAGAATTCCCATGTATTTCCAATCTCCTAAGGCTAAGAGAATAGAGATAAGATTTCCCGACGCAACTTCCAATCCTTACCTTGCCTTCAGCGCTATACTTATGGCAGCTTTGGACGGAATAGAGAACAAAATTGATCCCGGAGAACCCTTTGATAAAGACATCTACTCTCTTCCGCCTGAAGAACTTGAAGGAATACCTCAGCTCCCCGGCTCCTTGGAAGAAGCGATAAACGAACTGGAAAAAGATTACGAATTTCTCCTTAAAGGCGGAGTATTTACAGAAGAATTCCTGCAACTGTGGATAGAGTCCAAAAGAGCGGAAATAGACGAAATCAGATTTATACCTCACCCTAAGGAGTTTGAACTTTACTTTGATATTTAACCCTTAAAAACCCCGCCTTTGGCGGGGTCAATTTTAAAGGAGGGAAAAGAGATGAGGCGCGCACTTGGGGTTTTAGCACCCGCCTTGCTTCTACCTATACCCGCTCTTGCAGAAGAAACCGTTAAATTGGATACAGGTAATACAGCGTGGATGCTTATGGCTTCCGCCTTGGTTGTGTTTATGACTGTGCCGGGACTTGCTCTTTTTTACGGCGGACTGGACAAAAGTAAAAGTATTCTCAACACAATCGCCATGTCCTTCGTCGCTTTTTCCGTTGTGAGTATAACTTGGCTTGCCATAGGCTATTCCATAGCTTACGGAGATGACGTAGGTAAGTTCATGGGTAATCCATTCCAGTATCTCTTTGCACAAGGCATAAGCGGAATAAACGCTGATACCGGTTATCCAGCTCTTTTAGACGTTATGTTTCAACTTACCTTTGCCGCTATAACTACAGCTCTTGTAAGCGGTTCTTTAGTTGGCAGAATGAAATTCTCCGCATGGATAATTTTCTGTATCCTGTGGAGCATAATAGTGTATCCCCCGATAGCACATTGGGTCTGGGGAGGTGGGTTTCTAAGTGAAGACGGTGCGCTTGATTTCGCAGGTGGAACAGTTGTTCATATTAACGCCGGTATAGCGGGTCTTGTAGGAGCTTTGATCTTAGGGAAGCGAAAAGAACCTGTTCTTATTCCCAATAATGTTCCCTTAGTAGCTCTTGGTGCAGGAATTCTCTGGTTTGGCTGGTTCGGTTTTAACGCAGGTTCTGCTCTGGCAGCGGACGGAATTGCGGTTTACGCTATGTTGAATACAACTGTCGCTACTTCCTCTGCTGTCTTAGGTTGGCTTTTTATAGAGTGGATCACCGCGGGTAAGCCCACGGTTGTAGGAATATCCTCGGGAATCATAGCTGGTCTCGTTGCTATTACACCAGCAGCTGGTTTTGTCAATCCAGTAGGGGCTATCTTCATAGGAGCTGTAGCGGGGGTTTTGGCATATTTTGCGGTAGCAAAACTCAAACCTGTTTTGGGATACGACGATGCACTTGACGTTTTCGGTATACACGGTGTTGCAGGGATAGTCGGTGCTATTCTCACGGGAGTATTTGCTGATCCCGCTGTTAACGAAAGTGCGGGTCTTCTCTACGGTAACCCCGGTCAGGTGTTCATACAGATAAAGGGTGTTGTAGCCACTATAATTTACTCCGGAGCGCTTACAGCGGTTATAGTTTTTATAGCAAAAGCTCTAACTGGTCTCAGAGTTAAAGAAGAGGAGGAAGTGGAGGGTCTGGACGGCACTCAACACGGAGAGAGTGCCTATAACCCTTAAGAAGGAGGCTCAGTCCTCCGCTTCGTTTTTTTTTCTTTTTAAAACTTTTGCCTTAGGGAGGTGTTGGCATGAAGAAAGTTCTAACAGCAAGTTTGGCGTTAGCGGGTGTGGTCTTGGCACAGGAAAATCAACCTATCCTGAAGATCTCTCAACCCTTAGAACTTTCAGGTGCTATAACGGGAGCTTACTTTTACACTAACAATGAAGGTCCTGTGGATTCTCAAGACGGATTCAGGTTGACGAACGCCATAGTCAATTTGAAGGGGTCTTCCGGAAATATGGGTTTTGATCTTGCTCTCGGCGGTGTTTTTGCTCCTTCTGTATGGTTAAATGTCAGTAATGCAATAAGTTCCTACACCAGCGGTGCGTTAACTCAAAATGAAGTGGGAGTTCTGTGGGGATACGTTAGTTATTCTCCTGTAAAGGGTTTAACCTTAGACGCTGGTCTTTTACCTACCAATATAGGTTATGAGGTTGTTAACACCTACGCTAATCCTAATATAAATTTAGGAGCTGTATGGTATGCACAGCCGATTATATATCCGGGGGCTAGGCTTACCTACAACGTAACGGAAAACATTAGTTTATACGCTGAATACAACAACGACTCTATAAATCCCAGAGGTGATGCTTTTGCATTAGGTTCTTCTGGATCTTTCGGAAATATGAGCTATGCTTTAAATTACTATGATTACGCAGGTTTGAGAAATTTCATAGATGCTGTTCTCAGTTACAGTGCTGGTAACGTGGATCTTGGACTTAATTTTGATTACCACTGGCTTGATGATTCAGCAAAAACACCCAATCGTGATGTAGCTGCTTACGGATTAGCGGTTTACATAATTCCCCAGTTTGGAAATATATCAGTTCCTTTAAGACTTGAATACTTTGATGAAGGAACAAGCGGAATATACTCTGGTGGAAATGCTCAGAGCGGATATACAGTTACATTAACTCCCACTTTAAAACCCTCTGATAACTCCTTTGTAAGAGCTGAGGTCTCTTACATATCCACTGATCAGTATTTCTTTAATAACGGAACAGAGAACTCCAAGACAACTCTTGCGGTGGAGCTCGGCTTTACTTTCTAAAGCCCTGCACCCGATATGTCCGTCTTTACGCCCCTTTTGGGGCGTCCTTTAAATGAATTCAAGATCCTTTACCGTTGTGGAGAAGATTCCACTCTTCCGGTGTTAAAACGCTTACGCGTTTTTTGTTTCTGCGCTTTTCAAAGTAAACGTATCCGTCCGTAAGAGCAAAAAGAGTGAAGTCGGAACCCATTCCTACGTTTTTACCTGGATAAATACGTGTTCCCCTTTGTCTTACCAAGACATTACCTGCCTTTACAAATTGTCCACCAAACCTCTTTACTCCTAATCTTTTTGAATGACTATCTCTTCCGTTTCGCGTAGATCCACCGCTAGCTTTGGAAGCCATGATCAACCTCCTTACACTTTTGTAAGAACTTTTTCTTTAAAGTCTTTGAGAGAAGCTTGTATTCTTATGGGTTCACATAAACGTCCTTCAAGAACTTCTAAGGTTTTATAACCGTTACCTGTGATGTAGGCTACTACCGTCTCTTCAGGTGAGATTAGACTTTTTTCTACAAGTTTCTTTAAAACAGCTATGGTTGTGCCTCCTGCGGTTTCGGTGAAGATTCCCTCTGTTTGAGCGAGTAATTTTATTCCCTCTATTATCTCTTCATCGGTAGCAACTTCCCAATCACCTTCACTCTCCTGAGTAACTTGCAGAGCGTATATACCGTCTGCAGGATTACCTATAGCAATAGACTTAGCAATAGTATTAGGTTTTACCGGTTTTATGAAATCTCTGCCCTCTTTCCACGCTTGAGCTATCGGAGAACAGCCTTCCGCTTGCGCCCCGAACATTCTTGTTCTGACTTTTTCTATAAGTCCTACTTTTGACATTTCCTTCAATCCCTTCCATATCTTTGTATATAAAGATCCCGAAGCTGCCGGCACTACAACCGCATCGGGAGCTGTCCAACCTAACTGTTCCACAACCTCAAAGGCTAAGGTTTTTGAACCTTCCGCATAAAAAGGTCTTATGTTTATATTTACAAAAGCCCAACCCATATCATTTGCTACTTCTGAGCAAAGTCTGTTAACATCATCGTAAGTTCCTTCAACAGCTACCACAGTTGGATTGAAAACAAGACTGCCGAAGATTTTCTGGGTTTCAAGATTTGCGGGAATGAACACAAAACAATTCAATCCCGCCTGTGCGCAATGGGCAGCTACGGAATTTGCAAGATTTCCCGTTGAAGCACAGGCGGCGGTATCAAACCCAAATTCTTTGGCTTTAGATATCGCTACAGAAACTACTCTGTCTTTAAAGGAAAGAGTGGGGTGATTTACAGAATCGTCCTTTATATAGAGATTTTTCAATCCTAAAACTTCTCCAAGTTTATCCGCTTTCTTAAGGGGTGTAAACCCTGCTGTAAGTCCTACTATCGGATTTTCAACGGGAAGCAAATCTATATATCTCCATAAACTAAGCGGTCCATTTTCTATTTTCTGTTTTGAGATAATTTTCTTTATTTCTTCGTAATCGTATATTACTTCAAGAGGTCCAAAACAGAATTCACATACGTGAATGGGTTCAACAGGATAAGTTCTTCCACACTCTTTACAAACAAGCCCTTTAACTTTTGCCAAGTTAGCTCCTCCGTAGAAGAGAAGTATTATAACATTATAATATTTCAGAGAGTATTCTCCTGAGAATTTCTCTCTTTCCTTTTCCTTCTTTTGCAGAACTGAGTATTACTGCTTCTTTTCCTACATAATCCTTAATCTGTTTTAAAGTCCCTGACAGCTCTTTCTGAGTTGCTTTATCTGTTTTGGTGAGTATTACTGTAAAAGGAACACCTATGAACCGAAGCCAGCTTATCATTTTTTCATCTAAGGGTTGCACACCCGCTAGACTATCTATAAGAAGAAAAACCATTTTTATGTTTTCTTTTCTATGAAAAAAGTAGTTTTCCATCATCTTTTTCCACTTATTCTGTTCCTTTAAGGGAACCTTTGCAAAACCGTATCCCGGCACATCTACAAGGTAAATTTTGTCTTCTAAGAGAAAGTAATTAATCATTCTAGTCCTGCCGGGTTCTTTACTAACTCTTGCTATGTTTTTCCCTACTATCATGTTTATAAGAGAAGATTTTCCTACATTGGATCTTCCAACAAAAACCACTTCAGGTCTATCACACGGAGGAAAGTCTTTAACAGTTGACTTTACGAATTCAACTTTCATGATGAGTTATATTAAAACTAAAGTGAGAAGTTTACCAAATACTCTTTCTCTCATAAGACTCTTTTTTTCTCCTTGGGTTTTCTTACTTGCCTTCAGAGAAGAAGAGAGATTATCCGCTATTCTATTCTTTGTCCTTGCTCTTACAGATGCCCTTGACGGTTTCTTAGCAAGACTTTTAAAATCCGAAACAAAGTTAGGAAAATTCCTTGATCCTTTGGCAGATAAGTTCCTCCTTTTTTTCGGTTTGCTTACTTTAACAATAACTACGGAATACAAGGCTTCCTTTCTTTTACTGAAAACTCTTATAGTAAGGGACTTAGTTCTTATAGGTGGATCTCTTTTTCTTAAAAAATTCGGTTTTGTGCCTGAACCTTCTTTCTGGGGTAAGCTTACAACTCTGTTTCTTTCCATTACAGTTTGTGTAGGATTTGCTCTTGAACTTTTTAAGATTAATTCCTTAATAGAACTATTTGACATATTTCAATTTCTCTGTGGAATTCTCATTCTTGTATCCGGCGTAGATTACGTAATTAAAGGAGCAGTTTTTCTTAAAGAGAAACTTATAATGGAAAAAGATGAAAGGAGTTTCCGGTAGAAGATGGTTACTGTTGAGTGACTGTATAACTCCGGAATCTGAACTTTCAAAAAAATACGGATATTTTCTCGCACAGCTTATGGTAAACCGAGGCTTTGAGGATCCTAAAAGTGCTTTTGATTTAAAGTTGAAGTATCTTCTTCCTTACGTTTATATTCCCAATATAGAAGAAGCTTCTGAAAGAATAATAAAAGCGGTAAAGAAAAAAGAGAGAATCCTTCTCTTCGGAGATTACGATGTGGACGGCATAACCGCAACCACAATACTGTATGAGATTCTCAAAGAAGCCAATGCAAGAGTTATCCCTATCCTTCCCAGCAGGAAAACGGGATACGGTTTGAACAGTGAGCTTGTAAATCTCTTTTCAAGATACGCAGATCTGCTCATAACCGTAGACAACGGAACTTCTGCTGTAACGGAAATAGACACTGCAAATATAGATGTTATTGTAATAGACCATCACAACGTTCCCAATTTAATCCCCAGAAGAGCTATTCTCGTTAATCCAAAGCTTAGAGACGATATTCCTACAGATTTCAAAGAACTCTCTTCCGCCGCTATGTGTTTTTATATGGCTTTTCTACTGGCACGTAAGCTGGAATTGGACAGAGATATCCGTGTTCTTTTAGATCTTGTAGCTCTTGGAACAGTAGGAGATGTAATGCCCATGAACAGAACAAACAGAATTCTAGTTTCTAAGGGGATACTACTAATGGAAGAAATTCTTAAAGGATCTTTAAACAAACCCGGTTTAAAAGCTCTTATGCAATTGGCTGGAATAAAGGAAAGGTTAAGTGCTAAGGATATAGCTTATTCCTTAGCACCGCGAATAAACGCACCGGGAAGAGTAGGAAATCCCAAGCTAGCACTTCAGCTCTTATTGGAAAAAAAGAAAAGAAGAGCGGAATCCCTTGCAAGAAAATTAGAACTGATAAATACAAAAAGGAAAATCATCACGGATAGAGTTTATCAAGAAGCTTTAAAAAGAGTGAAATTCCAAGAACATAAAAGCTTTATATCCCTGTGGGACTCCCGCTGGCATCCGGGTGTCTTAGGTATAGTAGCGGGAAGATTGGCTAATTCTGTGGGTAAGCCCGTTGCTGTATTTTCAGAAGGTAAAGATCAATCCGTGGGATCTGTCAGATCAGTAGAGGGGATAGACGTATACGAAGGTTTAAAACAGCTCTCTTTTATGTTTCTTAAGTGGGGAGGTCATTCTCAAGCTGCAGGACTAACCTTGAGAAGTGATCTTCTGGAAATCTTCAGTCAAGAAGCGGACAGCGTATTCAGAAATGTGTTGATAGAACCTCCACCCATTTACATAGACATGAAGCTATCCCCTGAAGACATAACTCCACAGAGACTCGCGGACATAAAGAAATTAGAACCTTACGGAGAAGGCAATCCGTTTCCCACCTTTCTTTCAGATAGGTGTAGGATAGATTCCGTGATACCAACAGCTAATAGAGTAAAGGTGAAATCTGGAAAGATAGAGATGATATGTTGGGAAAAAAATGTAGCAGAGCATTTGAGAAAAGGATCGGTTACCACAGTCGTTTATTCCGTTGTAGGTAAGGAATACTACATACTGGACGTTGAGGATCCTTATGGCGCTGGCTAAGACCCACGATATTCTTAACTTTCTCGCTGCTCCGCTGTTTCTATACTTTCTACCTCAAGAAGCCTATTTCCCTTTCTTAGTAGGTTACATAGCTGGCACGCTCTTTCTTTCGCCGGACTTGGATTTGTCTAATTCAAAGCCTTCCAAAAGATGGCGATTTTTACGGTGTATATGGCTCCCTTATCAAAATCTCTTCCGTCACAGAGGAGTATCTCATATCCCCTTACTGGGAAGTCTCATCAGAATACTTTATCTTACAATGGTTACATTATTCCTCTACTTTACACTGCTTGGTGTAATCTCTTCCCTTAATTTAACTCTCAGCAAAACTGTGCTTAACGTAAATCCCCTTGAAGTTTTAGACAAACTCTTCAGAAGTGATTCAGCTCTTTATGCGGTGATGGGTATAATTTGCGCGGATCTTGTCCACATTACCGTGGATTTCTTTTCAAGCACAGTCAAAAGATTTTTAAAGTAAAAAGCCCGCCATGAAAGGCGGGCTTGGATTTATCTGCCGAAGACTTGAATTCTCTTAGTATGGTTTATACTGAGTGTTCCATCGGTTGCGCTGATGGTAAAGTCGCACCACCGGGTGTTTACATCTATAGTAGCGTTACATGCTGGGGAACTACAAAGGGTATTACCCCAGGCACTTGGAGTTAAAGAACCGCTATCTGTCTCACTGCAAGTGTAATTTATTGAATCAACAGAAGGGTTGTGAAGAGTATTACTATCCATTGCAGAAGCTAAGATCCACAAGTTAACCTCCTCAACAGTATATCCGAGTATGTCAATGTTCCAGTAATAACCCGTTCCCATGGTAGTCAGATCTATGTAGTGATTTGAATTGTCTATGTTTATACAGTAACTGCTCCCGGAAGGCGCACCCTTACCTGTGCTGTCTGTGAAGTAAGCCTCAAAGCAGTATTGCCCTGCTGCGTTTAAATCGTATACGAAGTCCCTACAGGCTGTGGATATGTCCCAATCGCTACCACTTGCTATAGAAGTGCCGTTGACTTTTATTTCATAACTCAGGGGATAGTTTCCTTCCATATCCCATGCACATACACCTATTGTTATAGGATTGCCTACCTGAGGAGATGTGCTCTGTTTATAAACCTGTGAAACAGGCGGATCGTTAACTATCTGTATAGTCCCAACATCTGCTACTGTTCCACTATCGCTGACTTCATCGTAATCTTTACTACCGTTAACATTATAAGTTTTGAACTTCCACTTGGCGTAAACCCAACCTTCCGCATTACAAGCTATAGGTATGGAGAACACTCCATTAGAGTCAGTCATACCGTAGTTGTAAACGTGTCCCGCTTGAGAAGAAGAAGCGTATGTCCACACCAATAAATCGGAAACCGGTTCGTTGTTTTCATTTACTACTTTTCCTTTAACTGTGCAATCAAAAGGATTGCTAATTATGAAATCTACCCAACATTGAGATCCTCTATCAAAGTTAACTGTGCCGGAAGTGGAGTTCATCATATACCAAACTTCTACAGTGGCTTGGCAGTTATCAGCATAACCCATAGCTTCAAGAGTGACCGTCCCGTTGCTGTCTGTTATTCCTTCTGCAAAGGCCATACAACCCACATCGGAAAAAGCAGAAACCCAAGCACCGCTGATGGGATTACCGTCTTCGTCAAGAACTCTTATATCACAAGAAACTATGCCACCTTCAGGAACTACATAGTCAAGGTTTTTCCATTGAAGTTGCGGATTGGTAACACTGATTACCACAAAGTCGTTGCTATCCGCACATATACTGTTCTCATCTGTGAATATACCGTATTCACTACAGCCCGGATCGGAATCGTTATTGTTATTTGAAGTAGAGTTTGGATTACAACCGTTCTGAACAATATAGTCCCACTCTTGATTCATAAAGTCAATGGTGCTGTTATCCACAAATGTTCCCTTTCCCGCTTCTACCCATACACCTCTGTCGGTATCAAAAGCGTAAAAGGTTAGCTGAATACCTGGTTTATTGGGATCTTCATCTAAGGATCCGAGCGTATTTCTGATATTGTTGATTTGCTGACAATCTATCCAGCGTAGAATTCTGTAGTATTCTCCCTGCACAAGCCAAGCGTTTATACCCTGTGTAAAAGGATTGTTCCCGCTTTCATCTCTTATGTCTAAGTAATCAAAACCAATGGAGACAAGCCTCTCACCTCTTTCTGTTTCTTCACCGGGAAAGTTCTTGTAGTCATCGGGATTAGAAGGTTGATAGTCTTTGTAACTTACTGTCAACGTATTAGACTGAAGAGCTTCCAATGGAATTCCTATATCTATTACTTTTGAATTAGAACTCATAGCGCTGAGTCCTGTAATGGGTTTGAGATTGCCGTTGTTGTCTTTTGCAAAGGCGATTCTTACGTATTTTCTACCGGAGGAAGATATGACTATTCCGTTGTTTATGTTCACAGTTTGAGTAGTTGCGCTCTGTAGATCCAGATTAACCGATAAATTCTTGCCACCCTTATTAACCAGTGTCTTTACTGCCTGTGTATAACCGGGTCCGTAAGCGGTTACTACAATCTTTCCCTTTGGAACAGCTTTGATAGAAACAGAAAAACTCCCGTTTACGGTGGGTTGACTTGAACTAAAAGCTGTTTGACTTTGCTTCTTCTCTATCACTTTTCCTTCGGGAGAGATAGAGACAACTTCTACACTGAGTTGGGAGTTAGGAGTAGAACCGTTAACTGTTACCTTTCCGGTAACGGAAAGCTCGTAAGCTGCAGAAGGTCCAACTGACGGTTCTGTGCCGCTCTCTGCACAGGAAAACAAAAACACACCAAGAATTAAAAAGCTCAAAGCTAAGATCAGTTTCCTGTGCATGATTAGACCTCCCCTAAAAGAGTCTCTATTTATTCTTGTTATTTACAAAAGTATGAAAAATCAAGTGAAAATTACCTTAAAATTAGCTTTTATGGAAAAGCCGTGGAGCGGTAGATTTTCCGAAGACACCGATAAGTTTGTAGAGGAATTCACAGAGTCGGTAAGCTTTGACAAAGAACTCGCTCAGGAAGACATTTCTCAAAGTAAAGCACATGTGAAAACACTTCTCAAAGCGGGGGTTTTGACAGAAGAAGAGGCAGAGAAAATACTAAAAGGGCTTGAAAGTATAGAAAAGGATATAAGTCAGGGAAAAGTTAAATGGAAAAAGGAATTTGAAGACATTCACATGAATATAGAAAGTGAGTTGGTAAGGAGAATCGGGGAAGTAGGTCTTAAACTACATACAGCCAGATCCCGTAACGATCAAGTGGTTACAGATGAAAAAATTTACATAAAAAAAGAACTCTCAGAAATACTAAGAGAACTCAAAAAACTTAGAGAGACTCTTGTTATT
The DNA here is from genome assembly GCA_026981975.1 of Aquificaceae bacterium. Classification (GTDB taxonomy): domain Bacteria; phylum Aquificota; class Aquificia; order Aquificales; family Aquificaceae; genus Hydrogenivirga. The sequence goes on along the minus strand of JALSHV010000006.1, from coordinate 32,260 downwards.
AAAGCTGAGGAGAATGTTGAAGTAGTAATAACCGCTTATACTCATCTGCAACGCGCTCAACCTATAAGATTGGCTCACTACTTTCTTGCATTCAGGGAAGCATTTCTTAAAGATGTAGAAAGACTACTGGACTGTTATAGAAGAGCTGATGAGTTACCCTTGGGAAGCGGAGCGGTTGCGGGTGTTGATTTTCCGCTGGATAGATTTTACACAGCTGATATTCTAAATTTTAACCGTCTTGCCAGAAATTCCCTTTACGCTACTTCCGATAGGGATTTCCTTGTGGAACTGCTTTTTGCCTGTGCTTTAACGGGAATTCATCTGTCAAGATTAGCGGAAGATCTTATTCTATGGTCTTCTGAAGAATTCGGCTATGTGGAACTGCCTGATAAACTGTGCACAGGCAGTTCTATAATGCCTCAGAAGAAAAATCCAGACATTCTTGAGCTTGTAAGGGGTAAAACCGGTAGACTTACGGGTAACCTCTTAACGCTGTTAGTTGTTCTTAAGGGTCTTCCTACAGCGTATAATAGGGATTTACAAGAGGATAAAGAACCCCTGTTTGACAGTATCAAGACGTTAAAAGGATCCATAATAGCTATGAGAGAAGTGATAAAGAACATAAGAGTAAAAAAAGAAACTATGGAAAAAAAAGCAGGCGGGTTTACACTTGTAACTGACTTAGCTAACTATTTGGTAGAAAAGGGTATGCCTTTCAGAGAAGCTCATAAAAAAGTGGGTGCTTTGGTATCTTATCTTGTAGAAAAAAGGAAAACTCCCGAGGATTTGACACTTGAAGAGCTTCAAAGATTTTCTCTCCTCTTTGAAGAAGATGTCTTTGAAATTCTTAATCCTTTTAAAGTAGCCGATAGAAGAGAAACTTACGGAGGAACAGCTAAGAAGGAGGTTTTAAAAATGATTGAAATAGCAAAAAGAGAAGAGGGTTTATAACCATGTTCTTCTACGATAAAAACAACCCGGAAAGGCTTTGGATTCACTTGCACGGTTTTGCTACTGACATCAGCGGTTCAAAAATAGAATTTGCAAGACTCCATTTTAGCAAAACTAAAAGTTTTTCCTTCTACGCAATGGATATGAATTACGAAACGCATACAACCACGGAAATTCTTGAAGTTATGGAAGCTTTGATCTTAGGTTTTTCAGAAAGTTACAAACACATTACTTTATGCGGTAGCTCTCACGGAGCTTATATTGTGGCAAATCTTATAAGATTTAAGAGATTAGGAAACACCCGCAGTGTTCTTTTATTAGCACCCTCTTTTGAAACCCTTTCCTTGATAGTTAAGGAATTTGGTGAAGAAAAGACAAAGAACTGGCTCAAAGGAAAGGAAAAACTTAAAATCAAAGAAGAGGACAAGGAAATAGAAATAAGAGAAGATTTTGCAACAGATATAATTGAAAACAACTATGAAATCATAAAAGGTAACGAAGTTTATTTTCCCGAGATTCCTCCCGTGGATATTTTGATCGTTCACGGTATTTTAGATGAAATAGTTCCCATAGAAAGAAGTCGCTTATTTGCAAAAAAGGTTAAGGTTAAAGATTTTATAGAAGTGGAAGACAATCACCAGCTGAGTGAAACTTTTGGGAAAGTTTTAACCAACCTTGTAAAGGAAGGAAAACTGTGAAGTGTAGAATTTGCAGAAAAAAACCTGTAATTTATATGCCCCATCACAGATTAGCTCTTTGCGGAAAGGATTTTATCAACTGGTTTGAACGCTATACGAAAAGAACCCTTAAAGAATTCAGAATGTTTTCTCACAAAGACAAAATCTTAGTAGCGGTTTCTGGTGGAAAGGACAGCTTAGCTCTTTGGTATCTACTGTGTAAATTAGGATACAGAGCAGATGCACTTCACATAAACCTAGGTATAGGGGAGTATTCGGAAAAATCACTACAAAAGAGTAGAGATCTATCCCTCAGACTAAAAGCGGAACTTTTTGTAGTGGATCTTAGTAAAGAATTGGCAGGAATTCCGGAATTACAAGAAAAAACTGTAAGAGAAGCGTGTTCCATTTGCGGACTAGTTAAAAGGTATAATTTCAACAAATTTGCCCGGGAGAAAGGTTACAGTGTGGTTGCCACAGGTCACAATCTTGACGATGAAACTTCCTCACTGCTGTCCAATGTTTTAAACTGGAATCTGAAGTATTTGGGAAGGAAATCACCTGTTCTTGAAGAGGAAAAGGGATTTGTTAAAAAAGTAAAACCTTTTTGTAAGTTTACAGAAAAGGAGACAGCTCTTTACGCTCTGCTGAACGGTATAGATTTTATTGAAGAAGAGTGTCCTTTTTCAAAAGACGCTTCTACTGTTTTCTATAAAGAACTACTGAACAGGATAGAAGAAAAATTCCCCGGCACTAAACTCAGATTTTATCTTGAGTATATAAGAAAAATCCTGCCGAAATTCAATCAAACCGATACTACAGATTTAAAAAAGTGTAAAATATGCGGAGAACCCAGCCCTACAGATGTATGTTCTTTTTGCAGATTAAAGGAAATTACTGTAAGATAGTAAACTGCTTCAAAGGGGGTAGTAACCATGTATGCAGTTATAAAAACAGGAGGCAAGCAGTATAGAGTAGAACCGGGTTTGAAACTAAGAGTAGAAAAATTAGACACTGACGTAGGAAGCACTGTTGAGTTCAAACCTCTTCTCCTGAAGAGAGAAGACGGCAGTTTGGAATTTAACACTGGTAAAGTGATAGCAGAAGTAGTGGCTCACGGTAAGGGGAAAAAGCTTACCGTATTTAAATATAAGCCTAAGAAAAACTACAAAAGATGGAAAGGACACAGACAACTATACACGGAACTGTTGATTAAAGAAATAAAACCTTAAAAAGGGGTGTTCAAATGGCGCCTGCCGGGTTCATGGACACCCCAAAAAGGCGCGGTATAAATAGCCCGGCACCGGAGTGGACAGTTAAAAACTCCGGTTAAGATTAGGTTAGCGTATGGCTATAACTGTAAGAGTTCCCACACCTCTGAGGAGATTAACAGACGGACAAGGGGAAATAGAGGTAAACGCTTCCACCGTAAGAGAAGCTATAGAGAAATTAGAAGAGATGTATCCGGGTTTTAAAGAGCGCATTCTAGACGATAAAGGAGAAGTAAGGCGCTTCGTAAACTTGTATCTGAATGACGAGGATATAAGATTCCTTAAAGGAACAGAAACGGAACTTAAAGACGGTGATGTTCTCTCCATAGTTCCGGCAATTGCGGGAGGATAATAAATACCTGCTCGGTTGCAGTGGATTCTTTTACAGAGATTGGAAGGGGAAGTTTTACCCTGAGGATATTAAACCCTCGGATTGGCTGTCTTATTACTGTAGGTATTTCAATACAGTGGAAATCAACTCAACTTTCTACAAATTTCCCACCAAAGAAAACTTGAAAAGATTCTATAGGAATACTCCACAGGGATTTGTTTTTTCCGTTAAAGTAAACAGGATCATAACACATCTCAGAAAATTTACAGAAACAGAAGAACTTTTAAAAAACTTTTACGAAACGGTAGCAACTTGTCTCGGTGATAAACTGGGTGCCTTTCTCTTTCAATTTCCTCCCTCTTACAGGTATTCTGAGGAAAATTTAAACAGACTTATAAAACAGATAAACACTGATTTTACAAATGTTTTTGAGTTCAGAAATCCTAACTGGTGGAGGGAAGAAGTTTATAAAACCTTAGCGGAAACCAATGTAACTTTTTGTTCTGTAAGCGCTCCCGGACTTCCCGAAGATATTGTAAAGACTTCAGAAGTGCTTTATATCAGAATGCACGGTAAGAACAAGTGGTATAGGTATTACTACACAGAAGAGGAACTTTATCAATTGGCTTCACGTTTAAAAAAATTAGGAGCTTTGAGAATTTACGTTTACTTTAATAACGATTACGATGCTGCCGCACCGTATAACTGCCTTAAGCTGAAGGAAATTCTCACCAGTGTTAAAATTTAACCAATGCTAAGGAAAAGAAAAGGTAAACTCAAAATAGAGCATCATCTTCTTGAGGGTTTAAGGGAATACCTTAAAGAAATGGAAAAATGGGAATCGGTCAACAGCATCATTCCCGGCAGAATAGTGCGTAAAAACAGAGGAAGAGGATCAAGAGGGCTGTTTTTAAAATACAGAACACAAATAGGCTACAAACTACTCTACAAAACCGGAACCTCCGTTCAGGAAATCTTTGTAGTTTGTAACGATGAGGAAAAGTTTGAAAGAGATTTCAAGGAAAGATTCTTATGAAATTAGGTATTATCGGCTTCGGTAATATGGGAAGTGCTATAGCACGTGCGTTGAAAAGCAAAGCAGAACTGTGGATTTACGATAAAGATCCTCGCAAAAGACAAGCAGCTATTGAAGAAGGGTTTGCAGTTCCCAACAACTCCTATTTTCTAACAAAGAACTGCGATCTTCTTATTTTGGCTGTAAAACCTCAAGATATAAAGAATGTCATTAATGAAATAAAGGATATTACAAAGGGAAAATTAGTAATAAGCATAGCGGCAGGTATAGATTTGGATTTTCTTTACTCCACAATCGGTAATAGAAAAGTAGTAAGACTCATGCCCAGTGTAAACACACTTGTAGGTAAAGGAGCAATTGCAATAGCCTTTGGAGAAGAGGTAAATGAAGAAGAAAAAAAACTCTTAAAGGATTTGTTTTCTTCCTGTGGAAATATTTACGAAATTCCGGAATATCTTTTTGACAGCTTTACCGCTCTGGCAGGTAGCGGTCCTGCTTTTGTCTTTTCCTTCATAGAAGCTCTTGCTCTGGCGGGTGTCAGAGAAGGTTTTGAATACGAAACCGCTTTAAAAATAGTCTTGGATACAGTTGAGGGAAGTGTGAGCCTTATTAAAGAAAAAAAAGGAAGTCCCAATGAGTGGATCACAAAGGTGACATCTCCCGGTGGGACAACTATTGAAGGGATATCTTACTTAGAGAAAAAAGGTTTCAAAGGATTAATTATAGAATGTATAAGAAGGACTTCAGAGAAGGCGGGAAAACTGAAAAGTTGAACTATTTCTTTTGTATAAAAAACATACAAATTGAAGTAAAAGTTCAATGGAAGTTAGAGAAGAATCTCTATATTCCCTTTCAAAAACACACAAACAGGATAATATTGCTGAAATACTTCCCCGCGCTACCTATTATAGGAGATGGAGTAGTAACAGCTCTTAAAGATGTAAAAATAGGTGTAAAAACAGCGGATTGCACTCCTCTTGTAGTCTTAGGAAAAGAAAGAGTAGGAATAGCTCACATCGGTTGGAGAGGATTGGCTACGGGAATAGTGGAAAGACTCCTAAGGGAACTTGGTGAAGATCCTTCCAATATCTTTGCTTTTTTAGGTCCCGCTGCCAAATCTTGCTGCTATAGAGTAGGAGAAGAGTTCAAAAATTTGTTTCCCGATTACGTTAGACAGAGAGATGGAAAACTTTTCATGGATATGCAAGAATCTGTTATAAAGGAACTGGAAAGCTTTGGTGTAAGAGATATAGGTTTTATGGAAATATGCACCGTTTGTTCAGAGACTTTCCCTTCCTACAGAAGGAACAAAACCTCTGAAAGATTCCTAACAACTGTTAGGATACCGTGATTTTTCTTCCCGTATCTTCTAAAGTGGGATCGGGAATTTTACCAGTGAGCATATCTATTAGTTCCTTTACATAAATTATCCCCTGCTTCTTTAACTTATAACCGTTAGCCCCGCTTATAAATATACCTTCCTCGTAATTTCCAAGCCATGCCGCTCCCAGCCTATCAGCTATACAAAATCCCACCTTCTTAGCTTCTTCTCCTTTATTACACGGTGTTATACAGTTGGAAACACAGCCCATCCAGCCGTTGACACCAGCTAAAAGCCTTTCCACGAAAGGAGTTCTTATAACCCTTAAAGGATAACCAACAGGTGATTTCAAAAGAATTATGTCTTCCTTTTCAGCTTCAAGAATTACCTCTTTGTATATCAAAGGAGCGTCACATTCGTGAGTGGCAACAAATCTGGTAGCCATTTGAACCCCAGAAGCTCCTTTTTCAAGATACCAAAGAATATCGGAGTAACTCCATATGCCTCCTGCAACTATAACGGGTATATTTCCCCATCTTTTGGCTTCCTTAAGGACTTCGGGAAGTAGATTTTCAAGCTGATACTGAGGTTTGAAACAATCTTCGTATTTAAAGCCTTGATGCCCGCCCGATTTGGGACCTTCTAAAACTACCGCATCGGGAAGCCGATTGTATTTACGCTTCCAAGTTCTGCAGATTAAGTTAAGCGCTCTGGCGGAAGAGACTATAGGAACAAGAGCAATATCGTAACCTTCAACACTCTGAGGAAGTTTTAAGGGAAGTCCTGCACCGGAAATTATCAAATCAGCTCCCGCTTCCGCAGCATCTCTTGCTACTCTTTCGTAATCTGTAATGGCACACAGAATATTTACACCTATAGCACCTCTGCCTTTTGAAATCTCCTTAGCTTCTCTTATCATTTTTTTAAGAGCTTCTGGACTATGGGCATTCAGAGAACCGATCGGTCTGCCGTATTTGTCTCTTTTAACAAGATCTGGATAACGGTAACCTGTCCCGACAGCGGATACCACACCTATTGCACCCTGAGCGGCAACAGATCCCGCTAAGTTCTCCCAAGAGATTCCTACTCCCATTCCCCCTTGGACTATTGGAACTTCCACTTCCAAGAAACCTATTCTCAGCTTAGGAAGATTCATAAACCCATATTATAAATTATTTATAATTGTGTGCGTATTCTTGGGCTTAGGAAGTAATGTAGGAAACAGAGTAAACTATATTTTAAAAGCTCTTAAAGGCTTAAAGAGCTTCTGTGAAATTGTAAAGATATCTACCGTCTACGAAAGCCAACCGTGGGGAGTAGGAAATCAGCCTAACTTTTTAAACTGTGTTGTTGAAGTAAGAACAGATCATAATCCCTTTCAGTTTCTGGATAAACTCAAGAAATTAGAAAAGGAAATAGGAAGAAGATATACCTACAGATGGGGTCCTAGGGAAATAGATATAGATATCCTTCTGTGGAAAAACAAGGTGCTGGAGCTACCCTTTCTTCAGATTCCTCACCCTTATTTAGAGGAAAGGGATTTTTTTCTGATTCCTCTTATTGAACTCAATGAAAAACTCATAAATCCAAAAACCGGTATTGCCTTGCGGAAAGTTGCGGAAAAAAACAGTAATAGTCTCAAACCTTACTGCTGTATATTACTTTGATTTAACGTATTTCTGCCAGTTTTCCGCGTTGAAAGGAGATAAAGATCTGAGCCATTTTACTATTTTCGGAAATTCCTCAGCTATGTAGTTAACATCTTCCTCTGTGTTCTCCCTGCCAAAGCTGAAGACTATAGAACCGTTAGAAACTTCCTTAGGAACACCTATAGCAGCAAGCACATGGGATTGCTTTAAAGCCATGGAAACACAGGCAGAACCTGAAGCTGTCTCTATACCCATAAGGTCACACCTGAGTAACATAGCTTCCCCTTCTATGAAGTGAACAATAAGAGAAAGATGATGGGGTAATCTCTGCGTAGGGTGTCCTGTAAATTCTACATAGTCTAATTCCTGCTCTATTTTTTTACGGAGTTTATCCCTGTATGAAGATAGTCTTTTTATTCTGTCTTCTAATTCCCTTTGAGCCAGTTCCGCCGCTACACCGAATCCTACTATACCAGCTACATTTTCCGTTCCCGCTCTAACACCTCTTTCCTGAACCCCGCCTTCTATGAGAGGTTTCACCTTCACCCCCTTACGTGTCCACAAAGCGCCTACTCCCTTAGGTCCATACATCAAGTGTGCTGTAAAAGAAGCGGCGTCAACACCCCAATCTTTAAGATCTACAGGATAATGTCCTAAGGTGGGTGCTGCATCTGTATGAAATATAACCTTAGGATTCTTTTCCTTAGCGGTGATAACTAGTTCTTTTATGTTCTGAATTGTTCCTATTTCTCTATTGGAATGCCCTATTGATACTAAAACTGTATCTTCTCTAATAGCTTCTCTGAGTTCATCAGGGTTTATAAAACCGTATTTATCAGGTTTAAGGTAGGTAATTTCCCAACCTTCCTTTTCAAGACTTTTACAGGAGTGTAGAATAGAGTAATGTTCTATTGCAGTGGTAATTATATGGTTTCCTCTTCTTCTGTAAGCTGTGGATATACCTTTTATAGCGAGATTGTTAGCCTCTATTCCGCCAGAAGTAAATATTATCTCCTCAGGTGTATTTGCTTTTATTAAAGATGCTATTTTCTCTCTAGCCTCATTTATAGCCTTTTTAGCAATTTGCCCAAAACTGTGAAGAGATGTAGGATTGCCGAATTTTTCCCTAAAATAAGGGAGCATTGCGGATAAAACCTCTTCGGCAACCGGTGTGGTAGCTATATGATCTACGTAAACTGTTCTTTTACCTTTCTTTCTTTCAAACATGAGCTTTACCTCCTGCAATTATTTCCTGAATCAGTAATTCTCCTATACTCCTGAAAGCTTTTGAAACCGGTGAATCCGGGACAAAAGCGGTAATTGGCTCTCCCTTATCAGATCTCTCTGAAACATCGGGATCAATAGGGATAGAACCTAACACTTTAATACCGTAGGCAGTAGCGAATTCAGCTGTTTTACCTTTACCAAAAATAAAATACTTCTTTCCGGAATCGGGACATATAAAGTAAGCCATATTTTCAATAACCCCTAAAAGAGGTATTCCCACTTCCCTGAACATTACCGTTGTTTTCCTCACATCTGCAAGTGCAACGTCCTGAGGAGTAGTAACTACTAAAGCTCCTGTTACCTCCGTATTCTGAGCAAGTGTGAGCTGAACATCTCCTGTTCCCGGTGGTAGATCTAATATAAGAAAATCAAGATCTTCCCACTCTACATCAAAAAGAAACTGAGTCAGAGCCTTCATCAGCATGGGTCCCCGCCATATTACGGGTGTGTCTTCCGAAGGGAGCATAAATCCTATTGAAAGAACCTTTACACCGAATCTCTCCAAGGGTATAAGTTTGTTCCTTTCATTTAGGGAAACCCTTTCCCCTTTAAGTCCTAAGATTGTGGGAATACTGGGTCCGTAAACGTCTGCGTCTAAGAGTCCTACTTTATATCCTAAGTTTGCCAACGTTACAGCAAGATTGGCAGATACAGTGGATTTACCCACTCCTCCTTTACCACTTCCTATTGCTATAAGGTATTTAACACCCGGCACCTTTCTCTTTGCAAAAGTGGGTTGAGCTACAGATTGTCCTATTCCCTGAGGAGGAGATCCGGAGAATTTAACGTTGACTTTTTCCACGTAAGACATTTGTGCAAGAGCATCTTCTACTTTTGACTTCAAAACATCTTCAAGTCCAGGGCGGGGCAGGTAGAGTAAAATATCAAGTTCCTTGCCAAGAAGCTTAATGTCTTTCACAAGCTGGGCTAAGTTTTCTTTTAATCCAAGATCTCTAAGATCCTTACTTTTGAGAGCTTCTATAATTTCTTTTATAGCCATAAAAACCTCCTAAGATTAAGATCTTTTACATAAAGGATAATGCAAATATTTCCTGACAGTATGACTGCTATCAGCAGTAGTAATAGAATATAAACTGTGAAGTTTAAAGAATACGCAGAGCTTGTTAAATTTGAACACACCATTTTCGCCCTTCCCTTTGCACTTGCAGCCGTTGTTTTACTTGCTAAGAACACTCCTTCAGTGAAAGAAGTTTTCTGGATAACTGTAGCTCTTATAAGCGCAAGAACACTGGGTATGGCTTTAAATAGATTAATAGACGAACCTTACGACAGATTAAATCCCAGAACAAAACACTGGCCTTTAGTCTCAGGGAAAGTTTCAAAAAAGGAAGTATGGAGTCTTATTTTTCTATCAGCAAGCGTTTTTCTTCTAAGCTGTGCTTTAATAAATACATTAACACTTTTACTTTCTCCTTTTGTGATTCTTATCCTATGGGTATACCCCTACGCTAAGAGGTTTACTTATTTCCCTCATCTCTTCTTGGGAACAGTGTATTTTCTGATTCCGATTGCTGTAGATGTGGCTTTGAACGAGAGGATCTCCACTAACGCTCTTATACTGGGAACAGCTATGGGATCTTGGGTTTCCGGTTTTGATATTCTCTATTCTTTACAAGATGTTGAATTTGACAGAAAGCACGGATTAAAGTCCATCGCTGTAAAATTTGGGACATCAGGTGCATTGAGATTTGCAAAAGGCTTACACTTTCTTACCTTCTTAGCTTTATTGGTTCTCGGTTTAAGACACCCGGATTTAGGTTCTATCTACTTTACAGGGTTTGCTCTACTTTCTCTCTTTCTTATATACGAACATCTTTTGATAAAACCTACGGATATTTCAAAGATAAACAGAGCTTTCTTTACAATAAACGGGTATATAAGTATTCTTTTTTTTATAACAGTTTTTGCTGATAAGTTATTATAGTTAAGATTATGTGGAGAGTAGTTTTCACAGGAGAAAGACCTCATTATGAGAATATAGCCTTAGATGAGATAATGCTTCACCTGCGCGCGCAGGAGAAAATTCCCAGCACTATAAGATTTCTTCAGTTCAAACCAGAATGTGTTCTTATAGGTTATCATCAAGCGGTTGAACAGGAAATAAGAGAAGAGTTTACTTCCAAGGAAGGAATAGAAGTAGGCAGAAGGATAACAGGAGGAGGAGCTATATACTTTGACGAAACTCAAATAGGTTGGGAGATAATAGCCCACAGAAGTGAACTCGGCGATCCAGACTACGAAACGCTCACAGCAAGAATATGCACCGCTGCAGCGAAAGCCTTAAGGAAATTAGGTATAAAAGCAGAGTTCAGACCCAGAAACGATATAGAAGTAGAAGGAAGAAAGATATCTGGCACAGGAGGTGTATTTGAAGGGAAAGCTTTCCTTTACCAAGGAACAGTGTTGGTGGATTTTAACGTGGAGAGAATGCTCAAGTCCCTTCAAATACCTGTAGAGAAGCTCACATCAAAGGGAATAAAAGCAGCGGAAGACAGGGTTACTTGGCTTAAAAGGGAACTCGGTTTTATACCAGAAAAAGAAATAGTGTTCAAGGCTTTTGTAGAAGCCTTTGAAGAAGAGTTCGGAATAAAAAGTGAGTGGGGAGATTTAACGGAAGAAGAATTAAAACTGCTCAGAGAAAAGAAAGATTACTTCAGAAGTAAAGATTGGATATACCATGTCAAAAAAGCTCCAGACAGCTCAGAGGTTTTATTCGGGATATACCGATGCACGGGGGGGACTTTTAGAGTCTCCGCAAAAGTTGACATTGAAAAGAATCTGCTTCAGCAAGTTGTAGTAAACGGAGATCTCTTTATAAATCCCAAGAGACTTATATACGATCTTGAGTCTTTCTTAAAAGACACCCCGATCTCAGAAGTTGAAAAGAGAATTAGGGATTTCTTTAAAAGAAGTAAATTTGAAAGTGTAAATTTAACAGTTGAAGATTTTGTTGAAGCTATCCTTTTTCCTTTGCGAAAAGTTGAAGCCAAGGATCTGGGAATAGAAAAAAAAACCTGAATAAAGTTATAGGAAGTATCGGAAATAGTTTAAAAGAAAACGTAAAGAAAGCAAAAGTTATGCTCCTGCCTTACTGTGCAAAGCCAGCTTGGTGTGATTACAGGCATACAGATGATTGTGGAGAGTGCGGTGGGTGTTCAGTAGGAGATCTTTACAGGATTGCTTACGAAAAAGGAATGATCCCGATAACCATAACAAGCTTTGAAATGCTCAAAGATACTCTTCGCTGGTGTGCGGAAAAAGGATATACCTACATAGGACATTGCTGCTACGAATTCTACGAAAAGCGTCATGAGATTTTCAAAAAAGCAAGGGAATGGGGTGCAGGAGGTGTTCTAATTGACATATCAGGAACAACTTGCTACAGCTTAGGAATAGAAGAAGAAGAAAAAGCCTATAAGGGAGAATTTCAAGTAGAGCTTGATTTACTTGTAAAAGATTCTGAAAAAATACTTTCCATAAAAAACTCTCCTGTGCCGAAAGGATCTAAAAAAAAGATTCCAAAGGTGCCTTCAGCTGTGAAAGATCTTGAGAAATTCATTCCATCTTACTACAAAATACCCAAAGCTCTTCCCGCACCGACTGAAGATAGAAATCTCCTTTTGAAAACAGATAAAGGTAATTTTGTAAAAGGGAAAAAAATAAGCTTTAACCAAGCTGTAGTGGAAATAGTAAAGAGTTTATTGCTGGCGGAAAATCCTGTTCTTATAGTGGGACCTCTTATACTGTGGGATTGGAATAAAAAAAGCAGACAAGGAGCGAAATTTATAAGAAAACTAAAAGAACTCCTTCCTTCTCTTAATATTCTAGTTCTTCCTGATTACCGACCTAAGGGACGAGGAATTGATTTATCTAAGGAATTGGATCCACCAAATCCGCATCTTTCCATTCTTCAGGGAAATTACGATCTAACAGTCATCACAGGAGTTCACTGTTACAGAACAGACTTTATAGTAAGGCTTTTAAAAAAGCACACCAATACAAAAACCATAGCTCTGTGTCATGCTCAAGGACATCGGGAAGCTTATATCTCTATAAGCTCGGAAAACAACAAAGCACTTAGAGATATAGTTCTGTCTTTGAAGAAAAAACTCCGGAGTTGACTCAAAAGGTTACTTCCGTAAATTAAAAATGACTATAAGCGGGGGTGTGATATGGGCGTTAGAGATCTTTTAGAAGTGATGAGAGCAGATGCTTTAAACAGATTTAAAGAGGAGAAAAAGAAAAGAAAGGAATCTCTGAAGATCAGGCTTCTTCTTCCTCCCAAGTTTAAAGAGACACGGCTTGAAAGAAGGGGTAAGCTATTGTAAAATTTACCCCAAAAGGGGCCGTAGCTCAGTTGGGAGAGCGCCGATATGGCATGTCGGAGGTCACGGGTTCAAGTCCCGTCGGCTCCATTAGGGGCTGAGCAAAAGAGCCGGTAGCTCAGTTGGTAGAGCAACGGCCTTTTAAGCCGTGGGTCCCGGGTTCGATTCCCGGCCGGCTCATGTTCTATCTGATGAAAAACGAACACATTTCAATAGCACTTCTCCATTACCCCGCAATGGATAGAAAAGGAAAAATCGTAGTAACCTCATTCACAACTATGGATCTTCACGATATTGCCAGACCTGCCAGAGCTTATGAGGTAGGTAGGTTTTACATAGTCCAACCCATAGACGGACAAAGGATAGTTATAAATAGACAACTCTCCTACTGGCTTTCGGAAGAAGGAAAAAAAGTAAATCCCACAAGATACGAAACTGTAAAACTCGTCAGGCTAAAATACACACTTGACGAAGTAATAGAAGAACTGGAAAAGGAAAAAGGAAGAAGACCAATACTTGTAGGAACCGATGCGAGGAAGTATGAGAACACTATAAGTTACAAAGAGCTTGAAAAACTTATGGAAGATAAAAGTAAAAACTTTCTTTTGATTTTCGGGACAGGCTACGGTATCCCACCGGATATGATGAACACTTTTGACTACATACTGGAACCCATCTACGGGGCGGGGGATTGGAATCATTTGTCCGTGAGGAACGCAGTAGCCATTATCCTTGATAGATTACTCAGCAGTAACAGGTGTTGAGAAATGGCTTACTACCTTGCTCTTCTGTTGAGAGATTACTTTTTCATTTTTAACGTTTTTAAATACATAACTTTTCGTTCTTTCAGTGCCATTTTAATAGCTTTTTTTCTAACTTTACTTTTATCTCCTACCTTTATGGAAAGGATTTCAAAACTTCAGAGATTCTTAGGAGGATACGTAAGGGAATACACTCCGGATCACCACGAGAACAAGAGATACACTCCTACAATGGGAGGAGTAGTTATAGTTACCGTTATAGTTCTAACAACCCTACTTCTCATGAGATTAGATGTAAAATACACAGCAATTCTCATTTTTGCTACTCTTTCCTTTGCCTCAATAGGTCTCTTAGACGATATTCTCAAATTAAAAGAGAAAAAGGGGCTTTCGGTAAAAGTGAAGTTAACTCTCCAGTTGTTCTTTGCTACGATAACAGCTTTACTGATATTCAAATGGCTTGGATTGGAAACAGTTTTATACTTTCCCTTTTTCAAAGAGTTAACCCTTGATCTGGGATTTCTTTATATTCCCTTTACAGTTTTTATAATAGTAGGAACCGCTAACGCGGTTAACTTAACCGATGGTCTAGACGGTTTAGCTATAGGTCCTTCTATGACAACAGCTACAGCCTTCGGAGTGATAGCCTATGTAGTCGGTCACTTAAAGATCTCCCAGTATTTGGGTATTCCTTATGTTCCCTATGCGGGTGAAATAACTGTATTCTGTTTTGCCATAATAGGAGCAGGTTTGGGATTTTTGTGGTTCAACACTTTTCCTGCTCAGATGTTTATGGGAGATGTAGGAGCGCTCAGCTTAGGAGCCGCTTTGGCAACAGTTTCCATTTTAACTAAGTCAGAATTTTTACTGGCAATTGCGGGTGGAGTGTTTGTGTTTGAAACTATAAGTGTTATACTGCAGGTTATTTACTTCAAACTTACAGGAGGTAAAAGACTTTTCAAGAGAGCGCCTTTCCACCATCATCTTGAGCTCTCCGGACTTCCAGAACCCAAGATTGTTGTTAGAATGTGGATAGTGTCCATTCTTTTAGCAATAGTATCAGTAGCCATGCTGAAGCTTAGATAAGGTATATTTATTTAAATCATGAGCAGTTTAGGAGAGTATAATCCCAAGGAAATAGAGGAAAAGTGGGCTACCCTTTGGACAGAAAAAAATCTATATCATGTTGAAGATGTTAATGTTAAAAACAAATTTTCTCTTGTGATACCTCCACCGAATGTTACGGGATCACTCCATATGGGACATGCTCTTAACGTTACTCTGCAAGATATAATCGCTCGTTGGCAAAGAATGAAAGGCAAAAAAGTGGTATGGGTGCCAGGTTTTGATCATGCAGGAATAGCCACTCAATACGTAGTGGAAAAACAACTTACAGAAAAAGGATTAAGCAGAAGAAAGATGGGAAGACAGGAGTTTCTCAAAAGAATCTGGGAATGGGTCCCTATTTCCAGAGATACCATACGCACCCAACTAAAACGCTTAGGTGTTTCTGTAGATTGGGAAAGAGAAAGGTTTACCCTTGATGAAGGATTCTCAAGAGCGGTTCGGCGTGCTTTCAGGGAACTCTACGAGAGAAACCTCATATACAGGAGTGAATACATAGTTAACTGGTGTCCACGAGATTTAACCGCTCTTTCAGATTTGGAAGTAGAACACGAAGAAGAAAAAGGAAAACTGTGGTATATAAAATATCCCCTTGAAGACGGCTCCGGATACATAACCGTTGCCACAACAAGACCAGAAACCATGCTGGGAGATACAGCGGTAGCGGTCAACCCTGAAGATGAAAGGTATAAAAACTTTGTAGGAAAGAGGGTAAAACTACCACTGGTCAGTTGGAAAAGAAAAACACTAAAAGGAGAGGAAATAGAAGTTCTTATACCCATAATAGCTGATAAAAGAGTCAAAAGAGAATTCGGAACAGGTGCTGTTAAAGTTACACCTGCTCACGATCCTAATGATTTTGAAATAGGCAAAGAACACAACCTTTCCTTTGTTAGAGTAATGGACTTTAACGGAGTCATGAATGAAAATGCAGGTGACTTACGCGGTCTTGACAGATACGAAGCGCGCCGGGAGATAGTTAAAAGACTTAAAGAAGAAGGCTATCTGGAAAAAGAAGAAGAACACCTTCATACAGTGGGAAAATGCTACAGGTGTAAAACAGTAATAGAGCCCATGGTTTCGGTCCAATGGTTTGTAAAAGTATCCGCTCCCGAGATAAGGGACAATTCGGTAAAAGTAGTTGAGAACATTTACGTTCCTGTTGAAAGAGAAGTGAAAATAAACCGCATTGAAGCGAAAAACATTTACCTGCGAATAGTTTCGGAGAATAAAGTCCTTCTTTTGGAAGATGTAAAGTTCTTCATAAACCTTCAAGAGGAGAACACTCTTACAGTATGTCATAACGAAGACTTTACAGAACTTCCAGAGAATCTTATAGATAGGTTTTCAAGAGAATACTCTGTTCCGGCTTTCGCTGCGGGGTTTGAAGGAGAGCTGTATTTATTGGAGGAAGGGAGAAAAGAAACCGTTGCACAGGGTAGGTTTGTTCTTCTTTATAACAAAGAACAGCTTAAACTCCAAAGCTGGGAAGGGAAGACCATCAGCGTAATCGGAAAAGGTATTTTCTTTCCAGAACCTCACTGGCGTTTGGAAAGAAGTAAAACAGAGAGTAAAAATATAATAAAAAACGAAAAAAACGGCATAGAGTTTATACCTTCTCAGTGGAAGAAATTTTACTTAGAATGGATGAAAAATTTAAAAGATTGGTGCATTTCTCGTCAAATATGGTGGGGACACAGAATTCCTGTTTGGTATTGTAAAAAATGTGATAACATCAATGTTTATACAGACGATGATTTTTCTCATTTTCACGATAAAATAATATTCAATTTACTGGCTGACGGGAAAATAAAAGAAGAGTTTGCTCCCAAGGAGATAGAGAATATATTAAAATCCCCGAATTTCGTTCACCCAAATTTAACAGTATTAGAATTTTACAAAAAATTTGTCTTTAACAAGTATTACTCAGCAGATTTATCTGCTGAGTCTTTGAACTTTATACTTGCAGCAGAAAAACTGCACTCCTCTGAGGAAAATCTTTACAAATACAATCCTGAAACTGGTAAGTGGAAGATAGCTTTGCGGTGTAAGAAATGCGGTTCGGAAGATCTCCAACAAGAAGAAGATGTTTTGGACACATGGTTTTCCTCCGCTCTCTGGCCCTTTGCAGTATTTGGTTGGCCCGAAGAAACCCAAGATCTAAAAGATCTGTATCCGACAGATTTACTGATAACCGGTTTTGACATAGTATTCTTCTGGGTCGCCCGAATGATAATGATGGGAACCGCTCTTGCTAAAAAGATTCCTTTTAAAGACGTTTACGTTCACGCTCTTATAAGAGATGAAAAAGGACAAAAAATGTCAAAGACTAAGGGAAACGTCATAGATCCTCTTGACATAGCGGAGAAATACGGTGCAGATGCTTTAAGGTTCACCCTTAGTATACTTACAGTTCAGGGAAGAGATATAAAACTATCGGAAAAACGTTTTGAAGGTTATAAGCACTTTGCCAATAAGATATGGAACGCAGCGAGATTTATCCTTATGAACACCCCTGATAATTTGCTTTCACAACTACCTTACATAAGGGAACTCTATCCAGAGGATCTGTGGATAATATCCCGTTTGAACGAAGTAGCGGATCAGATGAACAGAGCTTTAAATGACTACGAATTTTCAAAAGCTTCACATCTTATCTACGATTTTCTGTGGTCTGATTTTTGCGATTGGTATATAGAGTTTGCAAAAGACAGAATTTACAAATCTGACAAACACAAAGAGAGTGCTGTTTACACTTTAAATTACGTTTTTGAAAAAGCTCTTAGACTTCTCCATCCCTTTATGCCTTTTATCACAGAAGAACTATGGCATAAATTACCTTTGAGCGATGGTGAAAGTATTTCTTTAAAAGAGTATCCTTCAAAAAAGGAGGAAGAAATATTCTCCCAAGAATCCAAGAAAGTAGAAAGGTTGAAGGAGATAATTTCAGCTGTAAGATCCCTAAGATCTGATCTTCAAATAGAACCTTCTAAAAAACTAAGAGCTTTTTTTAAAACAGAAGGAGAACTTTCCGCCAATGTTATAAGAGAATTCAAGCATCACATATTAAACCTTGCCCGACTTGAATCCTTTGAACCCGCAGAAGAAAGACCATCAAATACTGTAGCTACCTTTAGCGGAGACACGGAGATTTTTCTCTCTGTGGAGAAACACTTAGATATAAACAGACTATTGGAATCCTTTGAAAAGAAAAAGAAAAGGGTTGTTTCAGATCTGGAAAAGATTCGCAAAAAACTTTCCAACAAGGATTTCATGAAAAAAGCTCCGCCTCACGTGGTTGAGAGAGAAAAGAGAATAAAAGAGGAATTGGAATCGGATCTTGAGAAAATTAACAGAATCCTTACAGCGATTAAGGAATTAAATTAAATCTCTGTGATGTATCCCTCTTATTTAAAGCTTTACAAAAGTGGAGAGCTATCTGAAAGAGTTAAAAAAGCTAAGGAACTTTTAAAAAACTGTGAAGTTTGTCCGCATAAATGTAAGGTAAATAGATTAAAAGGAGAGTTGGGATTTTGTAAAACCGGCAGATATGCTATTGTATCCAGCTTCTTTCCTCACAGGGGTGAAGAGTTTCCCATAAGAGGCTATCGCGGAAGTGGAACAATCTTCTTCTCCTTCTGCAACATGAGATGTGTTTACTGTCAAAATTACGATCTTAGTCACTGGGGAGAGGGAAGGGAAGTAGAACCCGAAATTTTAGCGGATATGATGTTAGAACTTCAGAATTTCGGCTGTCACAACGTAAACTTGGTATCTCCTTCCCACGTAGTTCCTCAAATACTTGAAGCTCTTCTGATAGCGGTTGAAAAGGGGCTTAAAATCCCTCTGGTTTACAACACTTCTTCCTATGATACTGTAGAAACCTTAAGACTCCTTGAAGGAATTGTAGATATTTATCTTGCGGATCTTAAGTATTTGAACACGGAATACGGAAGGAAATACTCTAAGGTAAAAGACTACCCTCAAAGAGCAAAGGAAGCTTTAAAGGAGATGTTTAGACAAGTAGGTAATTTAGTAACCGATTCAAAAGGTGTAGCTATTCGCGGATTGATTGTAAGACACTTAGTCCTCCCAAACGATATCTCTACAACCTCTGAAGTATTGAATTTCCTAAAAAGCATTAATCCACAGATTGCTCTTAATGTTATGGCTCAATACTATCCCCACTACAAAGCAAAAGAGTATCCTGAAATAGCCCGCCGAATAACAACGGAAGAATTTAAAAAAGCTCTGGAGCAAGCAAGAGGCTTTAATCTCATAAAGGATTGAAGGCTCTACCAATAGAGTAATATTCAAATCCTATTTTTTTCATTTCCAAAGGTTCGTAGATATTCCTACCGTCCACTATCACAGGTAGTTTCATTAACTCTTTTACCTTTACTAAATCTATTTTTTCAAATTCTTCCCACTCTGTAAGTATGAGTAAAGC
Source organism: Aquificaceae bacterium (assembly GCA_026981975.1). Lineage (GTDB taxonomy): Bacteria > Aquificota > Aquificia > Aquificales > Aquificaceae > Hydrogenivirga. The sequence continues at coordinate 13,055 of JALSHV010000006.1, read as the reverse complement.
TTCTGCCGATTCAACCGCCTTGTAAGGATCGGACGCGTAGCTGAGTTTCTCATTGGGAGGAAAGAGTCTGCCGAAATTATCCATTGCTTTCGGATCATAAGCTTTTACAACCGCTCCTTTTGAAATGAGAAAAGGGATAACCTTCAAAGAAGGTGCTTCTCTGATATCATCAGTATTCGGTTTAAAGGAAAGCCCCCACACAGCGATTTTCTTGTCCTTTAAGGACCACAAAGCATTCAAAACTTTTTCCACAAATCTGTTTATACGATTTGCGTTTATCTTTTCAACTTCCCTAAGTAGTCCGAAATCTACTCCGTAATCTTCCGCCATTTTTATAAAGGCTTTAACGTCCTTTGGAAAGCAACTACCTCCGTAACCTATACCCGCTCTGAGAAACTCCTTTCCTATTCTTTTGTCATAACCCATTCCCTCAGCTACCAAGGTTATATCAGCACCGGTTTTTTCACACAAGTCCGCGACCATATTTATAAAGGAAATTTTCATAGCTAAAAAAGAATTGGAAGCGTGTTTTATAAGCTCAGCGGTAGAAGGATCTGTGATTAATAAAGGAAATCCCTTATCCGTAAGGGGTTTATACAGTTTTTCCATCAACTCCCTTGCTCTATTACTTTCTACACCTACCACTATCCTGTCGGGATTTAGAAAGTCACTAACAGCGGATCCTTCTCTCAGAAATTCAGGATTAGAAGCTACATCAAAGGGAATATCAGCTTTAAGGTATCTTTGAAGTGTTTTCTTAACCAATTTATGAGTATTTACCGGAACGGTGGACTTTTCCACAAGAAGCTTATAAGAAGTCATCTCTTGTGCTGTAAGGCGAGCAACCTCTTCAACTTGAGAAAGATCAGCAGATCCGTCCGGTAGAGAAGGTGTTCCTACACATATAAAAATGATTTCTGAAAAGGAAATACCTTCCTTTATAGAAGAAGTAAAGTGTAAAGATCTTTTCTTTATACCTTCCTTCAGAAGGTTCTCCAACCCCGGTTCGTAAATCGGAGACTCCCCCCTTTTGAGCATTTCCACTTTTTCAGGAATCTTCTCCACAACCAAAACCTCATTTCCTAAATGAGAAAAACAAGCTGCTGTTACTAAGCCTACGTAACCTCCGCCCACAACGGTAATTTTCATAATTAAACTCCTTGGTATAATAGTATATCAAGCGGGTGTAGCTCAGCGGTAGAGCGGCTGCTTGCCATGCAGCAGGTCGCGGGTTCGAATCCCGTCGCCCGCTTTATACTTTGTTAAGAATGTTTAAAAGCTCTTCAATGTCTTCCTCTTCATAGCGTAAAGAAACAGTAAGTCTCAAACGTGCTGAACCCTTAGGCACAGCGGGATAGCGAATCCCCTGCAGAAAGATACTTTTCTTTAACAGAAAAGAAGATATTTCCATAGTTTTCCTTTCATCACCCACGATTATCGGTATTATAGGAGTCCCGTAGTAGCGGATTTCGTAGGGAAGTTTATTAAGAGAGTTGTATACTTTCCTTGTTCTTTCCTTTAACTGGGAAATCATATTGGGATTTTCTTCTATAAGTTTTATAGCTTTTAAGGCTCCCGCACACAGAGAAGGAGGGAGAGAAGTAGTAAAGATAAGACTCCTCGCCCTATTTACAATAAGCTCAATTAACTCTTCACCTGCACATACAAAAGCACCGTAACTTCCCAATGCCTTTGAAAGAGTTCCCATAAGAATAACTCTTTCTTTCCACTTGAGATTTTCTTTTTCTAAAATTCCTCTTCCCCTTCCCAAGGTTCCAGTTCCATGAGCGTCGTCTATGTAAAGAAGACAATCGTATTCCTCAGAGATTTTGTATAACTCTTTTACATCTGCTGTATCCCCTTCCATGCTGAACACACTGTCCGTTACTATTAAGACGTTACGATAGCTTTCCCTGAATTTTTCCAGAATTCCCCGAAGTTCTTCGTAGTCTTTATGTTTGAAAACTATTTTTTCCGCCTTTGAAAGCCTACAACCGTCTATGAGTGAAGCGTGGTTTAACTGATCGCTCAGTATCAGATCTCCTTCTTTTGCCAAAACGGGAATAACCCCTATATTGGCAAGATATCCAGATCCAAAAAGAACACAGGCTGGAGTTCCCTTAAAACGTGCAAGAGCTTCCTCAAGCTCTTTGTGGAGTTTTGTATATCCCGATACTAATTGAGAAGCTCCAGATCCCAGTCCGTATTCTTTAAGAGCTTCCCTTGCCGCTTTTATAACCTCAGGGTGATTTCTCAAACCAAGATAGTCATTTGAACAGAAATCCTTCAGGTTCTCCCTGAGTCTCCTTTTTCTAAGTAATCCCGCCTGCTCTATGGCACTCAGCTCCGCTCTTATCCAGTCCATTATTTAATGGTATAATTAAAACTACTATTTGAAGGAGGTCTGAACAGATGCCCCTTTCCAAGGAAAAAAAGCAGGAGCTTATAAAGAAGTTCGGAAGACACGAAGCGGATACAGGATCTCCAGAAGTTCAAATAGCTATACTTACGGAACGAATAACAAAGCTCACAGAACATCTGAGGAAACATAAAAAAGACGTTCATTCCAGAAGAGGACTTATAGCAATGGTAAATAAGAGAAGGAAGCTTCTTGAATATCTCAAAGAAACAGATTATCAAAGATACACGGAAATATCCAAGAAATTAGGACTTCAGGTAAAGTAACATGATAGAAGAAATTACCCGCTTAAAAAACTGTAAAGAACCAGTTGTTATAGAAACAGGGAAATACGCGGGACAGGCAGATGGGGCGGTAGTAGTTCGTCAAGGAGGGACAGCTGTTTTGGTAACAGCTGTCATGTCCGAAGAGCCTGTAAAAGATATAGACTTCACTCCCCTTACAGTGGATTACAGGGAAAGACCCTCAGCTTACGGGAAAATACCGGGTGGATTTGTGAAAAGAGAAGGCAAACCTACAGAAAGAGAAATCCTTATCTCTCGGGTTATTGACAGACCTGTAAGACCTTTGTTTCCCGAAGGTTTTTTTTACGATGTAGTCATAACAGCTCTTACACTGTCTGCTGATGACAGTTACGATCCAGATGTGCTCGCCATAACAGGTGCTTCTACAGCTCTTCATCTTTCCTGTATCCCTTTTGAAGGACCTGTAGGGGGAGTTAGAGTTTGCAGAGTTGAGGGAGAGTTCATAATCAATCCCTCCTACGAAGAGAGAAAGGAAGCGGATTTAGAAATAATAGTTGCAGGCACAAAAGAAGCCATAGTTATGGTGGAAGGAGGCGGGAAGGAAATCTCCGAAGAAGTAATGATAGAAGCTATACACTTTGGACATTCTGCACTTCAGGAACTCTTATCCGCTCAAGAAAGACTTCGCCAAAAAGTGGGCAAACAGAAAATTCAATTTGAAGGAGTTTCCCTTCCCGCAGATATTATTAAGCTTCTGGAAGAAGAATGTAGTCAAGGTATATTGTCTGCTTTTTCTTTAAAAGACAAAAAGGAAAGGAACAAAAAGTTGGCGGAACTTTTGCAGGAATTCCTTCAAAGGAACGAAATTTCGGAAGATCTTCACTTCGCAGTCAGATATTTTTACAAAAAATTGGAAAGTAAGTTAATGAGAGATAAAATCCTTAAGGAAGGGATAAGGATAGACGGCAGAAAACCAGATGAAATAAGAACTATAAACATAGAAATCCACCCCTTTGAAAGACCTCATGGCTGTGCTGTATTCACCAGAGGACAAACACAAGCTTACGTTACCGTAACCTTAGGCGCTCCAGACGAAGCTCAAATGATAGAAACTATAGCGGAAGGAGAAGTCTTTAAAAGATTTATGCTTCATTATAATTTTCCTCCCTTCTCGGGTGGAGAAGCAAAATCTTGGGGTCCTCCCAGAAGAAGAGAAATAGGACACGGGGCGCTTGCGGAAAGAGCACTTGAACCTGTAATACCAGATGAAGAGGAATTCCCTTACATTATAAGAGTCGTCTCTGATATCCTTGAATCTAACGGTTCCACTTCTATGGCTACTGTATGCGGAGCTTCCTTAGCTCTCTTTGATGCGGGAGTTCCCGTTAAAGGGAAAAAACACGTAGCGGGCATAGCTATGGGACTGATTCTTGAAGGGGATAAATACGTTATCCTTTCCGACATTTTAGGAGATGAAGATCACCTTGGAGATATGGATTTTAAAGTAGCAGGCACCAAGGAAGGCATAACCAGTATTCAAATGGATATTAAAGTGAAGGGTATAACAAGGGAAATAATGAAAAAAGCTCTTGAGCAGGCAAAAGATGGAAGACTGCATATTCTTGAAAAGATGTATTCCGCTATAAGAGAACCCAGAAAGGAACTTTCACCTTACGCCCCACGCATAGTTATCCATCGTGTCCCAGAGGAAAAAGCACCGTTGATAATAGGACCGGGTGGAGCGACTGTTAAGAAGATATACGAAGAAACACAAGTGAAAGTCTGGGTGGGGGAAGAGGGAAAAGTATTCCTTACAGGTTATTCCGATGAAGCGATAAAACAAGCAGTGGAGATCATAGAAAATCTTATAAAGGATATAGAAGTAGGGGAAGTATACGAAGGAAAAGTAACAAGGGTAGAACCTTATGGTGCTTTTATAGAAATACTGCCCGGTAAAGTAGGGTTGCTACACGTTTCTAAAATGGCTCAGCCCGTAAAACACGCTGGTGAAAAATACAGTGTAGGGGATCTTGTAAAAGTTAAAGTTCTGGAAGTTGACGAAATGGGAAGACCTAAGTTCACCACAATGGGAATAGACGGAGAGAGAATTCCCGAAGAAAAGGTAGAAGTTGGAAGAATTTACGAAGGGAAAATAACAAGGGTAGAACCTTATGGTGCTTTTATAGAAATACTGCCCGGTAAAGTAGGATTGTTGCATGTTGACAATATGCGGGTAAGAGTGAGAGACGCAAGAGACGTATACAGGGTAGGAAACAGGGTAAAAGTCAAGGTTTTTGAACTTGACGATAAAGGAAGACCAAAATTAACGGATAGAATTTCATAATGCTTAAGATAAAAGTCAAAAGACTTCCTCACGCGAAGGGACTGGATTTGCCCTCTTACGCAACTGAACACTCCGCAGGATTTGATTTGAGAGCGGCAATAGAGGATACAGTTATTATAAAATCTTTTCAAAGAGTTCTCATACCGACGGGTTTTGTATTTGAAATCCCTCAAGGTTACGAAGGACAGATAAGACCGCGGAGCGGTCTTGCTTTGAAGAAGGGAATAACGCTGTTGAATTCTCCTGGCACCGTAGATGCGGATTACAGAGGTGAAGTTAAGGTTATTCTTATTAATCTTGGAGAAGAACCTGTCAGTATCAGAAGAGGGGAAAGAATAGCTCAGATGGTAATATCGCCCATAAGCAGAGTGGAAATAGTTGAAGTGGAAGAGGTTACGGAAACCTTAAGGGGAGAAGGCGGGTTTGGAAGCACCGGCTTATGATAGACAGTCATTGTCATTTAGATCTTCTTAATGAAAAGGATCTTAAAGAAACCTTAGAGGATAAAAGTATTGAGTATATCCTTACGGTAGGGTATGACAAGAAAACAATAAAAAGCACTCTTGAACTTGCTAACAAATATTCCAAGGTATTCTGTGCTGTCGGTTTTCACCCTCATGAAGCCGATAAGATTTCTGAAAGAGATATCACGGAATTGGAAAGAATAATAAAAAGTAATCCCAAAGTTAAAGCGGTAGGGGAAACAGGGTTAGATTTTTACAAGAACCTTTCCGACAGAAAAAAGCAAGAAGAACTCTTCAGAAGACATATATCCTTAGCAAGAAAGGTAGGACTTCCCTTGGTAATCCATATGAGAGCAGCAGAAGAACAGACTCTAAGAGTTTTAAAAGAAGAAAAAGCTTACGAAGTGGGAGGTATAATGCACTGTTTCAGCGGATCCTTAGAAACTATGAAGAAAGCGGTGGATCTGGGTTTTTACATTTCCTATTCGGGAATAATCACCTATAAAGGATCGCAAGCCCTCAGAGAAGTAGTGAAAAAAACTCCTACTTCCAGAATACTCCTTGAAACTGACGCTCCGTTTTTAGCACCACAGCCCGTTAGAGGTAAACCTAATAAACCTTCATATATATGGCATACCGCCGAAGTGCTTGCTCAACTTATACCAAATACCTCACTTGAAGACGTTAACCGTATGACTTCGGAAAATGCAAAGCTGGTTTTGAACATAGGACACAACGGAAAAAGGGAAACAGTAACTTATGTAATCAACGATCGGCTTTACATAAACCTGACCAACAGATGTAATCTCCACTGCGTTTTTTGCCAAAGAGAAAGAGAAAGGAACTTCATGGTTAAGGGATACTGGGTTTGGATCTCAAGGGATCCTTCCGTGGAAGAGGTTATTCGTCTTATAGAAGATCCCCTTAGATATAAAGAAGTGGTTTTCTGCGGATACGGAGAACCCACCCTTAGGTTTTCCGCTCTTAAAGAGATTGCGAAATACGTAAAGAGTAAAGGGGGAAGGGTAAGGGTTGATACCAACGGTCTTATGTTTACATTCCTTCCTAAGGAAAAACTATCAGAGTTGAAAGGACTTGTTGATGTATGGTCCGTTTCTCTGAACGCTCCCGATCCCGAAACTTACTTAAAAATATGTAAACCCGCTCAGTCCTATGCATTTCAGAAAGTTGTTGAGTTTATAAAAGAATCCTTAAGACTTGGTTTCAGAGTTGTGGTTTCCGCGGTAGATTATCCAGGAGTTGACATTAAGCGGGTAGAAAAACTTGTAAAAAGCTTAGGAGCGGAGTGGAAATACAGAGCTTATGAAGTTGTAGGTTGAAAATCAACGTGCTTTTTAAGCAAAAGAACTTAAATTCTTCTTGAAGGTGGTTAAAAATCTTGAGGAAAAAAACTTACGTGTTTGACGGTGAAACGCTTGATATCCTTAAAATTCTCAAGGAAGAATTAGGAAAAAAAGAAACCCAGATAATAAGAGAAGCTTTAAAGCTATACTTTGACAACCACAGGGAAAGGGAAAATCTTCTTAATTCCTTATCAGGAGTTATGGATAGAATTGAAAAGGTTATGAGACAGATATCTGAGCTTAGCTATCGTCTTGGTAAATGTGAAGAACGCAACAGAATTTTGGAAGAGGAAGTAAAGCGTCTCCGAAAAGGTTTTAAACAGTAGAAACACCGTCGCGGAGTTTGACTATTCGGTTAAAGTAACGGGAAAGTTCGGGATTGTGGGTTGCTACTACAAAACTTATTCCCTTTTCCTCGTTGAGTTTTTTGAAAATATCAAATATCTTTTTTCCCTCTTCCCAGTCTATATTTCCAGTAGGTTCGTCCGCAAAAATAACGGTAGGTTCAGCCATTAAAGCCCTTCCTATAGCTACTCTTTGCTGTTCGCCTCCTGAAAGCTGGTAGGGTTTGTGATTGAGCCTGTGAGAAAGTCTCAACAGAGTAAGGAGATCCAGAGCTTTTTGCTGAGCGGATTTTATACCCAAAAGATCTCCTATAAGAAGGAGATTTTCTAAAACTGTAAAGTCTTCTAAAAGATAGTAAAACTGGAATATATACGCTACCTTACCTCTTCTGAAGTTAGTAAGCTCCTCTTCTGTCATAAGAGATATATCTCTTTCCATAAAAAACACTTTTCCCTGAGTTGGTTTATCTAAACCTCCCAACAGGTGGATTAAAGTGCTTTTTCCCGAACCTGAAGGACCCATTATGCCTACGAACTCTCCTTTTCGCAGTGTAAAGTTTACGCCTCTGAGAGCTTTTGTCCCGTCAGGGTATATCTTCCAAAGATTCTCAGCCTTTATGACGTATTCCATTACTCGTTTCTCAGAATACCTATCACATTTTCCTTAGCAACTTTTAGAGCTGGTATAAGAGAAGCTCCAAAAGATAGGAGAATTGTTCCTATAAAAGTTGCGAGCAGATCTGTAAACTGTATATGAACCGGAATATAGTTCATCATGTAAACTTCCTCCGGCACTCTTATGAGTTTGTATTCGTTTATAAAATGTGCTATTAAGAAGGAAGCACCTATACCAACTATTGATCCTACAGTCCCTATGGAAATACCTACGGTTATAAAAATAGCAAGTATATCTTTGCTTCTCATACCGAAGGTTTTAAGAATAGCTATATCCTTCACCTTTTCCCGTGATTTTACAAAAAGCAAGCTTGTTATGTTAAAAGAAGCTACAAATACCATAAGAAGGAGTATAAGAAATAGTGCAAGCTTTTCCAGCTGTAGGGCATTGAAAAGAGGTTTATTTAGATCTATCCACGATCTTATAAAGATATAGTCACTTTCTATCTTTTCCCGTATAATTTCCTTTATCTCTTGAACTCTATAAGGATCTTTCACATAGACTTCTACACCTTCTAATCTGAATCCCCTTTTGAAGAAGTTCTTTGCCTTTTCCCTCTCCATATAAACTAAAACAAAATCCCTGTCATAAGCACCTGTTTCAAAAATTCCTCCTATCTTTACGTTTTTAGTTTTTGGAATAAATCCTGTGGGAGTTCTTATACCCATGGGAAATACTAAAACAGCTTCCCCACCTACCCTGACACCCAGAACATCTGCTATCCCCTTTCCCACAACTGCATCACGAAGAAGTCCTTCTTTAAGTTGTTTTTTTACAAGCTCCTTTAAAAACTCTTCTTTGTAATCTACTGCCTTTACGGTAACAGGTTGAACTCTTCCTTCTTTTGCCAGTATTGCACTGTAAAGGGTAAAGATTATCGCTCCTTTCACTTGAGGAATTTTTTCTATTTCCTTTTTTATGGATTTTAGATCTTTATCAGATACTGTACTCACTATTATGTGCGGTGCTGTAGAAAGGATCTTCTCTTTAAGAGAATCTTGAAATCCTGTAAATACTCCTAAGGTTAAAAGAATTGCGCATACACTCAGAAAAACCCCAAAAAAAGAAATAAAAGTTATAAGTAAAGTGCTACCTCTGGCTGATATTAGGTATCTGAAGGCTATTTTCAAAATAAGAGTCATTTCACTATCCTAAGAGATTTTATTATTTCCTTTTGGCGATTTATAACGTATCTTCTAATTGTGTTGAGATCCCCTTGCGGAAAATTTATCTCAAAACCAAGTTTCAGCCGGCTGTCCTTGTCAAGGCTTATCACATTTTTAAGCTTACCCTTCCCTTGAGCAATACCACAAGAGGGTAAAAATATCTTGAGATGATACTCAATACACTCTTCTTTTTTCAAAGCTTTCAATCTTTCTTTGAGAATACTCACAAAGTTCTCATTTTCTTTTACAGCTACAATTAATCCTATCCCTAATTCACTGATATCAGCTACAGTAGCTTTCAACTTTCCCTCTTCGTGGAAAATTTCCACCATTACAGGCTTGTGTTCGTCAGGTTCTACTCTGACAGATCTTCTCTTTATAAACTCCGGAGGACCGACGAAGTTATCCACCATAAGAACCAACTCCTTTCCCAAATTACTGAAAACCTGTGTTTGAGCGTATTCTTCCTTTTCCACTCTAACGTAAACAGGATCTAAGGTAGAGAAAGCGGGCTTGAGATGAGTCCTTCCCCAATCAAAACCTAAAAGCCTACCTTCGTTGTCAATCCAGTTAAGTTTAAGATGAACCTTCACAGGTATTTCTTTGTATTTCGTTATAATATCATAAGAATAACCGTTTCTGAAAACCTCAGATATTCTAAACTTAACCATTGATTTTCAGAGAATAGTATAAAACCTCACCGTTTGAGATTAAGATAATATTTAATGATTTACGATACGATTATAATAGGTGCGGGACCTGCGGGTATTTCCGCTTCCATATACGCTGTTAGAAAGAAGATAAAATTCCTTCTTGTATCGGAAACAGTGGGAGGGCAAGTTCTCACTTCCGGAGATATTGAGAATTTCTTAGGTTATTCAGAAATAGACGGTATTCAGTTTGTAAACAGAATGGTAGATCAAATGAATCGCTTAGGAATAAAACCCTTAATTGATAGGGTTGTAAAAGCTGAGCGCAGAAATGGAAACTTTTTAATACTTACAGCCAGTGGCAGAGAAATTTTCAGCCATTCTCTTCTCCTATGCACAGGTTCAGAATACAGGAAGCTGAATATTCCTGGAGAAAGAGAATACACAGGTAGAGGTGTTTCCTACTGCTACACCTGTGATGCACCTTTTTACAAAAATGCCACCGTAGCAGTAGTAGGAGGTGGAAACGCAGGTTTAGAAGCTGTCCAACAACTTTTGAACTACGCAAATAAGATATATCTAATAGAAGCTACAGATAAGATAAAAGGTGATGAGATTCTTCAGGATCGCACACTCTCCGATGAAAGGGTGGAAGTTCTGCTAAACACAAAGGTTAAAGAAATAAAAGGTGATAGGAAAAGTGTCACCAGTATTATCTTAGAGAAAGATAGAAGTATTAAAGAACTTAAAGTAGAGGGAGTGTTTGTAGAAATAGGACTCGTTCCGAACACAGAGCTTGCGGATCAGTTGGGAGTTGTTAAAAACGAAAAAGGGGAAATTGTAATAGACTGTAACAACAGGACAACGGAAGAAAGGGTTTACGCAGCTGGTGATTGCACTAATATATTCGCAAAACAGATAATAACCGCTGCCGGAGAGGGAGCTAAAGCTCTTCTGTCTCTGTATCACGACCTTCTTTACTCTTTGTAAATATCGTATCATTATTTTGATATTAAGTAATGAAGGCACTCAGTTACTTTTCAAAAGTAATTCTTCTATATGTCTTTACGGTTTTCTTAGCTCTTGTTTTCTCCTTCAGTGTTGAAAGTCTAAGTGATGATTCAGCCAATCCTTCCCTTTACTTAAACACTTTTCTAATATTTCTGGGTTTGTTAACAGTCTTATACCCCTTATGGTCCAGAACAATTAAATCACCTCTTACAGAACTTATTGAACTTACAAAAAAACTCAGAGAAGGATACTGGAATACTGAAACTTCATCGCTGATTTACAGAAAAGACGAGTTCGGGTCTGTTGCACGTCTTCTGCAGGATTTTAGCCATGAATTTCAAGAAAAAGTTGAAAAACAGGAACTAATACTGGAAGCTGTTCTTAACACCGTTAACTATATGGAGGAAATACCTCCTTTTATAAAGGATATACTTAACCGTCTTAACGAAGTAATGAATGCGAAAGCTTCCCTGTTTATAGCTGAAGATTTTCACAGGGACAGATTTACTCTTTTCATAGCTTCCGATTCCGCCGAAGAAGAAGATATTGCACTTCTTAAAGAAGTTTATAAAGAAAGAAAAAAGGAACTCTACACTTCCTCCGAAGAACCCGTCTGTATAAAGGATTTGAAAGAAGAAACCGTTATCAGAGCTGTTCTTTTTCGTTTAGAAGAAGACACACAGGGCGCGGTTTTACTGCTTTTTAAAGAAACAAAGTATAAAGCGGACGAAAATTACCTCAAAATAATATGTCAACATATTATAAGCACTATCCGCCTTAGTCATCTTGCAACTACAGACCCGCTTACAGGTGTTCCTAACAGGCGTATACTGGAACACGATATAAAGAATCACGGTAAGCTTTCCAAAAGATACGGTAAAAAACTGAGCCTGTTAATGATAGATATAGACAACTTTAAAGGAATAAACGATACCTACGGACACTCAGCTGGAGATAGAATACTCAAAGAAGTAACACGTCTTATAAGGAATAACATAAGAGAAACAGACAGTCTTTACAGATACGGCGGAGAAGAATTTGCAGTTCTTTGTCCTGAAACTGACAAAAAGGGAGCTTACGAACTGGCTGAGAGGATCAGAGAAAATATACGGAGCACAAAGCTTTGGGTGGATAAAAACACCTATATCTATATAACGGTAAGTCTTGGAATAGCCAACTATCCCGAAGATGCAGAAGATCCACAGGAGCTACTTGTCATAGCGGATATAAGTCTTTACAAAGCCAAAAGTGCAGGGAAGAACAGAAGTGTTATGCTAACACTTCCGCAGGATAAGGAAATATACAAGGAAAGATTCAAAACAGAAAGGGATCTTAGAGAACTGATACTGAAAGGTTCCACAACGCATCATCTTCAACCGATTTACGATCTCAAAAAAGGCAGTATATACGGTTACGAGCTCCTTTTTAGGGTTATAAAGGAAGGAGAAGCTGTTCCCATAGGGAGATTTCTAAAAGATATAGAAGACTTAAGCATAATGGAAGATATAGATATGATTACCGTTCGCTACCTGAAAAGGATAATAAAAGATCGCAAACTTGATCCCTTCTGTTTTTTTATAAACATATCCCCCCGAAGTCTTGAAAGAGGAAAGATAATAGAAGAACTGTCCACCATTCCTAAGCATATTAGATCAAGGATTTTTATAGAAATTACCGAAAGGGAAACTTTTCTTAACATAGAAAGCGCCCTTTCTTATCTTGATCTGCTTAAAGACAGAGGGTTTAAAATAGCAATGGACGACTTCGGAAGCGGATTTTCTACTATCCTTCAAATGAGATACTTTGTAAAGTTTATAGATCTTCTAAAAATAGACGGTATTCTTGTTAGAAATGTAAGCAGAGATCCCTACAATAGGGTCATACTTGAAAGTCTAAAAACAATGGCGGATAGATTCTCCATTGATCTTGTAGCGGAATTTATAGAATCGGAAAAAGACTTAGAAACTGTAAAAAAAATAGGTATAAGATTCGGACAAGGGTATTATCTGAAAGAAGACAGTTACAGCTTAAAGTTCTCTCCCAGATAAGTTTTCCTTACTTCCTCCACACCCACTACTTCAGTGGGACTACCTTCTGCAATTATTTTACCTTCAGATATTATGTAAACTCTATCAACTATTGTTATTGTTTCCCTTACATTGTGATCGGTAATAAGGATACCTATATTCTGGTGCTTAAGATCCCTTACTAAATTTCTTATATCACTTACTATGATGGGATCTAAGCCCGCAAAGGGTTCGTCCAAAAAAATGTATCTGGGTTTTGTAATAAGACTTCTGGCAATTTCCAATCTTCTTTTCTGTCCTCCCGAAAGAGTGTAGGCTTTTTGATGACTCAAAGAAAGGAGTCCG
>JALSHV010000005.1 GCA_026981975.1 Aquificaceae bacterium | reverse complement strand
CGAGAAAGTGCAGGCGATGGCAAATCTTGAGAATGTCCTGAGAACATACAGGGCTCAGAGGAACTTCATAAAGCTGAAGGTCATGCAGAAGTTCGGAGTGGGGGCTTTGATGTTCGGGAGCGGGCAGTGATCAGGTTCCTGCTCCAGCGGGCAGTTTCTTTCTTAATCTTCCCGCAAGCTCAAGGACCTCCTTAATATTACTACCATCCACACTGAAGGATATAAAACCTCTTACAAGAAGTTCTCCCACACCTTTTCTTTTCAAAAACTCCCTCAGGAAGCTCTCCGTGACTTCCACGGGACGGTCTATGATGTCCTTCCCGGACCTGATGCCGGGTTTCTTATACTTACCGAGATACTCCTTCCAGGCTTCCATTATCACCTCTTCCGCAAGGGCATCATCAAGGACATAAACTCCTTTCCTTCCCACTATAACCTTGGACTCTCCCGGCTTTATCACTTTTACTCTGGCTCTTCGCGGGTCGGTCCTGGGGTATATAACCCTTCCGAGGATAAACCTTATATCCTTCCTGGATTCCCTGACGGGTATAACGTGTCCCATAGGATTACCTCCTTATTTGATTTTAGACCTTTCTTTTCCATAGTCAAGCTGTATGTCTGACATAAATAATTCCTTTGCCAATATTAGAGTTTTCTACATCTTGACATTAAGTCAGGTTAATACCATAATCAATACCAATGGCTATTCCTGTTCTGGTTGATACGAATATATGGGTATATGCACTGACAGATGATACGGAGAAAGGAAATAGGGCAAGAGAAGTGCTCTTTGCTATGAGCGAAAAAGAGTTCCTGATTCTGGCTCCGCTTCAGGTAGTGAAGGAGCTTGGAAGGGTTCTGCTTGAAAAGAAAAAACTTGATGAAGACGAAGTCCTGACCATCCTTGAAGATTTTGCGGGAAGCGTTAGATTTCTGACGGAAAATCCTCAGGACATTATGACTGCGGTGGCTCTCAGAAAACGTTACAAGCATCTTGATTATTTTGATGCCATAATAATAGCCTCCGCTCTCAACAATGGCGTGGGACTTATATTATCCGAAGACGTTCCTTCACCCGACAGGATAAGTTTCTCAGGGAAGGAAGTTCAGGTTGTGAATCCTCTTTCCGAAGAGTTTCTTAAACTGATTTCTCAAATCTGATATTGTCAAATTACGAATTAAGAAATCTCTTTTAGTTTCTTTATAAGAAACTCTACTGCTTCGGGTTTGAACTTATACCGAAACACAAGCCCATGTTTAGTTTTGATAACAAAACTATCAGGTATAAAGTTCTTGTAAATATACCTCCGTAAAGTGGGTTCGCTTATATTAATACCATTCCGCCTGAGTTCTTCGAGGAGCTCTTTCACCGTAAGCAATTTCCCGTTCATACATTAATTAAGTTTATGAATCCATTAAGAGAATGTCAATCCTTCATTCAGTCATCACAGAAGTTCTCTACCATGGTGGAGAACTATACGTATATACCCACAAAAATCAAGCACTTATAAACAACTTTGTTTTCTCTACCTTGGTGGAGAACAATTCCCGAAACTGCTGTAAATTCTCCATTTTCAGAAGCTGTTCTCTACCATAATAAGACCATAATAAGGGTGGAGAAGAGAAAGTTATTGCACCTGGTCCTCCTTCCCTGTCCCAGAAAACCAGCAATCTAATCACGATACTCATTACGCACTAAGCTTTTTTTCCAAATAATCTACAACTTCGGGTTTAAAGAGGAAGTATTTGCGACGACCTCTCCTTTTGATAATTACATACTCCACAGGGATGAAACCTTCCCGGACATACCTCACTATGGTTCTATCCGAAACTTCCACACTTCTTCTTCTTAAAAGCTCCACCACTTCCTTCGTTCTGAGAAGCTCCATGTCTTTTTATCTTATTGACTTGTCTCAACTTTGTCAAATTCTCATATATGTATGAGAATGGGCGAGCAAGTGCTTGAGCCTCAATGCTTCCGTTATTCGCTGAATTCTCATAGATATATGAGAAATCATTTTCACAGCTTCGGGGCCCACTGATTAACAACGGGTTGGAGAATCGTTCTGTAAATTTCTCATACATATAGAGGAAGAGGAAAGATAATTACAAAAAACTCTCTATTTCTTCATCCTCATAAATGTGTATGAGAAATCAAATATTACCCATCCTCTACACATTGAAAGAGAACGGGTTTGTGGCTACGTGAATTTAGTTCTCATATATGTATGAGAATTTGTCGACTTGTGAACTCTTTGTATTCCAATAATTTCCCAAGCCGTTCTCATAGATATATGAGAATTTCTTATTGAGTTATTGACTTATTATCGCAAAGTCGCTATCATAAAACCGTATGAATCCTGAAGCAGAGATAAGGAGGCTTCTCGGGATAAGCGAAAGGGAAAAGTTGGTGGCTCTTTACGAATATGAAAAGAGTGGTAAAAAATACCTGCGTGTAGAAACTTACAGCTATGAGAGAAAAAGAGCGAAGTTCTACCACGTTCCCCGCAGGCTGGAGGAAAAGGTCAGGGAACTTTTCGGGAAGATGAGAGAAGAAAGAACCAAAGAAGAAGAACTCAGGCATGAGGTGAGGAGACTGCTTTCAAAATACGGAGATCCCGAACTGATAAGGAAGGTTCTGAAGGAGCTTTTAGAGAGAGAAGTTCACCCTCACGCACTCGGGGAGTATAGGAAGAGAGCGAGAGAGCTGTTCAGAAAACACCTTCACCATCTTCTCCACCTTTACCGTGAGGGACTTGAAAGGCTTAAGTTCACCGAAGCTCTCTATTTGATAGCCAACTTTTACAAACTCTACAGCAAGGAGCACGGGGAAGAAGAAGCGGACCGGTACATAAGGGAGAACGTTCTTCCCGTAATCCTGCTGAAGGATAGAAACAGGGAGCTAAGGCATCCCGTGAGGGTTATAGCCAAGGACCTGTTTTTTCCCGAAGAGAGGCTTCTTCCCTACGGATTCCTCTCCTCTACACTTCTTGTTCAGGAGCTTGAGGAAGAATTTCTTTCCGTTCTTTCCGCTGAATACAGGAACCTCTTGCTGAAGGAAGCGGTGAGCTGGTTTGAGGAGCTATCAGATGAGTTTAAGGAAAAGCTGAAGGAGATAGGCAGAACAGACACGGGAGAGCTTCTGGAAAGGCTTGTGAGGACCTTCCTTAAGGAGAGACAGCTCCACCACTACAACTACAGGTTGAGGGACCTGCTCTCAACGGTTGAGTTTGCCTTGAGAGAGAACAGAGAGGATGTTCTTGAAAACCTGCTCGGAAAATGATGGGCTTGTCTTACGCTACTTTTTTCAACTTTGGATGATACAGTGTAAGACAGGTTAAAAAACCTATTCTTTTTCCGGGCTGTTCAGATCTTATCCGGGTTTTCCGTGAAGCTTATCAGAAGCTCCAGGGTATTTCCTTTGTAATTTTTAACTACTTTGTTAAGCTTCTCGATGAGTTCTTTGTTGACGGAACCTCGGAGCCTCACTTCCTCTATTGAAATTGCGGAATGGTTTTTGAAGCTCATAACCAAAGCTCTTACTGCCACATCCGTTCTCGGGTTTTTGATGAAAACCTTGTAGTCTCCTCTTTTCATCCTGTTTATCTCAACGTAAACACTTCCCGTTCTTACATAGCGGACGGCTTTCCCTCCCTGAAAATGTATCTCCTCATACCCGAAGCGGTAAACACCGTCACAGTTTATGAGGTTTGATACGGATACCTGCCAGCCGAGTTGTCTCAGGTTTTCAAGGTAGCTCATGAAAAAGCTCAGCTTACCACCGGACATGTGAAGAACGGGAAGGGTTCTTCTTATTTCCTCCGCAGGGCAGAACACCTCATTCCTGTAACAGTAACCTTCCACGGTGCAGGGTGAGATGGGTTTCACCGGTACAACTGTATTCATAGCTTTTGAGGCAAATCTCATTACCGCTTCTTCAAAGTAAACCGCAGGTGCCCTCAAGGGCTCAAGCTTGAGCTTGACTTTATACTCCCTTTCCGAAAGAATCCGCCCGCCGGTTTTCTCGGGGTCAATTACTTCCTCCCCGAGCTCTCCGAAATCCAAAGCCAGCACACTAACTACCGCCAGAAGGACCGGAACATACAACCACCTGGTCATATCTCACATACCTCTCCGGACATTTCCAGTATTTGAGACCCTCAAGAGCTCCTTTTATTCCCGAAGAGGAAAGAACAGTGTTGCGGGGAGGTAACTTCAATCCATCAAAGCTATCCGCCTGACTGAAAAACAGCTTGGGGTAGAAGGAGCAGGTTATAAGTTTCTTCTTTAAGAATCGGGCAAGCGGATCCGGTTCATAACGTGTAAGGCAGTCCTCACTGTACCTTGATGTCCACATCTTATACGTTAGAATAGACTCGCGAACCTCACGCTTCTTCTTTACCCTTGATACGGGAACAGAGAGTAAAAGACCCGCCTGCTCTTTTCCTTTCAGACACACATAGACGGGATAATCGCTAACATATTTGCTTCCTCCACTGTGCTTTATAACATCGACGTATTTGCCTTCAATTTGAGCTTCGGGAATCGGTAGTAGCGGGAGATATCCTACTCTGACTTCTCCTCCTCTCTCGGTGCAGGATTTCGCAAAATCCACAAGAGGTTTAGGGTAAGTGAATGTGACCCTTTTGATTTCACCTTTGATCTTAACGGGAACGTTCTTTATCTCTTTGTCTCCTCGAGAAAATGCTTCTATGACTCGCGGGTGATACATGTACTTCGAGTAAGCATGTAACATGGCCTCAAAGGTGTCTTCCGCTAACTTTCGGGAAAAAGACACCTCTTTCAT
>JALSHV010000004.1 GCA_026981975.1 Aquificaceae bacterium | reverse complement strand
CCATGTAGCAGGTGGCAAGTTTGTATATTAGCTCTTTGTCGTTTCTCACATAGTCAAGGTCTGTGATCTCGTCGTAGTTGTAAACTACAACTCCGAAGAAGTGGTAATTGGGATCGGGACGGACGCAGTTTTTGGATACTTCGGAAACTACAGGCTCTACCGCTTGAACTTCAACAGACGGTGAACTGTAGCTGTAATCTTCTTCTCCGTATGCCACCGCATAGTCATACACCCTTCCGCCCCTTCTCTTTACGTTCAGAGCAAGCTTTGTTGAGGTTGTGAATATCCCGAGAGCTTCCTCAATTTTTAGGTCAAAGTTTATTTTATCTTTTCTCAAATTCGCAGGAACAAAAAATACAAGCTTACCGCTCGCTGACGCTCCCGGCGGAAGATTGCCTATCCTTACTTGTCCTTTTATTATGTCAACATCGGAAGATATTAGCTTCACCTTTACATCTTTTGCCTCTCCTTTGCCTGTGTTCTTTACCGTTATCAGAAGCTCTATTGTTTCTCTCGGCTCAATTATTCCGTTTGAGTTTCCTACTGATTCCCCTACTCTATCATCATCAATTTTGTAAGCTAATGCAAACTTAGGAGGTATAGGTGCTTTTGTTGTAAAGGCTACTTTCGCCGGTTCAGGAGAATACTTTCCTGCGTCAAGTTCAACGTGGGCGTATACTTTTTGAGTTTTTACTCTTATAGGGACTGTAAAGGTTATTTTTTTTGTTATTTCTTTGCCGGGCTCTAATTTGCCTATGTATACCCTCTTGTTAAAGATAGGAGAAGAGACCTTAAGGTTCATACTGTACGCAGTTCCCTTTCCGTAATTGGCTACTTTGACAATGATTTTTCCTTTTTCATCCGCTTCGAAGAGTCCGTCCATATCTTCGTCGTAGAGTTTTACAGAAGTAATTTCAAGGTAGGGAGGCTTTGACGCAAAGGTAGTTCTCTTGTGCGGATACCAAGCAAAAGCCTTTCTGCTCAAGTTATACTCAGCAAAAGAAACCGCATTCTCATAAAGACCCGTTCCCGAGGCATCTGCGTGCCACCTTGACCAGACCACCCTGCCACCTCTTACCGTGCTCTCAAAAAGGTAAAGATAGCCGTCAAACGACGCCACAGCCATCTCCAAGTATCCGTCCCTGTCCAAGTCTCCCAATGCGGGGGAGGAGGCAACCCATTTTCCCGTTTTGAACTTCCAGATCAAGGACCCGTCCTTTCCCGAAAGAGCGTAAATGTTGTAATCATTACTCCCCACAACGATATCCAAATACCCGTCCTTATCCAAATCCCCGAGTGCTGGAGAGGAAATAACCTGTCTTCCGGTTTTAAACTCCCATATCAAAGATCCATCTTTTCCTGATAGGGCGTAAATGTAGTGATCATAACTCCCCACAACGACGTCCAAATACCCATCTTTGTCCAAATCCCCGAGTGCCGGAGAAGAATCAACATATCTTCCCGTTTTGAACTTCCATATTAAAGACCCGTCTTTTCCAGAAAGAGCGTAAATGTAGTAGTCCCTACTCCCCACAACAACGTCCAGGTATCCGTCCCTGTCCAAGTCTCCCAATGCGGGGGAGGAGGCAACCCAATCTCCCGTTTTGAACTTCCAGATCAAGGACCCGTCCTTTCCCGAAAGAGCGTAAATGTAATCGTCACTACTTCCCACAACAACGTCCAGGTATCCGTCCCTGTCCAAGTCTCCCAATGCGGGGGAGGGGTAAACCGATCCTCCGGCTTTGAACTTCCAGATCAAGGACCCGTCTTTTCCAGAAAGAGCGTAAATGTAGCTGTCATCACTTCCCACAACAGCGTCCAGGTATCCGTCTTTGTTCAGATCTCCCAACGACATGGAAAAAACCCTATCTTTTGCCTTGAACTTCCAGATAAGATCTCCAATCCAAGAGAGAGCATAAACATAGCCTTTATAATCACTTACCACAATAAACTGTGGACTTGCTACTACTCCGTTCATATTAGTAGTCCCTTCAAAGTCCCAAACTAAATTTCCATTCTTGTCAAAAACGTAAAGCTTATCGTAGGAGTCTCTACCCTTCGTATCCCCACTCGTGGCATGCAAAATGTATTTTCCAAAGATAAGAGGTTGGTTTGTATCCCGGTTGTATTTGCCTACATACTTTTTCCACTTTAGTTTGAAAAGCTCGTCCGAGAATGCGAGGGATAAGGTGAAGGTCAAAAGAAGCACAAGTGCCCTCATCGCCTCTACCCTCCAGAGGGATATTATAAGAGTTACCTTCTCAACACTTCCGAAAGCATCTGAATAACGGTGTCTATCCTGTGGTTTATCTGTGTTATCTCCTGCCTGAGCTGACCAATCTCCAGCCTGAGCTGGTTTATTTCCTGCCTGAGTTGACCGGTTTCTTCTTTAAACTCCTGTCTGAGCTGGTTTATTTGACTGTCTATCTTCTCGTCAAGTCTTTTTATCTCGTCTCTGAGTTGCCCCACATGAGTGTCTATCTTCTGGTTCAGGTATCTGAAGTCTTCCTCTCTTCTTCTTTCAAGCTCATCTATCTTTTTAATTATCTCTTTAGTTCTTTCGTCAACAACTTCGTAGACGAGTTCAAGGGTTACCTTTCTTATTACCCCTTTTGCTCTTTCAAAGACCATACCTATATGTTTTATCGGGTTTTTCTGTATGTCAAGTAAGATTCAACCAACAGAAAATACAGTAAGATAATATTCTAAGGAGCCGGCGTAGCTCAGTCGGTAGAGCGAGGGCTTCGTAAGCCTTAGGTCGCGGGTTCAAGTCCCGCCGCCGGCTTTTGAAGAGATGACGAAAGTTCAAAAAAAAGTCATAGGGATCTTTACAATTCCACCCTTGGTATACACCTTGTTGTTTATTTTTACACCCCTAAGACAGTTGTTTTCTTACAACATAACTTCTCCTGAAACTCCTCAGTGGGTTTTGATACTCACAGCCTTTCACTTTTTTATGTTCATCTACACAGCTTTCCTGTTTGCTTTCTGTATGATACACTTATGGGGAGATAAAACAGTAAATAAGAATTTGAAATTGCTGTGGAGTTTACTGCTTGTTCTCTTAAGTGTTTTTGTTTTTCCCTTATACTGGTATTTCAGAATAAAAAGGAGTGGATAAGATGAACATTCTTATCGGCGGAAAAGCAGGAGCCGGTATAAAGGAAGCGGGGAAAATGCTTGCACAGGTTCTTGCTTCTATGGGTTATTCAGTTTTCGGATATGTAGATTATCCTTCTCTTATCAGAGGAGGACACAATTTTGTAATCTTACGTTTTTCCGAAAAGGACATTTACAGTGTAGATAGGAAAGTGGACATAATAGTCGCTACGGATCGTAGAAGTGTAAACCTTCATACGGTAAGCTCTAAGGAAAACACTCTTTGGATAGTTGATGAAAAGATTGACATGAGCAACGCTCTGAAAGCACCCTTTAAGGAAGTAGCTCCTGCTTTTTTTAAAAGTTCTTCTATTTTAGGAGTTATCTTAAAAGTTCTCGGAATTTCCCCAGAAAAAGGAATTCCCGTTGTAGAAAGATTACCTCAAAGGGATAGAAATTTCTTTATATATACAGAAGCTTATAAATCTGTGCCTTCTCTTTTCAAAATAGAAGACAAGAAGATTAAAAAAGGAATTATTACCACCGGTAATGAATGTATAGCCCTCGGTGCGGTAGACGGCGGACTTGATTTTTACGTAGCCTATCCCATGACACCCGCAACTTCTGTTTTACACTATCTTGCGGAACGACAAAAGGAGTTGGGAATAAAAGCTGTTCACCCAGAAAACGAAATAGCGGTAATAAGCATGGCGGTGGGAATAGCTTACGCTGGCAAAAGAGTTATGATAGGCACTTCCGGCGGAGGCTTTGCTCTTATGACGGAAACTCTTTCCCTGAGTGGTATGGCGGAAATTCCTCTTGTGATCTACGAAGCACAAAGAGCAGGTCCAAGCACAGGAGTTCCCACCTACACTTCACAGTCCGATCTGCTTTTTTCCCTGTTTGCGGGACACGGAGAATTTCCCCGTGTAGTAATCGCACCCGGATATCCTCAAGAAGCTTACTACTTAGCACGTTTGGCTATGAATATAGCGTGGAAATACCAAATCCCGGTTATTCTTATAGGAGATAAACATCTGGGAGAAAGTTATTTTACCGTGAACCTTAACAGAGAAAGAGTAGTAGAAAATCCTATAATGTGGGACAAAAAAGAAGAATACAAAAGATACTGTTTTACAGAAAATGGCATTTCTCCCTTAGCCTTTCCCGGAACTCCAGGAGCTGTGGTAAAAGTTACAAGTTACGAACACAATGAAAAAGGTTTAACCGTTGAATCAGCTGAATCTGTTCTTCTTATGCAAGACAAAAGACTCAGAAAACTAAGAACAATAAAAGAACAGCTCTTAAAAAATGAAAAAACTGTTATGATTTCAGAATACGGTAAATCGGACATAGCTCTTATAACTTGGGGTTCTACCGCGGGAGTAGTTGAAGAAGTAGCTAAGGAAATGGATCTTAAAGTAATCCGCCCTCTTTTTATAGAACCCTTTCCCGCACAGGAAGTAAAAAGAGCAATTGCTGATGTGCGTCGGATTGTGGTTGTAGAGTGTTCCGCCTCAGGACAGCTGGATAAAGTGCTTTCAATGAACGGTATAAAATTTCACAAAACTTTGAGAAAATACGACGGCAGACCCTTTTTTAGAGATGAACTGAAAAGAATCCTTGAGAAGCTTTAAGATGGAGAATTTATACACAGGTGCGGAGATTACTTGGTGCAGGCTTTGCGGAAATTTCGGCATAATGGGTGCTTTTGCGGAAGCCCTCAGGGAAATTTCGGAAACTGTGCCCCCGCAGAAGGTAGTAATGGTTTCCGGTATAGGATGTCACGGAAAAATATCAGATTACTTGAATTTAAACAGCTTTTACGCTTTACACGGTAGAGCTATTCCTACCGCTACCGGTATAAAATTGGCAAACAGAGATCTTACAGTAGTGTGCTTTGTGGGAGATGGAGATGTTTACGCGGAAGGAATATCTCATCTTATCTTTGCCGCAAAAAGAAACAGTGACATAACGGTGGTAGTTCACAATAACAGAGCTTATAGCCTTACAACAGGACAATTTACACCCACGAGTCCTACTAATTTCAGGGGAAAATCCACACCCGAAGGCACTCCTGAAGATCCGATCAATCCCTTGTGTCTTATGCTATCCGCGGGAGCTACCTTTGTAGCAAGAGGATACGCAGGCTTTCAGGAACACCTAAAGGAGCTTATGAAAGAAGCTTTGCTTCATAAGGGATTTTCCTTTATAGATGTTTTGCAACCTTGTGTTGTTTTTTACAACACCTATGATACTTATAACCGATTGGTTTATAAATTACCTTCAGATTACGATGATAGTAACTACAAAAAAGCTTACGATACCGCTGCTCAATGGGATTACAATTCGGACAATACAAAAATACCCTTAGGGATCTTTTACCGTAAAAGAAAAATTACCTATGAGGAAAGAGTATGAAAGCTGTAGTTTTAACTAACTTCGGCGGGACAGAAAATCTAAAACTTGAAGGAAATTTCCCCGAACCGCAGATAAAAGAGAACAGTGTTCTGGTAAAGGTAAAAGCTACAGCTCTTAATCGTTTAGATATATGGATAAGGAAAGGATCTCTTCCTTTTAAACCTTCACTTCCTCACATTCTTGGTTCAGATATAAGTGGTATCGTAGAAAAAGTCGGAAATCTTGTCAAAGGTATAAACATAGGAGAAGAAGTAGTGATTTCTCCCGGTATCTCCTGCGGTGTATGTTACAGATGCTTAAAAGGAGAAGACAATTTATGCAAAGAATACGGAATAATAGGGCTAAAATCACACGGCGGTTACGCTGAATACATAGCTGTCCCACAGGAGAATATAATTAGAAAGCCTAAAAATCTTTCCTTTGAAGAAGCAGCCTCTTATCCGCTTACATTTCTAACCGCTTGGAATGCTCTTGTGAACAAGGGAAAAATTAAAGCAGGAATGAATGTTCTCATTTGGGGAGGCTCATCGGGTATAGGAACAGCAGCTATTCAAATTGCAAAGCTTTTTTCTACCTTTGTTATAACAACAGTGGGTTCACAAGACAAAAGGGAAAAGTGCGAAGAAATCGGAGCTGACATAGTGCTTGATCATTACAAGGACGATGTGCCTTCCACAGTATTGAAAACCATCGGAGGAGTAGATCTGGTTTTAGACCACATAGGGAAAGCCACTTTTGATAAAAGTATTCAATGTCTCAAAAAGGGGGGGAAACTCATATTCATGGGAACAACAACAGGAGGAGATGTAGATATAAACTTGAGATCTTTATTCACAGCTGAAATTTCACTTCTCGGAGTTTATATGGGCAGAAAATCAGATCTACTATTAATATCGGATCTCCTTGAAAGAGGTAAGCTTAAACCTGTATTGGACAAGGTTTTCACGCTTGAAGAAGCTTCCAAAGCACACGATTACTTAGAAAGAGGAAACCACTTCGGTAAGGTTGTGCTTAAAGTTTGTTAAGATTATGTTATTTGAGGATTTCAAGAACAAACTAAAGGACCTTAAACTTTTCTCAAAAGGTTGGAGGAGCTACATATACACCGGACACTGGGAAAATCGCAAAGTAGCCGTTAAAGTCGCTAAGGGAAAAGAGTTAACTAAGGCTATTCAAAAGGAAGGAGAAATTCTTGAACAGCTCAAGGGAATAAAAGGATTTCCTCAAATTCTCCTTAAAGGAGAAGATTTTTTAGTTTACAACTTCATAGAAGGTGTTCCCTTAGGAAAACTAAAACTGACAGTTGAAGAGGAAATAAATATTTTAAAAGATATACTTAAGAAAGCCTATATTCTTGATAGCATGGGTATAAGACGCGATGAATTTCAAAGACTTGATAAAAACGTTATTGTTGATAAAAAAGGAAATGTTTACATTCTGGATTTTGAAAGAGGCGGATTTTCCTCAAAGCCTTCTAATCTTACTCAGTTTCTTCAATTACTGGTAAGAAAAGGGTATATTGAGCGTGAAGAAGCTATTTATCTTGGTAAAGAATACAAAGCTGGAAGAAGAAAAGAGGTGTTTTTTAAATTACTTCAAAAGTTAAAATGATAAAATGCTCATAAGAAGAAATGAAGATCTTTCAGCTTTCACTTCAATAAAAATAGGAGGTAGAGCGGACTATTTTATACAAGCAAAAAATGTAAAAGATCTGAAAGATTCCCTACTTCTATCCAGAGATAAAGATCTTCCTCTTTTCATATTGGGGGGAGGATCAAACGTAATATGTGCAGATATAAAAGGAGTAGTTGTAAATACAAGAGACTTAAAAGGTTTGAAAATAAAACCGACGAAAGAAGGAATACTTATAGAAGCGATGGCGGGAACATATTTAAGGGATTTAGTGCTACTTTCCCTTAAAGAGAACCTCTGGGGGATACATAGATTATACGGTTTTCCTGCCACAGTAGGAGGAGCAGTTGCAATGAATGCGGGAGCTTTCGGTGTGGAGATAAAAGATTTTCTGCAGGAGATAACTTTCTTAGACTGGGAAGGCAATATATTAACCCTAAAAGCAAATGAAGTTGACTTTTCTTACAGAGAATCTCCTTTTCCGAAAATGGGTATAGTAGTCTCTTGTCTGTTTCTGCTTAAGAAAAGTCCTTACAATGTGAAAGATGAGTTCAACAGAATAAGGCGTAAGAGAAAGAAAACCCAACCTATCAATAAACTCACTTGCGGTTCAACCTTTAAAAATCCTCCCGGTGATTTTGCAGGTAGATTAATGGAAAGAGTTAAGTTGAAAGGATACAAAATAGGAAGAATAGGCTTTTCAGAAATACACGCTAATTTCCTTATTAACTACGGTGGAGCTACTTTTCAGGAAGCCTTAATACTTATAAAAGAAGCCAAAAAACGCGTTCTGGAGGAGTTCGGAATAGAGCTTCAAGAGGAGGTAAAGCTAATTGAGAATAGCAGTTTTAATGGGTGGAAAATCCTCTGAGAGAGAAATATCTCTAAGAACTGGCAAAGCTGTTGCTAAAACTTTAAGAGAGTTAGGACACGAAGTAATTGAGTTAGATTTATCTGCTGAACTGCCCTGTAAATTACTAGAAATTAAACCTGATAAAGTTTTCATCGCACTGCACGGAACTTACGGAGAAGACGGAAGAGTGCAAGGAATGTTAGATCTACTGGGAATTCCTTACACCGGAACAGGTGTTCTGGGAAGCGCCATTGCTATGGATAAGGATATAACAAAAAGATTGCTGAAGTCGGAAAATATTCCGACACCAAACTGGATATGTGTGAGAAAACAGGAAGCTATACCAGCATGGAACAGTTTTCCCGCTGTTATCAAACCCTCTGATCAAGGTTCAAGTGTAGGACTGAAAATTGTAAAAAATAAAAGTGAACTTTTATCCGCCGTTAAAGAACTTTTCCGAATAACCGACAAAATTATCATAGAGCAATTCATTGAGGGCAGGGATATGACTGTGGGTATTTTAAAAGAGAGGGTTCTACCTGTAATAGAGATAATTCCGAAAAAAGGAGTGTATGACTATGAAAGTAAATACACACCAGGAAAAACCGAATACCTTTTTCCTCCTGAAAATTCCCTTACCCGTAAATTGCAAGAAATAGCACTGAAGATAAGTAAACTCTTAGATCTGAAAGATTTTTCAAGAATAGATTTTAGAGTTGACAGAAAAAGAAATCCCTTTGTCCTAGAGGTGAACACAATTCCTGGAATGACAGAGCTAAGTCTTCTTCCTATGGCTTGTAGAAAAGTCGGAATAGATTTCAAGGAGATGTTAACTCTCATAATCTCCTAAGGTGGAGCGGAGCGTGAGAAAAAGATACAAATTTCAGAAGATTCGTAAGCTTTTTTCCCTTTTTTTACTTGTATTCTGGATAGGATTAATAGCCTTTGCCAGTTTTTCTGCACCGGCATTCCTTGGACGCCTTCCTTTTTTTAAAGTAAAGGAAATAATAGTAGAAGGCAATGAATACGTAAGTTTATCAGCTGTAAGGAAAACGGTAGCGGATTTAGAAGAAAACCTGCTAACGCTTAAGGAGGAAAACTTTTTATCAGCCCTTAACATACGCACAGAAGGGCGAGTAAAGACAGTTTTTATAAATCGTAGTTTCGGATTAGACGGTATATCCTTAAATATAAAAATCGTTGAGAGGAAACCCATTGCAAAGATTAAAATAGGAAAAGGATATCTTCTTATAGATGCCGAAGGAGTTCTTTTTAAACCTATGGGAGAAGATTTAAAAAAACTACCACTGCTAAAGGTTTACAATTTTGATATATTGAAAAAGCATATCTCTCATTTAGCGAATATACTAAAAACATCAAATTTGACTGTAAATTACATTGATATTAAAAAAGATAAAATTTTACTTAGAACTTCTAAAAGAACTGTAATTTTACCTCCTTTAGAACTTCTTTCCGAAAACGTATCCTACAGACTTAAAATGATTTATAATCTTCAAGAAAAAGAAGTTGATTTAAGATATGACAGATTTATTTTAGTAAGAAATTAGACAGAGATGAGAACAGTAGCTTCTATAGACATCGGAACAGAGAAAATAGTTGCTCTGGTAGGAGAAATAGACACTTACGGAGATATACATATAGTAGGAATAGGAGAGGCAAAATCAAGGGGAGTAGATAGGGGATCCATAACCCGTCTTGAAAGAGCTGCAAGAGCCATTGCAAGTGCTGTTAGAGAAGCGGAAGAAATGTCTGGTCAAAAGGTAAATCACGTAATAATAAACATTTCAAGTCCAAAGCTTAAAAGCCAAAACGAAAAAGACACTATAAACATCTCCTCAAGTCCGACAGAAATAGAGGAAGATCACATAAATAGGCTTATAGAAAGAAGCACCGCGAAGGGTAAAGAAGACGGTTTTGAAATAATACATACAATTCCAAGAAAATACGTATTGGACGATCAAGAAGGAATAGAAGATCCCGTTGGCTTACTCGGTTCAAAACTAACGGCACAGGTTCACTTGATAAAGGTTAAAACAGCAGTAGTGAGAAATCTGGAAAAGGCAGTATCTTACGCAGGTTATCAGCCTATCCTTCAAGTGGTTAATGCTCTTGCATCGGCAAAGGCTGTCTTAAGAGATGAGGAAAAGGACGATGGTGTTCTTCTCATAGATATCGGAGCAGGGCTTACAGATTTTGTTCTTTTTTCTGAAGGATATCCCGTTATGACGGGTTGTATAGCAATGGGCGGAAACAGTATAACCAAAGACATAAGTATATTTATGAAAGTGGACAACGAAGAAGCAGAAAGAATTAAAAAAGAAAACGGAGTTGCGTTGGTGGATCTCGTAAAGGGAGGAGATATACTCAGGATAAAACCCCGAGGTGAAGGTAGGGAAGTTACCATAGAAAAAAGGCAGTTAGCGGAAGTAATACAGATAAGGCTTGAAGAGATAATGGAAAAAATAGTTAAGGAAATAGAAGACGCAGGCTTCAAATTGGATACAGCCAATGCGGGAATTGTCATCACAGGCGGAACAGCAAACTTAAAAGGTATAAGGGAGTTTATGGAAAGGTTTACCGATCTCCCAGCCCGCATAGGAAAACCCACAGAACTGGGAGGACTTAAAGAAAGATTGGAAGATCCTAAATACGCTACAGGAGTAGGGCTTTTAAGATTCGGCACAAGACCAGAGGGATTACTTTCTGAGCAAAGGACAAGTGTAACGAACAACACAGGAGGTGTTAAAGGTTTTATGAAAAAAATAATAGACTTTATAAAAGAGCTTCTATAATAAAGACGGAGATGTCCAAGAGCCGCCAGCCGGGTTGGTGGACATCTCCAAAAGGCGGGGTATAAATAGCCCGGCACCGGAATGAAACCGGTATGTAGGGTTCGGCTATGAATGGGCAGGGTGGTATTAATCCTACCAGAATAAAGGTTGTAGGTATAGGGGGTGGTGGTTGTAATGCTGTTAACAGAATGTATTTAGACGGTATAAATGACGTAGAGGTTTACGCTGTTAATACCGATCTGCAACATCTTGAGTCGCTTACTGTCCCTAACAAAATACAAATAGGTGAAAAAGTTACACGAGGACTTGGAGCGGGTGCTAAACCTGAAATAGGAGAACAAGCTGCTTTTGAAGACGTTGACAGAGTTAGGGAAATTCTAAAAGAAGCGGACATGCTCTTTATTGCCGTTGGACTCGGTGGAGGAACTGGAACCGGAGCAGCTCCGGTAATAGCTCAAACAGCCAAGGAACTCGGTGTTCTTACAGTAGCAGTTGCAACCCTTCCCTTTTCCTTTGAAGGTCCGCAAAGAATGAAAGTAGCTTTAGAGGGTCTTGAAAAACTGAAGAAAAATGTGGATACTTATATAGTAATTCACAACCAAAAACTGCAAGATTTAAGCACCAGAAGTCTTACCTTTAAAGAAGCTTTTAAAGAAGTTGATGGTGTTCTCTCAAGGGCAGTAAGAGGAATAACAAGTATAATATCAACTTCCGCTATGATAAATGTAGATTTTGCAGACGTCAGAACTGTAATGGAAAAGGGTGGACTTGCTCTCATAGGTATGGGAGAAGGAAAGGGAGAAGGAAAACTGGAGTCCGCTGTAGAAAGAGCTATCAGTAGTCCTCTTCTTGAGGGCGGTTCTATAGAAGGAGCACGCAGAATACTCGTAACCTTGTGGGTGGGAGAAAACATATCCTTTGATGAAGCGAGTCAAGTTATTACCAGCATAAGGGAAAAGGCACACTCAGAACCTATGGTTATATTCGGTGCTGTTCTTGAAGAAGGAGTTGAAGATCTTCTCAGAGTTGCAGTCGTAGCCACCGATTTTGACAGATCCGAAAGTGAAAAACAAAAAGAGGAAGAAGTTTTCAAAGTTATAAGGAGAGAAATACCCAGCTTGAGAAAAGCTGTTCCTGAAGAAGGCATAAATCCTGTTGAACCTGAAGAAGAGCTTCCAGCTTTTCTAAGGAGAAAAAGAAAGCTATAATAGATTCTGTGAAGCCTCTTAATCTAAAAGGAAGAAAGGTTTTCTCATTCTTATTGGGATTGATCTACGGTTACAGAAGAGCTGATATAGAACTTAAAATTCTTCCTATGGATAAGTTTAGCCCTCCGGAAAAGGGGAGAGTTTACTACCTTAACAGAAAAAATGATGATATTAGTTTTAAAACTCCTTTAAGAGAATTCACCCACATAGTCGTTCTGAAGGAAAACAAAGAGAATCGTAAATTGGAAATAAGTATTTATAAGTCATGATAATAAAAGAGCTTTCGGAGAAAACCAGAAAAGAACTAAGGGATTACTTCAAAGACAGAGATTACATGGTAGTTACAGTTCCCGCCGATGAACCTGTAAGGGTTTACGTGGTCAAAGCTACAAGAACAGTAGAGATAGCCCGCAGAATACACACCCTTTCTCCAGCTTCCGCTGTTGCCCTTGGTAGAACCATAGTGGGGAGTTTACTGCTAACATCTCTTGTTAAACACGCTACGGATCAAAAAATTCTTTTAAAAATAGAAGGTAACGGTCCTGCAGGAGCTATAGTGTCAGAAGCTGACGGAAAGGGAAGAACAAGGGGATTCATAGCTAACAGAGCTGCTGAAACTTTCGTGAAAGAAGAAAAAGAAAAGAAGAAAATGGATATTTCCAGAGTAGTAGGTAAAGAAGGAACTTTGACAGTTGTAAAGGAGCTTAGAATGGGAACTCCTTATACCAGTGTTGTTCCTCTCGTATCGGGAGAAATAGCGGAAGATATAGCCTTTTATCTGATGCAATCCGAACAAATTCCTTCAGCAGTAGGTATAGGGGTTCTCATAGAAGAGACGGGTAAGATAAAACACGCAGGTGGGTTTCTAATTCAAACCTTAGGAGGAACCAGTAAAAAAGCCGTAGATCTAATAGAAGATAAAGTTATGAAAATACCGCCGATTACGGAACTTATGAGTGAAGGAAACAGACCAGAAGACATTGCCCTTCTACTTCTTGAGAATTTAAAACCTAAATTGGTTAGCTTAAAAGAAGTTGAGTATTACTGTCCTTGTGATGAAGAAATAGCAAAATCAAGCCTTCTGACTCTTTCAAAGGAAGAAATAGAAGAGATAGTGTCCGAAGGTCCCGCAGAGGTAATATGTAACTTCTGCGGAAGAATATACCGCTTTGCAAAGGAAGAACTTAACTTTCATAAATAGGAGATTTTATTCACGTGGCACAGATAGCTAAGAAAACAATCCGATATCTTCAGGGGAAGAAAGAAAAAGGGGAAAAAATTACCATGGTTTCCACTTATGACTATATTTCCGCAAAACTGTGCGAAGAAGTAGGTATAGACTGCATACTGGTAGGTGATTCCCTTGGAATGGTTTTTCAGGGACTTGATTCAACTCTTCCCGTAACCTTAGAAGAAATGATATACCATACAAAAGCTGTCAGAAGAGGTGCTCCCCGCACTTTCATCATTGTGGACATGCCCTTTATGAGTTATCAAGAATCACCTGAAGTCGCATTGAGAAATTGCGGGAGAGTTCTCAAAGAGACAGGCGCGCAAGCTGTGAAGTTGGAAGGTGGAGAAGAAATAGCACAAACGGTAGAAAAGTTAACCTCACTTGGCATACCCGTTGTAGGGCATATAGGCTTTACACCTCAGTTCATACATAGCTTGAGCGGTCCGCGCGTAGTGGGAAAACTACAGTCAGAAGCTCAGAAGTTAAGAAAGGATTTTAAAGCTCTTGAAAGTGCCGGTGCTTTTATGATTGTCTTAGAAAGTATTCCCCGAGAGCTTGCTAAGGAACTTACTGAAAGTTCCAGTGCTATAACCATAGGTATAGGAGCAGGTAAGTTTTGTGATGGTCAGGTTTTGGTCTTTCACGATCTTGTAGGGCTTTATGAAGAAATCAAACCCCGATTTGTCAGAAGGTATTTAGAAGGAGCAAAACTCTTTAGAGAAGCTTTGCATAAATTTAAAATAGAAGTAGAGGAGGGATTATTTCCTTCCGAAGAGGAAAGTTATGGAGCATGAGAAGATCCTCAATCTTCTCACAAAGGCGGGTTTTCTTAAAGAAAGTGATGCAAAAAAAGTCCTTCAAGAGAAAAAAGACGATGAAGATATTTTCCAAACACTTTTAAGACTGAATATCTTGACGGAAAAAGATATAATGAGCTTTTTTCAAAACATAATGCCCCAGAAAATATGGAAAGGAGAAGTGGTAAACTTAGACATTCCTTCTCACATACTAAATGCCATACCTCAGGAGTTTATGAGAAAGTTTAAAGTTGTTCCTGTCAGATACGATAAGGGAAAACTACACGTTCTTATGCTTAATCCCTTAAATCAATCCCTTATAAATGAATTGAGATTTTACACGAAAGCAAGCAGTATAATTCCTTACGTAGCTCCTCTCTCTACCATAGAGAGAATATTAGACAGACAGTTTCCAAAACTCGGAGATGTTCTAAGCCAAATAGAAGATACAGAGGTAGAAATAGAAAAAGAAGAAGAAGACATTCCCATAGAGGAACTAATGCACGCTACGGAAGAAGCACCAATCGTTAAACTTGCCAACGGTTTAATATACGAAGCTGTCAGTATGGGAGCAAGTGATATACATATAGAACCTTTTGAGAAAAAAGTATTGGTAAGATACAGAGTGGACGGTGTTTTAAGAGTGTATCATCAACTACCGTTGAATATAAAGGACAGCTTAGTAGCAAGATACAAGATAATGTCAAACCTTGATATAGCAGAAAAGAGAAAACCTCAAGACGGCAGGATAAGGATAAAGATAGAAAACAAGAAAATAGATCTAAGGGTTTCAACTGTTCCCACCGTTTACGGAGAAAAAGTTGTTATGAGAATCCAAGAAGCGGAGAAATACCTGAACGTTAAACTAGAAGACTTAGGATTTGAAACAGATGATCTTGAAAAATTCCGCACAGCAATCTGGAAACCTTGGGGAATGATATTAGTTACCGGACCAACTGGATCTGGAAAAACCACTACTTTGTATTCCGCTCTGATGGAAAGGAATCAACCAGATGTGAACATAATGACGGCGGAAGATCCCGTGGAAGTTGCAATTCCCGGTATAAACCAAGTTCAGGTAAACGAAAGAATAGGACTTACCTTTTCTAATGTTCTGAGAGCTTTCCTCAGACAGGACCCTGATATAATTCTGGTAGGTGAGATAAGGGATTTAGAAACCGCAGATATAGCTATAAGAGCCTCTTTAACAGGACACCTTGTTTTCTCCACGTTGCACACCAACGATGCACCGACTACTGTTACAAGGTTAGTGGATATGGGAATAGAACCCTTTCTTGTGGGCTCTTCTCTCATTCTTATAGTAGCTCAAAGACTTATAAGAAAACTCTGCCCAAACTGTAAACAACCATACGAAGTTCCCAAGGAAGCTCTTATCCGTTTAGGACTTATACGCTCTCCCGAAGAAGAAATAGTTATTTACAGAGCCAGCGAAAAAGGGTGTTCCACCTGTAACCTTACAGGATATAAAGGAAGAACAGCTGTTCACGAAATACTTGAGGTGGACGATGATATAAGAAAGTTGATAATCAAAGGTGGAACTGCGGACGATATAAGAGACTTAGCCATAAAAAAAGGAATGAGAACTCTATACCAGTCCGGTCTTATAAAAGTCAAAAAAGGAATAACTTCTGTGGAAGAAGTTAACAGAGTTCTAATGCAATGACAAAGCTGTTTCTACTCATAGCCCTGCCTCTGCTGAGCTGGGCTTCTTATCTTGAAACTTGCTACAAGATTTTTTTTCTGTTCCTTCCCGTTGCGGAAAGCTGTGTAGAATACAACTCAGAAGGAGAAAAGCTTATAGTAAAAGCGTGGGTAAAAACCGTAGTAATAGGAAGTATTGTAAAGAGAGTAAATAACAAAGGTGAAGCGCATTTAAGAAAACTGAAACCAGAAGAGTTCCTTTTGTTCCAAAGAGAGGGAAGGTATATAAGAGATCACAGATATCTTTTCGGAAACAGCGGTGTAAAATACCGTATAGTAAGATACAAAGGAAAAACAAGAAATATTAAAGAAGGCTTTTTTAAGAGCAGGGAAACTCTTTACGATCCCTTTTCCGCTTCCGTCTTTATATACATACACACTCCCAACAAAAAAGGAGGAACTCTTACACTTTTCTACGATGAGAAAACTCGCAAAGTAGATTACAGAACCGTTGGAGAGGAAGAAGTAGAAGTTTTTGGAAAGCTATACAAAACATGGAAAGTCCTTTTCAATCCAGAAATGGAAACCAAAGGCTTCCTTAAGCCCAAAGGAACGTGGTATGCATGGATAGACAAGAATACAAACATTCCTGTCAGACTCAAAGTTAGTTTTACAATAGGTAGTGCCTACGTTTATCTTATAAGTGTAAAAGGAGATAAATTTCTCCTTAGGAAAATACGAAATGAAAGTATTTAAAAACAGAGATCACGCTGGAGAGTTATTAGCACAGAAGTTAAAAAACAAAGTAAAACTCGGAAAAAGAGGACTTATATTAGCAATACCAAGAGGTGGAATACCCGTTGCTTACAAACTTGCTGAAGAACTGAGTATTCCTTTAAGTATTGTAGTTGTTAGAAAACTCGGTCTGCCGTGGAACGAAGAGGCGGGTTTCGGAGCGGTAGATCCAGACGGTGAGACTTACTTAGATGAGAAAACTCTAAAATACGTATCCTTAGACAGAAAAACGGTAGAAGAAGTGTTGAAAAAAGAACTGGAAGAATTAAGAAAAAGGGAAAAAAAATATATAAAAGAAGGATATCCTAATATGAAGAATAGAGAAATTATAGTAGTAGATGATGGAATAGCAACGGGATATACTGCCATAGCTGCGGCGGGTTTTGCAAAGAAAAGAGGAGCAAAAAAAGTTACAGTGGCTGTGCCTGTGTGTCCTTCCGATGTCTTTGAGAAATTCGTTAAATACACCGATGAAGTTGTGTGTTACTATACCTGCTCAGAACCGAGCTTTGCTGTAGGTATGTTTTACGAAGACTTCCATCAGCTTTCAGATGAGGAAACTTTCCGTTATATAAAAGAAGCTAAAAGGAAGCAGCTCTTTGAAACCGGCGAATCCAACCGAGAACTTCCCTGAAGGGGGAAGGATCTTCTATTTCAAATTCAAGCCAATTTCCCGTAGAAGGATGGCGAAAACCAAGTTTATAAGCAACAAGCATATTACAATCTCCCATTAGTAAATTGAGTTCTTGCGGGACTGATTTCCTTTTAAATCCGTAAGTAGTATCCCCCAATACAGGAAAGCCCAAGGAAGACATGTGAACCCTTATCTGATGTGTTCTTCCTGTGTGTATCTTTACTTTTAGCAGGGTTATCCCAAGAAGGTTGAATCTCTCCAAAACCCAAAATTCACTCAAAGCCGGCTTTGAGACAGGGGAGAAAACTGAAAATTTCTTTCTGTGAACAGGATTCCTTCCTATGGGAAAATCAACAGTTCCGTAATCCTGAGGAACAATTCCCTTAACCAAAACCTTATACAGTTTCTTCACATTGCCATCAGTAAACTGATTTACCAAATTCAAGTGAGCTTTATCGTTCTTTGCAACTACCATAAGTCCTGCTGTCTGCCTGTCAAGTCTGTGAACTATTCCGGGTCTTTCTTTTCCTCCTATGGAGGATAAATCTTTTAAATGGAAGAGAAGAGCGTTTACCAGAGTTCCAGAAGTGTAGCCCGGGGAAGGATGAACCACGAGTCCACAAGGCTTTGTAATTACAGCTATGTCCTTATCTTCGTAGATCACAGTAATGGGAATATTTTGGGGTTTTACCTCTAGTTGTTCAGGTTCAGGTAGAAATAGGGTAATAATATCTCCTTTTTTGGGTTTGAAGGAAGGTTTGCGACACTTGCCGTTAACAAGAACATAACCTTCTTCTATAAGTTTCTTAGCATACGTTCGGGATATATCAGGATAGCTATTAGAGAGGAGAACATCTAAACGCTTTTGGATATCTTCCCTAACTGTAAATTCAACAATCTCTACAATTTTCTTCATCTACAAAAATCTTTATCTCCACTTCGGTAGGATTCTCTTCAAGATTTAGGCTTTTTATAAAACCCAAAAGTGTATTTTTTAGAGCTTTCTTTGGAAACTCTTTTAGCCTTACCTTCTTTCCGTTTACTTTAAGGACAATTTCTTCTCTTGTTTTTTTCATTTTAAGACTCCTTCGCAAGTATCTTTTCAAGAAATTGGATATCCTCTTTATAGGTGAGTTTTATATTCCAATAAGAACCTTGAACCACACCTACTTTATATCCGTATCTTTCCAAAAGGCTGGCATCATCTGTGCCAAAGAATCCCTCATTTCTTGCTCTAAAATGGCACTCTAATAGGATCTTTCTTATGAAAGCCTGTGGTGTTTGTGAAAGCCATATCTGAGATCTGTCAACAGTTCTGAAAACAGTATCCGCGGACACCTCTTTGAGAGTATCCCTTGAGGGAACAGCTACTATTTTTCCTTCATAATCTCCAAGATCCGCTACTTCTCTGAACATTTCCTCCGTTGCCAAGGGTCTTACCGCATCGTGGATAACTACTATTTCCGCTTCCGTTTCTAAGAGAGCGTTTAAAACCGAATCTTGTCTTTCCTTTCCTCCTTTAACTTTTTTAACTCCTTCAGGAACTGGGACTTTTGACACAGCATCGGCGGGCAGAACAACTATAACCTCTTCAAAGAGTTTAAGAGCTTTTTCAAGGGAATACATAAACAAAGGCTTGCCGCGTATTTCAACAAATTGTTTTCTAAAGCCGATTCTCCTACCTTCTCCACCAGCGAGAATTATACAGGACTTCATATCAAGAGCCCTTACTAAGCTCTCCTTTTATGTAATCTATAACCTTAACAGGAAGCGGATCAAATCCGTATTTCAAAGCAAGATAATAACTCGCCCAATCTCCAATGTATATAAGATCTAAAAGTCTGAGTAAGTATGAATCACCACTTCCCTTCACAACTATAGGCACAATTCCCAGCCTTTTTAAGACTTCAGCGGTTATCTCCACCCTTTTTAAAACTCTTTCGTGATCTTGAGGATCCGACATGAGAATAAAAGCGCACTTGTTCCTTATTTGAGCGTTATCAAGACCGACAACTTCGTTGTGATGGAGTTCCGGTAGGGAAGCAAAGTAAGCCTGCGTTTTGGAATTTTCATTAAACTGCGTTTTCCATCTGAAAGCACCTACTTCCGTAAGAGGTGTTGCATACATTACAGGTAAATATCCGAAAAGTCTCTGAGCTATGTCTTCTCCTTTTTTGGCTATCTCCTTCAACCTGGATCTTAAATGATTCTTAAGGGATTCTATTTCCTCTCTTTCAATCCCTAACAGACAGAGTATTTTGGAAAGCATAAAACCGAGCGCGTATCGCGGTGCATAACCTGCAGGTATTTTAAGATGAGTAATACCCTTTTCCGCAGACAGTTCTTCCAACTTTCCGCCGGAACTTATGGTTACTACATCAACGCCTTTCTCCACAGCTTTAAGGAAGTTACTAAGGGTTTCTTCAGTATTCCCGCTATAACTGGTGCATATTACAATATCACCTCTTTCTACCCAAGAAGGGAGACCGTAACCTCTGTAAGAGATAGAAAAAACAGGCGCTTCTCTGTTTTCAAGCCAACACACAGCTATATCCCCTACTATACCAGAACCTCCCATACCGCAGAAAATTATTCTCTTGTAAGAAAGAATATCCATCTTATAACTTTCCCACTTAAATTGTTCAGGAAAAGTTTTAAGCATTTCCTCAGGACTCATAATCCACCTCCTAATGGTGTGGTAATCCTATCATAGCCTTTAACCTCCCTCAAGATACTTTTTAACTTCTTGCTTGAGGGATATCGGCAATCCTAATCTTTTCAGTTCAGATTCATCTGCTTCTATAAGATCGTATAAACTCTCAAAGTTCCTGTATATTATTTTCTTACGAGTTTCCCCTACACCCTTTATATTTGTAAGTATATCCTTGAAGAAATGCTTGGATCTTAGTTTTCTACTGTAAGTGAGAGCAAAACGATGAGCTTCATCTCTTATAAGTCCGAAAATGCGATACAGAATCGGATTTTCTGTAAGATTTAACTTTTTCCCTTCTTCTGTTAACAACACTTCTTCTCCTTTTGCTAAAGCCATGACTTTTGTTTCAAGACAAAATAGATTCCTTACCTCAACACCTACTGCAAGCTGTCCCTTTCCCCCGTCCAAAAGCCATATATCAGGTGCGGGTTCTTTATTCCTTTTTATAGCCTTTGCTCGTCTGAGAAGCACTTCCCGTAAGGCTTCGTAATCATCTCCTTTTGTTACTTTCCTTATCCTGTATCTTCTGTATTTTTTCTTGTTCATTTTTCCTTTCTCCCAAACAACACAACTGCCTGTTGTGTAATCTCCGTAAAAGTGGGATATATCAAACCCCTCTATTATTTGCGGAGCATTTAATCCAAGCTTTTTGAAAACCTCT
Organism: Aquificaceae bacterium; assembly: GCA_026981975.1. Taxonomy (GTDB): domain Bacteria; phylum Aquificota; class Aquificia; order Aquificales; family Aquificaceae; genus Hydrogenivirga. Next base: position 79,284 of record JALSHV010000004.1, on the reverse strand, counting down.
TCAATATTTTGCGGTGTAAGTTCCTCTGATAAGTTTTCCTCTATAAGGGAAATTAGTTCAGTAGGTATTTCTTCAGAAAAATCAATATCCTTTCTGTGTCTTTCCTTGATCCATTTCTTTATATCCTCCTTTATGGGAAAGTTACTGAGCAAAATATCAGGAGGAGGATTAAAATAATAATAGCCTAGTATCAATTCCTCTAATTCCTCTGAATTATTCAGATCAAATACTTTTTTGTCCAAAAGTTTGCCCCCTCTTATAAGGAACAGTCCCAACTTGTCACTTAGCATGTAGAATAGATCAGCGGACTTAAAGGGAAGTAAAGCTACACTTTGTCCTTTTGCTATGCTTTCCAGAGCTTTTATTTGATCTCTTATTCTTGCACAATTCTCAAAGAGAAGACGAGAAGAGTATTCTTCTATTTTTTCGTAGAGCTTAGGTAGTATATCCGACACATTCCCTTTGAGCAGAGCCTTTACCGATTCCACGGCTAACTCGTATTCCTGTTTACTTATAAGTCCAACACAAGGAGCTGAACACAGTCCCAAATGATAGTCCATACAAGGTTCTGTTCTAGAGAGTATAGGATCACAAGTTCTGAGCTTGAATAACTTATGAATAAATCTTTTAACACTGTAGGCTTTTTTTACTTGAAGAAAGGGACCGAAAAGCACTCCGTCATGTTGAGTTCCGCGGACTACTTTTACAGTGGGATACTGATCCTTAGTAAGTAAAAGAACAGGATATCCTCCTCCGTATTTATGGAGGACATTATAAGGAGGTTTGTGAAGTTGGATAAGGTTCACTTCAAGAACAAGAGCTTCAAATTCGTTCCTTGTTAGTATCCATTCTACATTATCAGAATTCTTTATAAGAGCAAGTTCCTTAGGGTTAACAGTTGCTTGTTTTAAATGTTGCTGAAGTCTTTTTTTGATATTCTTAGCTTTTCCTATGTATAAAACCTTTCTATCTCTTTTGAAGATATAAACACCGCTCTTTTGCGGAGCTTGCAAGATAATGTTTTCCAAGCTCATTTCCGAAATACTTTTATACCCGATTCCTCAGATATATACCCTATTATGTAGCAGTTTATACTAAATTTCTTAGTTAAAGTTTCTTGTAAGCGTGTTTTATCAACGGTAAAGAGTAATCCTCCCGAAGTAACAGGATCTGTCAATAAGAGCAGTTGCCAATCTTCAAGATCCGTTTCTATGAACTCTTTCAGAAAGTTCAAATTGGAGAGAGCAGCTCTTGGGTATATCCCTTTTCTTACAAGATCCGCAGAGAATTCGTAAAAGGGTATGTTTTCAAAGATTAAACTTGCACCTACCTTAGAACTTCTACAGATATTCATCAAATGTCCCAACAGGCCGAAACCGCTTACATCAGTGCAAGCGGAAGCCTTGGAAGCTTTCATAATCTCCGAAGCTTCTTTGTTTAGTTTTAACATGTTTTCTACTGCTTCGGTTATATCGGATTCCTTTAATAATCCTTCCTTCAAAGCTTTTATTGCAACACCAGTTCCTATTGGTTTTGTCAAAACTATACAATGCCCCGGCTTTGCTCCTTCTTGAGTTATATAAATACCGTCCGGACATACACCTGTTACAGCAAAGCCAAGCTTGGGTTCTTTATCTTCTAATGTATGTCCACCTAAGAGAACAGTCTTAGCTTCCCTGAGTTTATCCAAAGCTCCTTTCATAGCTTGGCGGAGAACTTCTATTTCCATACTGCAACTGTTGAAACCTACAACTGCTAAAGCGTTAAGAGGTATACCTCCCATTGCGTAAACATCACTTAAAGAATTGACAGCACTTATCGCACCCCACAGATATGGATCGTTTAAAACAGGGGTTATGAAGTCAACGGTGTAAACGTAAATAACACCGCCGTATTCGTAAACTCCCGCATCATCACCTAACGGAACCAACGTTCTACTATCCGTGTAAACGTCCATATCCCTTAAAAGAGCCTGTAGGTCCGCCGGACCCAGCTTTGAAGCTCAGCCAGAAGAGCGAATCAGTTTGAGCAGTTCCGCCATTTTCACTCCTCCAGATTTATTTTTTCTTCTATTACGTAGGGTTTCTCCCCTCTGGACTCGTAGTAAGTTCTGATTATAAGCTCCGCTATTATACCTGTGGAAAGAAGTTGAACTCCTGTAAGAATAAGGAGAACACCAAGTATTAAAAGAGGTCTTCCGCCAATATCCGCTCCTGTAAAAAGTTTAAGAAGAGTAAGATACAGTTCTATCAACACTCCTGCCGTAAGAAGCAAAAAACCTATTCCTCCAAAAACGTAAAGAGGTTTTGTTATGTATTCGTTTAGAAATTTTACGAGAAAGATATCAAGGATAACTCTTACTGTCCTTCCTATACCGTATTTTGATTTACCGTAAAGACGAGGATGATGTCTTACAGGTATCTCCGTTACTTTAGCACCGAATCTTTTAGCCAAAGCGGGCAGAAATCGGTGCATATCTCCGTAAAGTCTGTATCTTTTCGCAATATCAGCTCTATAGGCTTTAAGAGTGCACCCGTAGTCATGGAGTTTAACTCCCGTTACCTTGGATATGATCCAGTTAGCTACTCTTGAAGGCAATCTCCTAGAAAGGAAAGGATCTTTTCTTTCTTTACGCCAACCGCTTACTATATCGTAGCCTTCCTCTATTTTAGTGAGGAGAACAGGAATATCCTCAGGATCGTTTTGTAAATCCGCATCAATGGTAACTATCACTTCTCCTCTTGCGTGTTCAAATCCTGCATACATCGCCGCTGTTTGCCCGTAATTTCTACGGAATCTTATAACTTTTATCTTTCCGTCCTTTTGTGCAATATTCCTAAGTATTTGAAAAGTTTTATCTTCGCTTCCATCGTCTATGAAAATTACCTCGTATCCCTTTCCAAGTTCATCAAGAACTCTTTTAAGCTTTTCATATAAAAGCGGAATGTTTTCCTCCTCATTATAAGCGGGTATTACCACAGACAGGTATGGTTTTTCATTCATATATACTCCCCACTGCCTTCAAGTATTACCTTTACTATTCCTTTTTCTTCAAGGATCTCCTTTACTCTGTAATCCAGAAAGTTTATTCTATGTAAAGAATCAATATCCAGATCTTTCTCCAGAATATACCTCAGAGTATAAGCTCTGTGAGGAAGATCGTTTTTAACCCTGCTTCCTTTCCGCAAATAAAAGAAAACTACTCTACGTAAGGAGTAAGGTAAAAAAAAGCGTTCCCGTGAGGACAGGAAATCAAAAACAGGAATATCTTCCATAAATTCACTAATAGTCTTTTTTAAGGGTTCTTTCCAAAAATCACTTAGTTTTACACCTGCGCAGGTATCTTTCCAATCAGCTTTATACAAAGGAATAGGACTGCCTACCGAGACGATACCCATAAGAGGAGAAAGAACAAAGGCTTTACTCTCCACTTTTCTGAGAATTTTAGAAGGCAAAGCCCATAGACTTAACTCTTCCCAAAATTTTCCTTTATATCTCCTCCATACGGGAGCGATATTTCTAAGATCTATTTCTAAGCAGGAGAATAACTTTTCCCTTAAAGGATTGAGTTCTCCAAAGGGAAGTTCCTCAAAGAATTTAAAATTTGTAAAAAGATTAACAGCAGACTGTTTTTTACTGTGGGGGAGAAGAAAAAAAGCCATAAAATTATTATACTTCAAAGTTTTCAGTTACCGCTGATAATAGCAATGGGTAAAAGGCAATTTAAGTTCTTACTGGAAAGTAATTTATTCAAGTTAGCAAAATGGTTACGCTTTCTCGGACACGATGTAAAAATGTTAAAAGGGAAGATTAATACAAAAGTGTTAATAGCAAACCAAGATAGGATCTTTATAACAACCTCTAGGAAGTGGGAGGATTGGTTAAAGAAAGCTCGTATTGATTATCTCGTTATTCCAAGGCACGATTGGAAACTGCAGGTCTGTATGGTTCTAAAACACTTTGGTTTGGAATTTCATCTTCTACTGAACAAATGCGCACATTGTGGGAGCAAGCTTACTGTTGCGGATAAGGAAAGGTTTAGAAACATTATTCCTACAAGAGCTTATGAAACAGCTTATGATTTTACTTATTGTTCCAACTGTGGAGCTTTGTTTTGGAAGGGAACTCATTACGAAGGTATGAAACGTGTTCTTGAGGAGATAAAGTTCAAATGCTAAACTAACTCTGTGACAAAGGTTAAAATATGCGGAATTACTCGCCGTGAGGATTTAGAAACTGCCCTCAGAGCAGGGGCGGATTACGTAGGCTTTGTTTTATATCCTGAAAGTCCGAGATACATTTCTCCCTCATGTAGAAAAAAACTTCTGTCCCTTGTAAAGAATGCAAAGAGTGTAGCGGTGGTGGTAAATCCCTCACGTAGGGAGATAGAAGAAATACTTAAAGAGGGTTTTGATCTTGTCCAGCTTCACGGAGAAGAAGATTTTACACTTATAGAGGGTATGAATCCCCGTAGGTTTATAAAGGCTTTTAGGATTAAAGGAGAAGAACCGCCTATAGATGATGTGTGGAAAAAAGCCTACGCTATTTTATTAGACACTTACGTTGCCGGAGCTTACGGGGGCTCTGGGCAAACCTTTAACTGGGAAGTAGCTAAGAAGGTAGCAAATCAGGGTTTCAGGGTATTTCTTGCAGGGGGACTTACACCTGAAAATGTAAAGAAAGCACTTCGGTATGTCAACCCTTATGCTGTAGATGTATCTTCCGGTGTTGAAATGAGTAAAGGCATTAAAGATCCGCAGAAGATAATCAAGTTCATAAGATCGGTAAGATTATAATAAAAACGGGGGTGTCCAAAAACCGCCTGCCGGGGCGGACACCCTTCAAAAGGCGGGATACAAATACCCCGGTCCCGAACCCCTGAGGTTCGGGTGTTTGAAAGGTAGTAATGATAGAAGCTTTCTTAATAATATTTATCGCAAGCATGGGATTCATAATCCTGCTCTCTCGCATCGCAAAAGAAGAGGAAGAAGAAGAAAAAGAAGATTAAGGAGTGAACTTTGAATGAAGTCAGGTTATGTAGCGATAGTAGGTAAACCTAATGTAGGGAAATCTACCCTTTTGAATAATCTTATCGGAAGAAAAATCTCCATAGTAACTCCTAAACCCGGCACAACGAGAATAAGAGTTATAGGTGTAAAAACAATTCCAGAAACAGCTCAAATAGTGTTCTTAGACACACCCGGCATATACAAACCAAAAGAAGCAGATGCCCTTGGTAAGGCTATGATTGAAATGGCAAAACAGAGTCTTACAGACGCCGATTTAGTGCTTTTTATGATAGACGCAGAAGAAGGCTGGCGAAAAAGAGATGAAGAAGTTTTTCAAAATTATCTGAAATCTTTATCCAAAGAAAAAGCTCTACTGCTTGTTATAAACAAAATAGATAAAATAGGTTCTCCAAAGAATGTTCTTCCCCTTATAGAAGAGCTTCACAAAAGACATCCGGAATTTAAGGAAATTATACCCATAAGCGCTTTAAAGGGAGTTAATCTTGAAGATCTTGAAAAGACTATTATCAAATATCTACCTGAAGGGAAACCTTTATTTCCTGAAGATATGGTAACAGATCTTCCACTGAGGTTATTAGCTGCTGAAATAGTAAGGGAGAAGATAATGCTCCTTACGAGAGAAGAAGTGCCCACTGCAGTGGCGGTTGTAATAACTGAAATAAAACCCGGAGACGCGGATCCGAAAGTTCTTGTAATACAGGGAGAGATAATAGTTGATAGGGAAAATTTACGACCCATAATCATCGGGAAGAAGGGACAGAGATTGAAACAGATAGGCAGGTTAGCACGTCAGGAACTTGAACTGATAACAGGTAGAAAGGTGTATTTGGAACTGTGGGTAAAAGTAAAACCTGATTGGAGGAAAAGAGCCGAACTTGTCAAGTCCTTTGGGTATACAATGTGAAGTGTAAACTGTATGCTGTTGAAAGATCAAGAGAAAGCTAAAAGATTCCTAGAGAGAATTTACAGAAAGAAAAGGATACCTTCAGCTTTACTGTTCAAAGGACCAGAAGGAGTTGGCAAAACAGCAGCGGCTCTTGATTTCTCACGAGGATTGCTGTGTTTAAAGGAAGAGCCGTGGGGTTGTGGTAGTTGCTCTTCCTGCGTGCCCTTTAATCGTATAGCAGAAGATATTTTTGAAGGAAAATGGGAGAAGTTTAACTACTCTGATGAAGTAAACGGAAGAAAAGTATTCTTGTATTTGAGAGGAGAACATCCAGACTTTATATTTGTTCCGCCTGCAGGTCAAAGCTTGAGAATAGATCAAGTAAGAGCGGTTAAAGACTTTGTGTTGGTAAAACCTCTTATGTCACACCGCAAGGTTGTTCTAATAGACAGAGCGGAGTATATAACAAGAGAATCCGCCAACGCTTTACTTAAAATTTTAGAAGAGCCTCCCTTTTACGCTTTTATTGTTCTTGTAGCCTCTGAAACCGCAAACCTTTTACCCACTGTGCTTTCAAGGGTTTATCCTGTAAAGTTTGATCCTTTAGATCCTAAAACTTTAAAGGAACTCCTACCTACTTCCAAGGAAAATCTATACCCGCTTACAGAAGGAAGTTATACTAAGGCGAAAGCTCTCATTGAAAAACCAGAACTCCTTAAGTCCGCCGAGGACTTTTTTAAAAAGGATCCTGCTAAAATATACGAAATAATTCAAAAAGTTGAAAAACTGAACTTAGAAGATAAACTCCTACTGCTTGATCTTCTGGAAGAGAAGATAAGGGATCTTCTTATCAAGGGTGTAATAGATTATGATAAATTTGAGATGTTATTAGGCAGAATTTCCTTTATAAGGGAGAACATCACAAAAGGTATAAAATTAGGACTTGCTTTTGTAATCTTATGGGAATTAATGGAGGATTAATTATGAATTTTATAAAAGTGCGCACTCTTGATACTAATAAGATAGGTGCTCTTGAAAACTGTAATCAACCGTTAAACAGAGGAGATCTAGTAGTGGTAGATTCTGAAGAAAAAGGAGAAGACGTGGTTAAGGTTTTAGGTTTTTCAAAAAAAGGAGCTTCATTAAAATACAAGTTTTTAAGAAAAGTTAATCATAAGGATATAAAAACTATGGAAAAAAACAAAAAAGAGAGTATAAAAGCTTTTTTGACCTGCAAAAAAAAGATAAAAGAACATGGACTTGAAATGCACTTATTAAAAGCTTATATTCCTTTAAACTCAAAAAAAATATTTTTCTATTATACAGCAGAAGAAAGAGTTGATTTTAGAAAACTGGTAAAAGAGCTGGCTCGTATCTTTAAAAAGCGAATAGAAATGAGACAGGTAGGAGTCAGAGATGCTGTTCAAATCTTAGGGTGGGTTGGGCTTTGTGGAGATGTTCCTTGCTGTATAAAGTTTATAGAAAACTTTGATTCTATTTCTTTGAAAGATATAGAAGAACAAAATCTACCTTTGTCTCCTTCAAAGTTCACTGGACCTTGTGGTAGGTTAACATGCTGTATTTCTTTTGAAAAAGAAAACTACATGGTGAAGATACTTCTTCCTCCCTGTGAAACAAGCATATGCTTTGAAGGAAGAGAAGTCAGATTAAAAGAAATTGATCCTCTAAGAAATTCAGCCACCTTAGAAAGCGAAGAACGATCAAAAGAAATACCCTTAGATTTGCTGTTACCTATCGGGTATCGTAATGTTTTAGAGTTTTACCGTAACTGCCCCGGCTGTTATAGAAAATCCCTTTTGGAAGACAACACCTATCATGAAATTGCTACACAGAGTTAGAGGTAAATTCAACGAGCTTTTTGTCTTTGAACTGCAAGATGGCTACAGGATAGAAGGAGTTCTGTATAGAGGAGATACTCTGTGTGTGTCCACTCAGGTGGGATGTCCTGTCAGGTGTGTTTTCTGCGCGTCGGGAAGGCAAGGTCTTATAAGAAACCTTAACGCAGAGGAGATATACGGCCAGTATTCCCTTTTGAAGGGAATATTCCCTATCAAACGCATTGCAATGGCAGGAATAGGAGAACCCTTACTCAATTGGAAGAGTGTAAAAGAAGCCTTTCTGGCACTCCATAAGGAAGGTTTGAAAATTTCCTTTTACACCTCCGGTTTTCCTCTGAATCTTTTAAATGAACTTATAGATTTACCCCATAACGGTTTGACCATTTCACTTCATTCACTGGATCCCATAATAAGAAAAAGGATAATGCCACGTGCGGGTGATCTTTATCTGCTAATAAGCTTTTTAAGGGAAAAAATTCCGCAACTTAACAAAAAGCGTAGAAAAAAAATAAGCTTAGCTTATATACTTCTAAAGGGAATAAACAGTAGCGAAAAAGATCTTAGAGCTTTGGCAGAACTCGCACGTAGTTTAAAGGTAAGTGTCACTCTCTTGAGCTACAATTCAACGGGTGGATTTGATCCTGTAAGTGGAGACGATTACGAAAGAGCCTTTCTCTTTTTAAGGAAAAAGGGAGTGAAAGTTACCCTTTCCTCACGTTTTAGGCGAGATAGTATAGGAGGATGCGGCACTCTTACAGTAGGAAAAAAATAAAGGAGGTAGAACTATGAAGGTTGTTGCGGTCGGTGGGGGAACCGGACTATCTACCCTTTTAAAGGGGCTAAAGCAAGAGGTAGGTGAAGGAATTTCCCACCTTTCAGCAATAGTCACAGTTGCGGACAGTGGTGGAAGCACAGGAAAACTCAGAAGAATATACAACATACCAGCTCCCGGTGATATAAGAAACTGCATAGTGGCTCTTTCTGACATTGAGGACGTTATGAGAGAACTTTTCCAATACAGATTCAAAGGAGATGGAATAGAAGGTCATGCTTTCGGTAATCTGTTCTTAACAGCTCTTACAGATATAACTGGCAATTTTCTAGAAGCGGTTAAACTAACGTCTCAAATTCTTAGAACAAAAGGAGAGATAATACCCTCTACTGTAGAAGATATACACTTAATAGCTCAATTTGAAGACGGGGAAACTGTTGTAGGAGAAGAAAATATAACAGAATACGGGAAGAAAACAAAAAGCAGAATCAGAGAGATAAGAATAGAACCACAAAAAGCAAAAGCTCCAATAGAAGCAATAGCAGCAGTAGAAGCTGCAGATGTTATTGTTTTCGGTCCGGGCAGTTTGTTTACAAGCATCATACCTAATCTTCTTATAAGAGATTTAAAAGAAGCAGTTAATAGAAGCAAAGCTTTAAAAATATTCATCGTTAATGCAATGAGTCAACTCGGGGAAACAGAAGGTTTTACAGCATACGATCATATTAGAGTTTTCTTGCACTTTACAGGGTTAAACCGAATTGACGCTGCTGTAGTTAATACAAAAATGCCTTCCGGTGATCTGCTCAGTAGATACTTAAATGAAGGTCAAGAACCTGTGATTCCAGATATAGGTAGAATTGCGCGTGAAAATATATCAGTTTATGCGGAGGATTTAATAGGAGAAAAGGACAACTTTGTAAGACACGATCCTATTAGACTCTCCAATCTTATAATGAAAATAGCCCGTGATGAGGTTTTTTCTTGAATTCAACTTCTCCCTTCTTCCAGAAAACACGGCTCAGGCAGTAGTTTGTGGTAGCGGTATAGCAGGGCTAACGTGTGCTATAGTTTTAAAGGAACTCGGAGCATCTCCTATTATACTAACAAGAGGAATAGGAAACACCTACTACTCCCAAGGAGGAATAGCGGGTGCGGTGGATCCCAAAGACAGTCCTCAGTCTCATTTGTTAGATACCTTAAAAGCGGGAAGATTCTTAAACAACAGACAAGCAGTAGAAATTTTAGTTAACGAAGGAATTATGAGATTAGCAGATCTTGAAAGATGGGGAGTGAAATTTGATAGGAAAGAAAACGGATACGATACCACAACAGAAGGTGGCCACTCCTTTCCTAGGGTTCTTAAAGTAAAAGACTTTACCGGAAGAGAGATCTATACAAAGTTGCTCCTTAAAACACAGAGTCTTGGTATTCCTATTGTAGAGGGTGAATTACAGGAAATTCTCGGAGAGGATAAGGTAGAGGGAATTATTTACAGATCGGGAAGATCTCTACAGCTTATCAGAACCAAAGCTCTCATATTGGCTACAGGGGGAGCAGCTTCTATGTTTAAGAACACATCAAACCCTTCCAAGATAAAAGGTGATGCTATAGGCATAGCCTTCAGAGCAGGTGTCCCTATTAAAAATCCAGAATTTGTTCAGTTTCACCCCACTGTTCTTGAAGGAACAAATTTACTCATTTCAGAGGCAGTAAGAGGCGAAGGAGCTGTCCTTGTAGACGAAAGAGGAGAAAGGTTCGTGGAAGAACTCAAACCCAGAGATATAGTTTCAAGATCCATATACTCTTTATTGAAAAAAGGAAAAAGGGTATACCTTGATATGAGACCTTTAATAAAAAAGGGAATTACTATAGAAGATAGATTTCCTACCATATCCAATTTTCTCAAAGATAGAGGGTTAAATCCCGCAAAACAACTGATTCCTGTAGTTCCCGCGGCTCACTACTATATAGGTGGTATAGAAATAGACGTTTTCGGAAGAACAGCTCTTGAAGGATTGTATGCTGTAGGAGAATGCACCTGCACCGGAGTTCATGGAGCTAACAGATTGGCTTCAAATTCTCTACTGGAAGGGGTGGTTTTCGGTTACAGGACCGCTTACAGGGTGTATTTGGATCTCAACTTTTTAAAGCAAGGAAAAGGAAAATTCTCTTCCAAGCGCAGAGGAAATAAATCTCCCTCTGTCAGTTTTGAGAGTCTCAAGAAGTTGATGTGGGAGAAGGTAGGGTTGGAGAGGATAAAAGATGAACTTCTAACAGCAAAAAAAACTCTAATTCGCTGGATTTCAGAAGCAGAAAGCTGGGAAGCCACTGCAGAAAACAGACAGCTTTACGATATTCTCCTTGTAGCTCTTGCCACAACGGAAGGAGCTATTCAGCGACAGGAAAGTAGAGGAGTTCACTACAGGAAAGATTTTCCTATGGAAAGGGAGGTTTTCAAGAGAGATACGGTGATAAGTAATATCTTATGAGATCCATCATGTTGACAAATTAATTTAATTTAGTAATAATTATCAACAACAAATTTCTAAAAGGAGGAGGTAAAATGGTAGAAGTAGTCAGAGTCGGTCAGAAAGTTCCAAACTTTGAAATGGAAATCTATGATCCTAAAACAGGAAGTTTCGGAAAGGTTTCCTTGGAAGACTACATAAAAGAAAGGAAATGGCTTATTCTCTTTTTCTATCCTGCGGACTTTACCTTTGTATGTCCTACAGAACTGGCAGATCTTGCTGACTATTACGACGAGTTAACAGAATTAGGTGCTGAAGTTATTTCCGTTTCTACAGACACTAAGTTTGTCCATCTTGCATGGCATCAGACGGAAAAACTGTTGGAGAAAGTAAAATATCCTATGGGAGCGGATCCAACAGGTGCGGTGTCTAAGATTTTTGGAGTATATGACGAAAATACAGGTCTTGCTCTGAGAGGAACTTTCATAATAAACCCAGAAGGGGTTCTTGTAGGTTCGGAAGTGAACTTTTACAACGTAGGAAGAAATGCGGAAGAACTTGTAAGAAAGATGAAAGCAAACGTATACCTTATGAGTCACCCAGATGAAGCCTGTCCCGCTAAATGGGAACCTGGTAAGAAAACTCTCAAACCCTCGGAGAAAATAGTAGGTAAAGTTCACGAAGCGTTAAAATAATAATAGTCAAGGGAGCTTTTTGATGGAGAGTAATTTTGGACTTAACTATCAGCCTGAAAAAGTATACGATGTTATCATCATAGGAGGAGGTCCAGCAGGCACTACAGCTGCCATTTACACCTCAAGGGCTGGACTTACTACTCTTGTTTTGTTCAGGGCAGAGGCTGACGGTGCTCTCGGTATTACTCAACAAATAGAAAACTATCCGGGAGTGCCGGGTCCTGTCTCCGGTTATGAGCTTTTGAAGATAATGCGTAAACAGGCAAAGCACTTCGGTGCTGAATTTGTAAGGGGAAAAGTCATAGCAACTGATTTCTCCTCTGAGATAAAGAAAGTCTTTACAATAGACGGGCGTGAGTTCAAAGGCAGAGCGGTTATAGTAGCTTCTGGAGCTATGGAAAGAGCCAATAAGTTCAAGGGTGAAGAAGAGTTCCTTGGTAGAGGGGTTTCCTACTGCGGAGTTTGTGATGCCGCTTTTTTTAAGGATCAAGCGGTAGCTGTTATAGGAGAAGATGATTACGGAATAGAAGAAGCAGAGTTTATAGCACGTTTTGCCAGCAAGATATACTTTGTTGTGCCAGGAAGTAGGATAAAAGCACCTCAGGAAGTTCTTAGGAAATTTGAAAAACTTAAGAATGTAGAAATCTTGCTCAGACACAGAGTTCTTGAAATAGTGGGAGATAAATTGGTAAAGGGTCTAAAACTTAAAGATCTGAGTAAACACAAAGAAAAGTTCTTAGAAGTAAACGGCGTGTTTATATTTCTCGGAGGCACTAAGCCTTCAGTTGATTTTCTAATGGGTCAAGTGGAAATGACTGACGGGGATTGTATAGTAGTAAATGAAGAGATGATGACTTCCGTCCCTGGTGTATTTGCAGCGGGAGATGTTCTATGTTCCAACATAAAACAAGCAGTTATAGCAGCTGCGGACGGCTGTAAAGCCGCCCTTGCAGTAGATAAGTTTCTCAATAAAAAGTCAAAAGTAACTTCCCAGTGGTAATTACTACTATACCTTAGCGGTTTCCTTAGGGGCTGGAAGCCACGGTTTAATTCCTTGATCCTTAGCCCATTCTTGAGCTACTTCATAGGAAGCCTTTGCGGTGTTTATGTTTTTTTCAATTAACTCTAATTTTTTCTTGAACTTCCTTTCTATTGCAGAGTCAAGAGAAGCTGTTCCACCTGAGGCTACGAATCTCTTCAAGAATCTGGCTTTTATACCTTCTTCTACTGATTCTGTCCCTACTATCTGAGTAGCTCCGAAGAAAGCACCAAGCATAGCCATATTAGTGGCGAGTTCAGTCCCAGCTATCTCCAAGGCAAATTTAGTGGCGGGAAAGTTAAAAATTTTAACTTCCAAGGGATCAAGGTATTTGTGATCTTCTTCTGAGAGGAGATCCTCTTCAGAATTAACTATAATAAGTCCTCCCTTTTTAATTCCCGAGTAAAAAGGCATTGTATAAGATTTTCCCATAGTTATAACCTGAGGGTGAAAAACCATAATAACATCTGGATAAACTACTTCACCTCTATCGTATATAGGTTCAATACCTATACGAACATAGCTTTCGGCAGGTGCCATTCTCTTTTCTGCTCCGAAGAAGGGATTGGAAACAGCGTAATAGCCAGCATGATCGGCAGCAGTTGCCATTATGTGAGCTGCTGTAACCGCACCCTGTCCGCCTATGGCGGGCATTCTTATGTTTATTCTTCTTCTTTTTCTATGTTGACTCATATCAAGCCCTCCTGTTTTTTTCTCTCTATAACTTCCTTAGCCTTTTCGGAGATGTATTCAAAGAACTTAAATCTCTCCTTATCTCTTCCTCTCATTTCTTCCAGCGCATCGTCGGAGTTCAACCCTATCTCAAGAATACAAGGTGTATAAAGATGGACATAAGTAGGTCCTACTTCTCTGGCTACGTATATTGCTTGTTTTATAACTTTCTCAACTCTTTTCGGAGAAGAAACAGTCAGGCGAGCAACGTAGTGGCAACCTGAATCTATTGCCAATTGCCACATAGGCACTTTGTCCCACTGTTTGCCCTTAGGAGCCATTTTAAAGATCTGTCCCTTTACCGTAAGACCACTTTCCTGTCCACCTGTATTTGCGTAGACTTCGTTGTCAAAACATATAGTTGTTATCCTTTCTTGTCTGAAAAAGGAATGGAGAGTGCACTCTAATCCTATATCCACAGTAGCTCCATCTCCAGCAAGAACCACAACGTCCTTTACCTTGTCCGGAAACCTCCACTCAAGGGTTCTTTTTATCCCTGAGGCTATTGCATTCTGATTACCAAAAAGAGAATGAACTGTATGAAGAGCTATATGAGGAAAAACTAAGGAAGTGCAACCAGTGGAGTTTATTATTATTGTGTCCTCAGGGTTAGGAAGAGACGCCAGTATATATCTGAAGGCTAACGATTCCGGACAACCTGCACACAGGGAATGTTCCTCTACCAGTTCTTTGGCATAGGGTAAATCCCATATTCCTCTTTTTGGATTCCCCCACGTGGCTTTTTCTTCAAGATCAACTATCTCCGAGGGGACAAATTCCTTAAGAGCTTCGTTTATTTTGAAAATTTTAAGGGACATGTTTCACCTCCTTTCCTAAAATCCTTAAGACTTCTTCAACTATAATTTCAGGTGGCATTGTCATGCCTCCGGCGACTTTGGGAGAACCTATAATGGGAACATTCGTTTTTCCGTAAAGGACGTTACGAACCTCTCTTTCCAACCAACCAACTACGTTGAATTCGGGAATGAATACGTATTTTACACCTTTAACTGCTTCTTCAATTTCCTTAGCAGGAAAAGGTCTTACAGTTTTAAGCCTGAGAACACGAGCTTTTATCCCTTCATCGTGAATTAACATTTGGGTAGCTTCCTTAGCCTGAGCTGCTGCTGTTCCGGAAGCTATAAAGAGTATTTCCCCTTCCGGATCTCCGAATTCTTCAACTAATCCCTTTAAATACTTTCTTATGTAAGGTCTTGATCTCTCTATAGCTGCCCGAACCTCAAACTGCCAACTTGCATGGGTTGCATAGGAAGTATAGTTGGATTTCATAACAAAGGGATCTCTCAAAAATCTGCCCGGGGGCATTTCCATATCTATAGGAGGTATCGGAGATATATAAGGATTGTAGGGAGGAAGCGCTATATCATCAGGAGGAAGCATAACCGCTTCCCTTGTATGAGATATGAAAAAACCGTCTATAACTGTTATTAAAGGAACATGGACATCAGGTTGCTCTGCTACAACAAACCCTGCAAGAATCATATCAAAGAGTTCCTGAGCTGTCTCTGCATGCCATATCATACAACCTGTATCAAGTAGAAAGGAAACTTCCAAATTATCCGGTTGTATAGTAAGGGGAGAATTTACACCTCTTGCCATCAAAACCAATTGCAAGGGGAGTCTTGAACCAGCCCACATGGGAAAATTCTCCATAGCCCTTAGAGTTCCCGGTCCAGAGGTAGTTGTTATAGCTCTCCCCCCTGCCATTGAGCAACCTGCCAATTGCGACATAACACTGAACTCAGATTCTCCACGAAAATAGACTCCTACATAACCTTCTGCCCACAGTTCACCTATAAGATGTGCTGCTTCAGACTGGGGAGTTATAGGATACGAAACAGAGGCATCAACTGAAGCTCTTTTAACAGCTTCCTTTACAACCTCCGATCCTGTCATAAACTGTTTTTGACGTGGTGCTTCAAAAAGTAGGTATTCGGGAGAAACAACTTTTTGACCGGCTCTGTTGTATTTAATTTGTTGGGTTTTTTGCATATTAAAACCTCCTTATTTTTTAAGTTCTCTTTTAACTTCTTCAGCTATTCTTATGAACTTTTCTAACTCCTCTGAATGTTGATCTCTGAGGGTTACCGTGGCATCTTCATGACCTGCATTTCCGCACAATGCTATCGTATAGCAATCCGTTTCTGCTCTGATTATTTTGAGAGCAACATTAGCATAGTGGCAGTGAACGCCTATGAATATACAGACTTTTATATTGTTATGCCATATCGTAAGATTGGGATGATTCGGATTTATCTCCTTTTGCGGATCTATTTTGGGATACTTAGGCCTGTAATCATACATGGGGATTATCCTGGCTCCGAACACTTCCGCCATTTTCCTTACAAGCTGTGCTTTCTTCTTCGCTTCCTCGTTCCAAGCGTAGAGAACCTGAGGCCCTGGAAACACAGTGGGATTTTCTCTGGTAAACATCGCCTTTGCCGCTTCTCTCATGGCAATTTCCTCGTCCACCAATTCTGTGAAGAGAAGGGCTTTCCCCGGTGGAGGGGTTAATATACCTTCGTAAAGAGCAACAGGATAGGGTGAATACCCCGCAGGTCCCAATTTTGCCATAACATACCTCCGGTAGTGAATTAAAGATATTACCTTACTCCTGCGACATCTCTGTTTTCCGCATATACCATTTCAATAGAATCCCTTTTCAGAAGAGTGGAACACACATAGACACATAGAGCACAACCTTTGCACCTTTCTGTTATTACGTAAGCATGATGTCCTTCATCTGTATACATGAGAGTGTTGGGTTCGGTGCAGAAAAGAGTGCATTGTTTACAGTTATACTTGGTGCATTCGTCACGTATGACTTGAGCGACATAGTACATTCCTCTGCCTCCTCACCACAATTGTGATAAAAATATAAGGGAAACACAATACGAAAACAAGAGTTAACCCTATGATATAAGTTAGTGTTATGGATAAGCTTACCCGCTGGTTAATTCTGAAAACTACACAGGGTTTAGGTGAAAGAAAAATAAAAAAGCTTCTTGAAATTTTCGGATCTTCCGAAGGTATATTCTCCGCTGATGCGGATTCCTTAGTAACAGTAATAGGAAAAAAGGCAGTAGATTCTTTCCTTCAGATACGCAGTAATCGTAAGCGTATACAAAAAATCGCTTTTAAGATTTATAAAGAAAAAATAAAGTTTACAACTCTTGAAGATGAAAATTATCCTTCTTTACTGAAGAATCTACCAGATCCTCCTCCCATTCTCTTTTATAAAGGGAACTTTAAGGATACTCCTTTAATCGGTGTAGTAGGTCCCAGAAATCCCAATCCCTATACTCTTTCCTTTGTTGAAGATACAGTAACTAAGCTTATCCTAAAGGGTTACGGTATTGTTTCAGGAGGAGCAAAAGGAGTAGATTCTAAAGCTCATCTGAGTGCCGTTGAGAGGAATGGCTACACGGTTTGTGTTTTGGGTTTCGGTATTCTAAACACAAAAGGTGGCATTTTTGAAAGAATTGAAAAATCTGGAGGATTGTTACTTTCCGAGTTTCTTCCTGAAGAAAGGGCAAGTAAATACACCTTTCCTAAGAGGAACAGGCTTATAGCAGCTCTTTCTCACTTTCTTATAGTGCCGGAAGCGAGAATAAACAGCGGTTCTTTAATAACAGCGCGATACGCTCACGATTACGGAAAAAAGGTCTTTGTTCATATAGGAATAGGTAGATCTTCCGCGTGGGACGGCTGTTATGCTCTAATCAAGGAAGGCATTGCAGAGCTTATGAAAAATATAGAAGACGTTATCGGTGCGGAGTCTGAAAGAGATCCACTGTTGGATTTCTTAAAAATTCCACGCAGTGTGGAGGAAATAATGGAGTTCACTTCAGAAAATTACGAAGAGGTATGTTCACTACTAACACAACTTGAGATGGAGGGAAAAGTAAAAAGAATAGGATCTTTCTTCTGTTCGTGATTTAATTTCTATAACTGATGAGTCAGTCACTCAATCGGTTAGAGCTAACAATTCATACTCTTATAGTAATGGCAGGAGCCTTTATGGCTATTCTTGACACCACAATAGTTGATATAGCTTTGCCTAAGATGATAGCTCCCCTTAAAACTGATTTATACGGAATACAGTGGGTTGTAACCGCCTATATGATAGCAGCTGCTGTAGTTCTTCCCCTCTTAGAGTGGTTGGAGAAAATAATCGGTCTTAAGGTTATGTATTGCACAGGAATAGCCCTGTTTACTCTTTCCAGCTATTTGTGCGGAAACTCAACAGAATTATACCAAATGATAATATACAGATCTCTCCAAGGACTTGCGGAAGCACTTATTATAGTAAGCGCACAGGCTATTCTCTTCACTGCATATCCTCCTCAGCAAAAAGGTTTTGCTATGGGAATCTTCGGCTTGGGTGCTTCTTTCGCACCTGCCATAGGACCCACACTGGGAGGTTGGCTAACGGAGCATATAAATTGGAATTGGATATTTTTTATAAACGTTCCCGTAGGGATTATGCTCACAGTAGCTTCCTTATTTTTCCTCAAAGAGATATCTCCTAAGAGAGAATTTCTTCCTTTTAACTTCTTTTCTTTTGTTTTCATATCCATAGCGACTGTCAGCACTCTTATTGTTCTTTCAAAAGGACAGCAAATGGGTTGGTTTACTTCAAACTTCATTGCTTTTCTTACACTCACTGCGGTAATTTTTTACATTTTCTATACAATCTCAGAAGGATTTTCTAAGGTGAAGCTGATGGATTTGAGTGTATTCAAAAGAGTTAATTTTTCAGTGGCTTTTTTTGTATTTTTATTTGTTCTCGGATTTTCTATGTATGCTCTTTTTTATAGCATTCCTTTATACTTTGAATTTTTAAAAGGTTTAAGCACATTTACAACAGGAGTTCTTCTTCTACCCTTTGCCTTTGCTATAGCAATCTGTTCCATTATAGCAGGGGTAATGAGTGATAGATGGAGTGCAGGTGGAACACTGTTTATTGCGATTATTGTATACTTAGGATCTGTATTTTTCCTTATAAGGCACTACGATCTTTATACTCCTAAGGGAACAGCATCTGTTGAACTTGCTGTTACAGGAATAGGTATGGGTTTGTTTTTCGCTCCTGTTACGATAATAGCTCTTAAAGGTTTAGAGAAAAAAACCATACTTGTTATAAGTTTGTTAGACTACATAAGATTCATAGGAGGTTCTTTTGGAACAGCTATAGCTACCAATATAATTAAAGGAAATACAGCCTTTCACTATGAAGAAATATCCGCACTTCAATCGCTAAATCTAACCGCGGTAATGGCAAAGATTGAAGAGCTTACCACTTACTTTACAGGAAATTCCTATACCTTGCAAGAGTCTCTTTTAAAAGCCTATTACAGTGTTGGGTCTCTTCAGTTTAAAATGGCTCTCTCTTATGCTTTTCAGGATTTATTTGTGTGGAGTGGAATATTTGCGGTTATAGGATTACTTCCCTTACTCTTGCTGTTTGGTTATAATAAACACACTTAGATGATCTTCCTTCCCTTGTTCTTATTAGTATCTTTTACCTACGCGGAAGTAATAGCTCGTGTAGATGGTAAAGTATTGACTTACGAAGAGTTTAAAAAAGCCTTTGAGGTTTACTGGAAAGAGATTCTTCACTTAGATACTGTAAAACCCACCAGAGAAAACAAAAGGAAATTCTTCTTAGAATACGTGAAGGGAATGCTTATAGAAAGAGTAGCGGTTGATATGGGGATAAGAGTTTCGGAAGAAGAGATAGACAACAGGCTAAAAAGATGGGGAAGAGAAAACGCTTCTCCTACACTAAGGAGGTTGATAAAAAGAGAAATACTTGTAGAAAAACTAACAGATTGTCTAACAAAGGATATCAGTGTCTCTGAAAAGGAAATAACAGCCTACTATCTTCTTAATAAAAGGGATTTCTATCTCCCTACTCAAGTGAAACTTCTACCCTTTTTAGCAGAAAGCAAAAGAGAAGCTGAGCTTTTATACCGCTCCTTGCTCAGAAAAGAAAAAATACCTTCTAACGTAAAAGCGGGTAAAGAACGTTGGTATTCTCTTCAATCTCTACCGCACAGTTTGAGAAGAAGTTTGTATCCTTATAAAAAGGAAAGTGTTTCAAAGCCCATTAAAATAAACGGTGGATACCTTGTTCTGAAAATCACTGACAAGAGAAAACCGGGATTACTACCCTTGGAGGAAATAAAAGAAAGAGTTAGGCGTAAACTTCTCAATGTAAAAAAAGAGGAGGTTCTTAAAAAATGGTTTCGGGAAATTCTAAAGCGCTATCCTGTGGAAGTGTATCCTTCAAAATTGGATTAGCTTTACTTTTGTTTTTAGAAATTTCCTTTTCCTCCCTTATAGATAGGGTTGTAGCTAATGTAAACGGAGAGCCTCTTCTTGAAAGTGAAGTCAATATGGCAAGACTATTTTATGGAAATACTGATAGACAAACTTTGATAAAAATGCTTATAGATAAGCGTCTGATAGCACAATTTTTGAGGGAAAAAGGATTCAACACTCCAGAGAAATACCTTAATAAAGTAATAGAAGACATAGCCAGATCTAACGGAAAGACCGTAGAGCAACTAATCACAGACTTGAGCAGAGCAGGGTTTACCTTAGAAGACTTGAAAAACTTTCTCAGAGTGGAAATTCTATCCACTGCTGGTTTACAAGAGTATTTGAAACACCGTATTGAAATAACGGAAATAGAAATAGAACTGGAAAGATTAAAGAAGGGAGAAATAGAATACGTAAGGGAGATAGAACTTCTGGTAATAAGTAAGGATAAAAAAGAAGAGATTCTTGAGTTTACGGAAAAGAATAAATTAGATATAACTCAATTAGCCAATCACTTAGGAATTAAAATAGAAAGACTTAAAGTTAAAAAGGGGGATCTTATAGAACCCTTAGACAAAGAAGTTTGGGAAGTTGAAAAAGGACATACTGTTATAGCAGAGGACGACGAAAACATATACTTTGCCAAGATCTTAAGGGAGATTAAAGTTTTTTCAGGGAGAAGCGAGGAGGAGATTAGGGAGCAACTCCTCCTCAGAAAAATGGAAGAGGAAAGGGAAAAACTTGTAAAACAGCTCAGGAAGGAGCGTTTTGTAGAAGTCTATTAAAACATCCAAGTTATAGCCATACTGTATATATCTTCATTAGGAGCGTTTCCACTTACCTCCTTTCTTGCATAATCTGCCTTAAGAGCTACAAGAGGATGAGGTCTGTAGGAGAGTCCGAGATTGTATATTCTGAACTTCTCCCCTTCCGGTTTTTGGTATCCTGCGGGAACTTCCTTGTAAACATCTATGTCTTCATACTTTCCAAAAAGGTAAAGCTCCTGATCAAGTTCTGTAAATCTGAGAATATTGTAAGCTATCTGCAAGTAAAAACCCTGCATCTTCTCAGGAAATACGTTGCAGTCCGCAGGATTCACCGAGCAGGTAGCGGGTGAAAGTTCCGCGGTAATCTTATCCGCACCACTTACAGTTGTATACGCTCCCACAAATCTTACATCAAATCCTCCGTATTGCCACCACAGGTGAGGAGAGAAAACGGATATTGTTCCCAACTTTTCCCCTTGTGGATTTTGAACTCCAGATATAAAAGTAGCACCTCCTACTTTAAGATTACGTGGAAGTTTAAAATCAACTCTACCGGTAAAAGCAAGCGCATCGGAAATAGCTTCCGCACCGTCTTGTTTGAGTTTCTTGAAAGGAGTAGATTGTTTATACTTTCCCTCCTCAGCCTTCATACCGTTTATCAGATAGAATCTGTATTCAAAAAGATCTGTTTCTCCGTAAGCTCCTATACCGTTTTCTCTCCACGTAAAGGGAAAAAGGGTTTTTTCCAAATAGGGCTGTCTGACACTGAAATAGGTAGGAGGTTCATGGTATTCGTTGGTTATGCCTAAGGGAACTAAGACCATACCTCCCCTTATTCCAAATGTATCGGTAAACCTGTAATCTACAAAAGCGAACTCTATAGCCAGATATCCAGGCTTTTCATCACCTGCAACTGCGTGTTCTATCTCTATCTCGGAGTTAAATTTAAGTCTTTCAGTAAAGGCGTATCCCAGATACATGATGAATCTGTATAAATCCATTTCAGTAGAAGGTTTTTTACCGGGTATATTGGTAAACCACAATTCTCCGTAACCCCCAACGGAAACCCCTCTTGGATTTATAAGAGCCTTTGAAGCTGCCGGTCCTAAACCTGTATAACTTTTATACTCCGTAATCTGAGGCATGGCAATTTCCAGCCTTACCTTTCTGAGTTCTTCCTTGATAACTTCAAGCTCCTCCCTTATCAACTTAAGCTCCTCAGAAGGTTGAGCAAAAACAAGAGAAGACAGTGCTGTGACACTTAAGATCACCTTTCTCATGCTTAATCCTCCTTTGCAGTTTTAGAGAATGAAACCAAATCTCAATATCTTTGGGTATGATATTGATCATAAAAGTTTAAGTTTTGATATTATTTTTTTAAAGTTTCTCTATCAAGAAATTGTGATTTGTATAAATACATATTTCACTGGCTATTTGTAAAGACTTCTCAACTATTTCTACTGCATTCATTGAAGTATTTCTGTAAAGAGCTAAAGCAGCAGCTCTGGCTATATCACCACCAGAACCTATAGCCAAAACAGGTTCATCAGGTTCTATAATATCCCCGTTACCTGAAATGAGAAGTATATGGTTTTTATCAGCAACCAACAGAAGAGCTTCAAGTCTTCTAAGGTATTTATCCATACGCCAATCCTTTGCCAATTCCACCGAAGCTCGCAGTAAATTGCCTCTGAATTCCTCCAACTTTTTCTCAAATCTTTCCATCAAAGCCATGCTATCCGCCGCACTACCCGCGAAGCCTACAATAACCTGATCTTTGTAAAGCTTACGTATCTTTTTAGCAGTATGTTTTATAACAGAAGTTCCCACTGTTACTTGGCCATCTCCTCCTATTGCCACTTCTTCTCCTTTTCTAACTGCAAGAACCGTGGTTGATATCACTTTCATCGTTATCAGAATTATACTTAAACTTATGAGATTAACACTGAAAGTTCAAGGTATGAGCTGTGTAAACTGCGCACGTTCCATAGAGATAACACTGAAGAAAAGGAAAGGTATAAAAAAGGTTGAAGTTTCCTTTGAACTCGGAAGAGTCAAGGTGGACTTTGAAGAGAGTGAAATTTCAGAAGAAGAAATAGTAAGAACTATAGAAAATTTAGGTTATAGAGTAGTAAAGGAAGACAGTGAAAAAAGGGAATTTGTAATTTTGATATTTTGCGCTTTGGCTTCTCTAACAATTCTCCTATTAATTTTTTACAAACTCCCTTATGGACTCCTATTCCAGTTCATCTTATCTACAATAGTTCAAACAATAGGAGGTTGGAAGTTTTACACTGGTTCTTATAACTCCTTAAGAAATAAAATAGCGGGTATGGACGTCCTTGTAGCTCTTGGAACGAGCGGTGCTTATCTCTACAGCTCTTTGGTGATGATAGGTTTTCTTAAAGGCGAACCTTTTTTTGAAACCAACGCCTTGCTTATAACCTTTGTAAGGGGTGGTAGATTTATAGAAGAAAGAGCCAAAAGGAAAGCTTTGAAATTGCTTAGGAAATTAATCTCCACCCAACACTCCGAAGTAGTCCTTTTGGTAGAAGGAAAAGAGATAAAAAAAAACGTAAGGGAAGTCTCTAAGGGTGAAATTGCTATCTACAGAAGCGGAGATATGATTTTGCTTGATGGAGAAGTGGTGAAAGGTGAAGCCTATGTATCAGAAGCAGTTATAACAGGAGAACCCGATCCCATACCTAAAAAAATAGGAGACAGAGTTATAAGCGGTTCTGTGGTTGAAGAAGGTTACATACACGTAAAATCTACCGCTCTTTATGAAAACTCCTATCTATCCCAGATAGAAAAAATGATAGACAAAGCACTTGCTGAAAAACCTAAGATTCAACGAATAGCGGACAAAGTATCTCACTACTTTGTGCAGGGAGTGGTTTTTATTGCCTTCTTAACTCTCCTTGTATGGATTAAGGCTACGGGGGACTTCCAAAAAGCTGTCCAGTTTTCCTTAGCGGTTTTAGTAATCTCCTGTCCTTGTGCCTTAGGAATAGCTACACCTCTTGCAGTTGTCGTGGGAATTTCAGAAGCACTGAGAAAAGGCATACTTATTAAAAAGCCTTCAAGTATTGAAATATTCCCACGCATAAATCTGATCATTTTTGATAAAACAGGAACTTTAACAGAGGGAAAATTTCAAGTAACAGATTGGCAGATAAGAGAACCCAAAGCACTGGATATTGCTTACTCCTTAGAATCCCGATCTAATCACCCGATAGCAAAGGCAATAAGAGAATTCGCACAAAAAAAAGGGGCGGTGGAATTACCCCTTGAAAACTGCCGAGAAATAGTAGGTAAAGGTATACGGTGTGGTGATTACTTTATAGGAGATGCGGAGCAATCAGATACGGGCAACGGTCCTTACAAAACAATAGCTCTCTGGAAAGGCAGGGAAATTCTTGCTCTTTTTCATCTAAAGGACGCTTTAAGGGAAGAAGCGAAAGAAGTAGTCGCTTATGTTAAATCCATCGGAATAAAACCTATCCTACTGTCTGGAGATAAAAAGGAAACAACTAAAACCGTTGCAAAAGAGCTTGGATTTGAAGAGTTTAAGGCACAGGTAACCCCTGAAGATAAAAAGAATATAGTGGAAAGTTACAGAAAAGTCGGTTTTACAGTAGCCATGATAGGAGACGGCATAAACGACGCTCCAGCTCTTGCGCAGGCTGATATTTCCTTTGCAGTTTCTCACGGTGTTGATATAACAAAACAGGTGGGAGATGTGATCCTTCTTTCAGGTATAAAAAGCCTTCCCACAGCTTTAGAATTAGGAAGAAAAATCAGCACCAAGATAAAACAAAATCTTCTATGGGCTTTTATCTACAATACTACTGGTATACCTGTAGCAGCAGGGCTTTTTTACAAATTCGGTATATACCTTAAACCCGAAATGGCAGGGCTTATGATGGCTCTTTCTTCTCTTAGTGTAGTTATCAATACTTTGCTTTTATACAGGAAATCTTAGGATATAATCTTACCTTCACGGAGGAAGAAAAGTTGTATAGAGTTCTTGTGACAGATCCTATAGCTCCGAAAGGTTTAGAATTACTCGGTAGGGAAGAGGACATAGAACTTCACAATAAGCCAGAGATACCTTACAGAGAACTTCTTGAAATAGTTAAAGACTTTGACTGTATTATCACCCGCAGTAGAACCCCAGTAACAAAGGAGCTTATTGAAAGGGGAGAAAAACTCAAAGTAATAGGTAGAGCGGGTGTCGGTGTTGACAATGTCAATATAGAAGAAGCAACCCGTAGGGGAATATTAGTAGTCAATACGCCGGGTGCTAATACTATAGGTGCCACAGAGCTTACAATGATGCACATGCTTACCATACTGCGTAACGGACACGAAGCTCATAAATCTGTGTTAGAACATCGCTGGGACAGGAAAGCTTTTATGGGAATAGAACTCTACGGAAAAACCCTCGGTATTATAGGATTAGGAAATATAGGTTCGCAGGTAGCGATAAGAGCCAAAGCTTTCGGTATGAGGGTAATGGCTTACGATCCCTATATACCGCGTGAGAAGGCGGATAGATTAGGAGTAAAGTTAGTGGATAGGCTTCACGATATGCTAAAGGAAATAGATATTTTAACTTTACACGCACCTCTTACACACGAAACAAGGAATATGATAAACAGAGAGGAACTTGAAATTATGAAGGACGGTGTGTATATAGTAAACTGTGCTCGCGGAGGAATTATTAACGAAGAGGCACTTCTTGAGTATTTGGAAAAAGGAAAAATAAAAGGTGTCGCCTTAGATGTTTTTTCAAAAGAACCTCCGCCTGCGGAATTTATAAACAGGCTGAAGCGTTTTAAAAATATCTCTCTAAGTCCTCATATAGGAGCAAATACCTATGAGTCTCAGGAAAACGTGGCGGTCATAGTTGCTCAGCAGGTAATAAAAGCTCTCAGAGGACAAACGGTAGAATATGCAGTAAATGCTCCCTTTCCTGATCTTTCAGTTCTTACCCTTATAAAACCTCATCTTGATTTAGCGGAGAAGATCGGTAGGTTTATGGTGCAGTGGGCTGAAGAAGGTATAAGGGAAATACATATAGAAGTAAGAGGAGATATTTCAGAACACTTTCATCCCATATCTGCCGCTGTTTTAAAAGGTATTCTGGAAGAAGTAGTAGATTTTCCCGTCAACATAATAAACGCCACCTACGTAGCTCGCGACAGAGGCATAAAAGTTGAAGAGCTTTCCTCGGAGGAAACTACTGATTTTAAACACTACGTAAAAGTTGTAATAAGGTCCAACGGCTCCGAAAAAATTGTAGCGGGAACTGTTCTTGAAGGACAGATGTTACGTATAGTGCAGATTGACAGATACAGGGTTGATATAGAGCCTGAAGGCATTCTGTTGGTTTTTGAAAATAAAGATGTTCCCGGAGTAATAGGTAAAATAGGCTCCCTTTTAGGAAAAGCAGGGGTTAATATAGCAGGATTTAGACTCGGTAGAGAGAAGAAAGGAGGGATAGCTCTGGGTATACTGAATCTTGATGACGAAGTTCCATCTGCAGTATTGGAAAAACTCAGAGGAATTCCCGAAATCCTCTTCGTTAAACAGGTAGTTCTATAAATTCATGGAATACGTTGCTGTAGGGAAAATCTCAAAACCTTTTGGAACAGAAGGAAAGCTCAAGGTAATTCCCTTAGCTCCTGAAGAAGTGCTTTTAAAAGCAAGAAGATTTTTCCTTAAAAGAAAAGGAGGATCTTTTATTCCCTTTGAAGTTGAAAAGGTAGAAAAAAAAGGAAGACTTTTTTTGATCAAGTTCAGAAATTTAAAAGATCCTGAATCGGCAAAGCGCTTCAGCGGCGCGACTCTTTTCCTTCCACGGGAAGAACTACCTCCCTTAGGGAAGGAAGAGTTTTACGTTTATCAAATTGTAGGTATGAAGGTTTTAACCGATAAAGGGAAATACTTAGGAAAGGTTAAAAGAATAGAAAGTATTGGTGTTTACGATATGTTAATTCTTGAAAAGGAAAACATAATGATACCCTTTGTTAAGGAAATAGTTTTTGAAGTGGATACTGAAACCCGCACTCTAAAGGTAAAAGAAGATTTGATTCTTCATTAATTCAATCCTCATCATAACAGACTTTCCCGTTCAGCTCAAAAAAGGGCATTTCGTAAGAAGAATAATAATAAGGAGTATAGGCAACAAACTCTCCCGCGCAGGTATCCACTCCCTTAAAGACAGGTTTTATACCGAAGTCTTTTCTTTTATTCCTTATTTCCTTCTCCGTAAATCCGGTAATCTGAGCTATTTCCCTATCCGCATATCCTAACATCTTAGCTTTTATCAATAGATCTTTACTCAGTTTCCCTTGACGTAGTTCTTCCTCAAAGGAGACTATTTCCCTTATATTGAAGAGAAACCACGGATCTATTGCAGTATATTCGCTGATCTCTTCTAAGGTAAATCCCCTTCTGAAAGCCTCAGCTATATACCACAGTCTGTTTTCGTTAGGAATTCTTAAACCTTTAATAAGATCCTGATTGTCAACCTCTATTCGTGGAAAAGCAAGTCCGTATCTGTCAAGTTCCAAACTTCTTACAGCTTTGAGAAGTGCTTCTTTAAAGGTTCTACCTATTGCCATAACCTCCCCTACGGATTTCATCATTGTTGTTAGCGTTTTGTCAACTCTTGGAAATTTTTTGAAATCAAATCGTGGAATTTTAACAACTACGTAATCTATTGAAGGTTCAAAGGAAGCGGGTGTAAAACGCGTTATGTCGTTCTTAAGTTCGTCAAGAGTATAACCCACCGCAAGTTTCGCCGCTACTTTTGCTATGGGAAATCCCGTAGCCTTGGAAGCAAGAGCGGAAGAGCGTGAAACCCGTGGATTCATCTCTATAACGTAAAAGTCACCGTTTTCAGGATTTACCGCGAACTGAATATTAGAGCCTCCAGTATCCACACCTACTTCCCTTATAACTGCTATAGACGCGGATCTTAATATTTGATATTCCTTGTCAGTTAAAGTTTGAGCGGGAGCAACAGTTATAGAGTCTCCTGTATGCACTCCCATTGGATCAAAGTTTTCTATAGAACAGATGATTATTACATTATCCGCTTTATCTCTGATAACCTCAAACTCAAATTCTTTCCAACCTATAAGGGACTTATCTAAGAGAACTTGACGTATGGGAGAAGTTTCAAGAGCTATTTTGAGCTTTTCTCTAAACTCTTCTATATTGTAAGCTATAGAGCCTCCTGTGCCTCCTAATGTAAAGGCAGGTCTTAGTATTACAGGAAAGCCTATATCTCCAATAACTGAAAGTCCTTCTTCTTCAGAAGATACAACGGCACTTTCAGGAACTTTCAATCCTATATTTTCCATAGCTTTCCTGAAAAGTTGTCTGTCTTCTCCCTTTCTGATGGCTTCGTAGTTTGCCCCTATCATCTCAACACCGTAATGTTTAAGGATTCCTTCTTCGTAAAGTTTAACGGATAGATTTAAAGCGGTTTGCCCGCCCAAAGTGGGTAACAGAGCGTCGGGTCTTTCAGTCTTTATGATTTCTTCCAATACTTCAAGAGATAAAGGTTCTATATAAGTCCTGTCAGCTATCTCTGGATCTGTCATTATGGTAGCAGGATTTGAATTAACAAGGACAACCTCATAACCTTCCTGCTTTAGAGCTTTACAAGCTTGTGTGCCAGAGTAATCAAATTCAGCTGCCTGTCCTATTACTATAGGTCCTGAACCGATAATCAGTATCTTTTTTAAATCTTTTCTTTTCGGCATTAAAAATGATATTATAGTAAACGATACAATTAAGCTGAGGAGGGAACAGATATGAAGAAGATTCTTTCCCTTATTCCCATAACAGGTATAGTAGCTTTTGGTTTGTTATCTCAATCCTGCGCTCAAAAATCGGAAGTGGAAGCTCTAAAAAAAGAAATAGAAGCTCTAAAAAAGGAAACAGAAGAGGTGAAAAAAGAAACAGAAGAAGTGAAAAAGGAGGCTCAGGAGATAAAAGCTCTGGCTGAGGAGATTAACAGAAAGATAGATGAGCATATAAGTGATACAAGCCTTCACCCCGGCGCTCAGTGATCAGGAGGGAAAGATATGAGAAGAGAACTGATAGCTCTCCTTCCTGTTATTGGAATATCCGCAGCTTTTATAGTTAATCAATCTTGCGCTACTAAATCGGCTCTTGAAGAAGTTGAGAAGGAAGCTGAATCTCCTAAG
The DNA here is from genome assembly GCA_026981975.1 of Aquificaceae bacterium. Taxonomy (GTDB): domain Bacteria; phylum Aquificota; class Aquificia; order Aquificales; family Aquificaceae; genus Hydrogenivirga. The sequence continues at coordinate 50,457 of JALSHV010000004.1, read as the reverse complement.
GAAAATATAGCTCAAGCTAAGGAAAATCTTAAAGAAGCTAAGAATATCTTAGGTGAAGCTAAGAATATACTTGAATCAGCAGCGGAAAAATTAAGTAAGCATATTGAAGACAAAGTTGCTCATACACCGCCGCCTCCACCACCTCAAGAGGAAGAGGAAGAAGAAGTTGTTGAGGAAGTTCCAGAATACGGCACTGTCAAGGTGGGTTGGTGTGATACTCTTTGGGACATATCCTCACGTGTTTACAACAATTCCCTTTACTGGCCCGCCATATACAATTTAAACGTAGATACAATAGGAGAAGATCCTTGGATTCTCGTTCAAGGAACAGTTCTAAGATATAAGTTAGAACTCACAGAAGAGGAAAAGGACGAAGCAATTAAGGAAGCTATAGAGTGGGATTTGAAGTTTAAAGACAGACCCAGATCCCCCAAGTGTCCGCCACGTTGACTATTCCCATTCAATAGTAGAAGGAGGTTTTGAAGATATATCGTAGACAACTCTACCTACTCCTCTTACTTCATTTACTATCCTTCTGGCAACCCTGTCAAGGAAATGGGAAGGGAATCTAAACCAGTCCGCCGTCATTCCATCTGTGCTTTCAACAGCTCTTAAAGCTATTACCTTATCGTATGTTCTAACATCTCCCTTTATTCCTACAGATCTTATGGGTAATAGCACAGCAAAAGCCTGCCATATATTATTGTAGAATCCTTCTCTTTTCAGCTCTTCTATGAAAATTCTATCCGCCCTGCGAAGTATGTTGAGATCTTCTTCCGTTACTTCTCCTATTATTCTTATGGCAAGTCCGGGACCGGGAAATGGGTGTCTGTTTAAGATTTCCTCTGGAACTCCTAAAATTCTTCCGATCTCCCTTACCTCGTCCTTAAAGAGTTCTCTAAAAGGCTCCAATAATTTGAGATTCATCTTTTCTGGAAGCCCTCCCACGTTGTGGTGGGTTTTTATCTTGGCAGATCCTTTAATTCCCGCACTCTCTACCACGTCTGGATAAAGGGTTCCTTGGAGAAGATAACGAGCATCTTTTACCTTCAAAGCTTCCTTTTCAAGAACTTCTATGAAGGTATTCCCGATTATACGTCTTTTTTCTTCGGGATCTTCTATTCCTTTAAGTCTTTCAAGAAATAGAGAAGAAGCGTCTATGATCTTTAAAGGAAGTCCAAGAGCTTTTAGGTTAGTCTCAACCTCTTCTCTCTCTCCGTATCTGAGCAGTCCATGATCCACAAAAAAGCAGTGTAATTTGTTACCAATAGCACGATAAGTAAGAAGAGAAGCAACAGTTGAATCTACTCCTCCCGAAAGAGCTGCTATTACCTTTGAATTACCTACCCTTTTTCTGATTTCTTCAGTTTTCTCTTTCACTATATCCGTCATCTTCCAATTTTTTTTCGCTTTACATATTTTGTAGAGAAAATTGGAAAGGATTTGTTTGCCGTAAAAGGTATGAACAACCTCTGGGTGAAACTGTAAACCGTAAATTGTTCTTTTGGAGTTAGCCACCACAGCATAGGGAGAGTTATCGGATAAAGCAAGAGGTTCAAAGTCTTTTGGAAGTTCTACCACCTTATCAGCGTGACTCATCCAAACCTCAAATTCTTCGGGAATTCCTTCAAATAAAAGGTCTTTCTTGAGAATTCTAAGAGTTGCTCTTCCGTATTCTTGTTGACTTGATTTTCCAACCCTACCTCCTAACTGATACGCAATAAGCTGAAGTCCATAACATATACCTAATACAGGCACACCGAGTTTGTATATACTTTCATCAGGAAGCGGTGCTAAGGGATCGTAAACCGATGCAGGCCCGCCTGATAGAATTATTCCAACCGGATTTCTTTTTTCAAGTTCCCGTGCGGGTATGTTCCAATCAACTATTTCACTGTAAACGCCTAGCTCACGGATACGTCTGGCTATTAGCTGAACGTATTGCGACCCAAAATTCAATATAAAAACTGCCTTTCTTTCCATAAAATAATATAATAAGGAAGATGAAGTTAAGTTCGGAGGAAATAAAAGCAAAGGTTATTTTGGATTCCAATACAGGGAAACCTGTAAAAGAAATAACTGTTGATAAGGAATTGATTAAAATAACCAAGGAAAGCGGAGAGCAGATAGAAATACCTACGGATTCACTCAGAGGAAAAGCTATACTAACAAGGCTTCAAACAGATCTAGGAGAAATAACAGCTCCAATATACCTATGAGAATAGAAATCCTAAAAGGAAGCTTGTTAGAGGTAAATGCGGAAGTTATCGTAAATCCCGCCAACAGTAGAGGCTACATGGGAGGAGGAGTTGCTGCAGTAATTAAAAACTATGGAGGGAAAGAAATAGAAAGGGAAGCAATAGCAAAAGCTCCCATTCCAATAGGAAATGCTGTGCTTACCACAGCGGGAAAACTCAAGTTTAAAGGAGTTATTCACTCTCCCACAATGGAAGAACCGGCAATGCGAACAACAGAAGATAAAATTAGAAAAGCGGTTAGAGCAGCTCTAAAACTTGCGGACGAAAAGGGTTTTCAAGTTATAGCTTTTCCCGGTATGGGAACAGGAGTGGGAGGACTTCCTAAGGAAACAGCTGCTTTTGCTATGATAGAAGAAATCAATAATTTCAAAAGCACCAGCTTAAGAAAGGTAATCCTTGTTGATATTGATGAGGATATGATCAAGGAGTGGAAAAAGGTGCTTAAAGATTAAAAAAACATCAAAACACCTACGTTCATCACATACCTTTGGAAAGCAAGGAGCGCACTGCAAGGGAGGGGTAATTTGATAGACTTTCCTCCCTATAGGTTTCCAAATCAGTGGATCAGAAGGTCCGTATATTACCACAGTAGGTATTCCTACGTAGGCGGCTAAATGAGATATACCGCTGTCTAATCCGATAAAAAGCAAAGAACCCTTCAAAGCCTTAGCTATACTACAGGGATCAAAGCATTCGTAAAATTCGCTCACTTTACTTTTAAGCCAAGAATCTGCTTCACCTATAAAGTAAATTACATCGTATCCTTTAATTTTTAGATAAGACTCTATTTCAAGAAAAACTTCTAACGGTGGATTCTTCTTAGTTGAACCACTTGAAGGGTGTAAAACTATCTTGTTCACCAAAGGAGAGTCTTTGTAAGTTAGTGGGAGTTCCCTTGAAAAGGGAAAACCTTCAAATCCTGTTTTCCTCAAATAGTAATCAACTATCCAAATCCTCTCCGAGGGAAACGGTTTTATATTACTCTCTGAAGATATTACGATTTTTAGATCAAAAGGTTCTTCAGGTATGTTTGTAAAAACTTTATCAGCCCAACCAGCTTGCTGTGCTATTTTGAAGTAATCTGTATTGCCTACCGCTACTGTGGTATATCCTTGTCTTTTCATAATCTCAAGTAGAGGAAACGTTAAAAGAGTATCTCCCAATGCTCCCCTTCTGTAAAGAAGAGCCTTCACCCTTACAGTCCCATTCTTATCCTGACTCCCATGTAGACCATAAGAAGTCCCAAAAGTAGATTTAAAATCCCCAGCCACTTAGCTATCTTTCTGTGCTTTTCCGAGTAAAAAGCCTTTTTCCCAGCCCATAGATCGTGGGTTAGGGAAATTACAAGAATTATAAAAAACAAGAATAACTTTTCTTTAAGGGTTCTGGTTGTTAAACCACCGTGAATCAGATGAGCGATTACCATTCCTGTTAGGAAAAGAAGTGCCAAAGTAATTATTGTGCCGTATAGGCTGAACCTTTTTCCTACTTCTTCGTAAGCTTCCCTTCTGAAGGGTTTGTTCCTTATATAAGGAACAACCACCAAGGATAAGAAAATCATACCTCCTACCCAAAAGGAAGCCAAAACGACATGAAGCCAAAGGAAGATTTCTATAGTAAACATTTGCTAACATTCTACTAAAAAGGGATTTTTTGTGCAACGCAATATCTTTAACTTAAACCCAATTTTTTGCGCAAATCATTCAAAACTCCGCCGAAACGCTTCCTGTATTCTCCTTTGAGAGTTTCTACTGTTTTTCCTGTAAAACCCGCAACTGAAGAAAGGCGTCTTTTATCCTGTATCAGGTTTTCATACATGAACTCCTTTAGAACTTCGTTTAACACTTCAAAGGTTTTAATAGCTTTTGTTAGATGAATTTCAGAATCGTAGTTTATGTTGTTTATTTCCTCTTCAAGCTTTTCTTCAAGAGCTTCAAGGATATAGTTAAGATTTCTGTTGACTGCATACGCCTCTGAGGAAAAGTGAACTGTGGTTTCCAGTAACTTTGCCCTGAGTCTAAGTTTAAACTCCATGAGTTCCCTTTCAAAGGGTTCTCTTTTCTCAAGATGCTTGAAGAACTCTTCAACTAAAAGAACAATCCTGTCCTTCATATCGGGAAAACGTTCCATAAAATAGAAATTATAACGACTGCAAATGCGTGATTATTTAGAATTTTTTGGTTTCAAGGACGATCCTTTTAAAATAACACCCGATTCAAGTTACTTTTTTCTTTCTGAAGCTCATCAGGAAGCGCTTTCCGCTCTTAGATATCTTTTAGAAACAGAGGAGGGTTTTGCTGTAGTGATAGGAGAGCCCGGGACTGGAAAAACGTTGACTGTCAGAAAGTTTGTGGAAGAATTACCCGAGAACATCAGATACGCTTACATTCTCTTCCCCAATCTGTCTCCTGAAGAACTCTTTGAGGCTATTCTTGAAGATCTGAACATAAAAGCAGAAGGAGGAACTAAAAATAAGCTGTTCTCCCTTTTAAGGGATTACCTTATTGAAAGTCGCTCAAAGGGAGAAAAAGTGCTCGTAATAATAGATGAGGCTCAAAATCTGCCTATAGAAACCCTTGAAGAACTTAGGATTCTTTCAAATCTTGAAACGAGGGACACTAAGCTTTTACAAATAATACTGTTAGGACAACCGGAACTTGAAGAGAAACTCAACTCCTCAGCTCTAAGACAGCTCAAACAGAGAATAACGGTTTTTACAAAGCTAAGGAATTTTTCCGAAGAAGAAACTAGAGCTTATACAGAATACAGAATATCAAAAGCGGGTTACGGAAATCTAAGGATTAATCCTAAGGTTTATAAGAAGCTTTACCGATACTCCTTAGGTATCCCTAGAGTTATAAACATTCTGATGGAACGCTCACTTATGGCGGCGTTTGTGGAAGGAAGTAGGGAAATAAAACCCCATCATATAGACAGATCAGCAGAGAGTATAGGTTTAAGGGTAGAAAGGAGAAGCTTTTCCGCTTCTTATATAATGTTAACAGTATTTCTTATCACCCTTGCGGGAATCGGTGTTTTCTTTTATAAGCAAAGTATATTTGACAGTCCCAAAAAGGTAATCCAGAAAGCTGAAAGGAGTAAAAAGGTTTTTGTGAGAGTCCAAATGCTAAATATGAGAGAAGCACCGACTCCTAATTCTCCTGTTGTTTACGTTCTCAAAGAGGGAGATCCTCTTGAAATTCTTAAGAAAGGTCCCGAAACATGGGTATTGGCAAGATTCAAAGGAGAAGGTTTTACCGTTGAAGGCTGGGTAAACAGCAAATATCTTAGCAGTCAATAAAATTATTACCGTCGTAACAAATTTGACCGTTGTTATTTCCCGAAGTGTCCAAGGAGCATGCTGTTGAAAAAGTTATAGAATCCCTTACTCTTCCGAGAAAACATCTGATCCAAGAAGTGTAAACCCTCAGAATATCTCCTGAATTAAGCGTTATATCAGATCCGCTAGGCCAGTTTACACAGGTAGCAGAAGATGTAGAGTAAAAATAGTCCCTTGTATCTGTATTAACGATTTCTATGGTTGTATAAGGGCATCCACCTCCGCCTCCTCCCGGTGCGGTGCAACCTGCTTTAACCTTTAACTCGTAGAGGGAAACCCACTTTACTATGTCGTCGTAAGGTTCTGTTCTCAAAACGTCCGCCATGTAGTCGTCCACTTCCAAGCCATAGGTGTATATGTTGAGAGTTAAAGGAATATCCGCTCTTCCGATAATTACCGTTGAAGAAGTAACACTTGTTAAAGAACTGTTCCAAGTTTGTAAATTGTAATTACCATTACCGCTTACTACCAGATAAGCTATATTGTCTATCTGTTGTTCAAAGGAAGTGCAAGCTGTATCTCTGCAACCTGATTTTATAGTTATATTAGTAGACGTTTCATTACATATTGCAGAAGAAGATCCAGCCAAGTTACTGCTGTATATATACATGATGAATTTTCCATAAGAATCACGAGCGCTTCTTATAGAGCCGAGTAGTTCTGTTTCCGTTGCAGGAAGTCGTCCGCTAACAGTGACAAATCCCGATATACCTTCCAAATTTGCGGAAACGATCTCCTTTGATTCCATATACTTGTTCTTTTTTGTAAGTATTCCTACTATACCTGCTCCTAAGCCAAGAAGAACACCTATGACTATGAGAACTATGGCGAGTTCTATAAGAGTTACCCCTCTGTTCCTTTTCATCTTAAAAGGCTTATCCTCTCCTCTACAAATTTTCTGAGAGAAGGTTCAAGATCTGTCTTTCTGAGTCCTATATACAGCTTGCGAGCTTCCTCTACCTTTCCTTCCAGTTCTAAAAGACGTGCGTAATTAAGAACAAAGTAGGGATTGGAAGGATTTTTTTCATAGGCTTTGCGGTAGTTCTCAAGAGCTGATTTTCTCTTTCCCATAAGATCTAATAGGTAACCCTTGGTAAAAACAATTAACCCGGTTTTATCTATGTCTAAGAAGTTTTCAACTGTTTTCAGAGCTTGAATGTAACTCCCTTTCTTTGCCATTTCTACGGTATATGTATAAACTAATCTTTCCGTAGTAAACTTTTTCAAAAGCTTACTGGCTTTTTCGTAAAGTCCAAGGCGAATGTAAATTACCATAAGATTGTTCACTGTATATTCAGAAGGGTTAATTGCCAAAGCCTTTTCATAATACTTCATACTTTCGGATAATTTCCCTTCTTTAAAATAAGTGTCCGCTGTAAGCAAAAGAGAAAAAGTATTATCTTTTTCACTTTTCGTAGGAAGAGTTTTCTCTTTGTTTTTTATTTTATTTTCTGTTTTTTTATTAGCTTGTGATTTTTTATCCACCTTGCTCTTAGAGTTCTTTTCTTTCTTTTCTTCAACAGAATCTTCAGGTGTATTCTTTTTATCCAAAGGAGGAAAATCCCTTTTAATTTCAACAGGAGGCGGTGTGGTATTTCTTTCTTCAGGTGTTTTTTCTATCAAAAAAAGTTCAGATATAATGTAAGTGCCCGTCATTGCTATAAGGAAAAGAACACTTAAAACTATAAGCTCCTTTCTGCTTACAGATTTTTTGCCCTGCTGATTTCCCAAAAGTGGATATACAGTAGAGCTTTTTGTTCGTTCACTTCCCAACTTTTTAAGTAAATCCATCAGCAGACTCATGTTAAAGTCCTCTACTTTCTACTATTCTCGGTCGGAGAAATATTATCAGTTCTCTCTTCTCTCTGTAAACCCTCTTGTTTTTGAATACGTTTCCCAGAATAGGTATGTCTCCAAGTCCAGGCACTTTCCTCTCCTCCACACCTTTTACTTCTCCTATTAAACCTCCTATGACTACCAGCTCGTTACTTCTGACCCTTACAATTGTTCCGGTTTCCTTTACGTTGAGTATAGGTGCTTCCGCCAATACATTCCCATTACTTTCCAAAGTTTTAGTTCCCTCTAATCTTGTTGAAACGGGAACTATATTAAGCACTATACTGCCTTCATCGTCTACATAGGGAGTGACCCCAAGTAAAACTCCTTCTAGCACGTTTGTTCTTACTACATTCTCCTGAATTTGGGTAGTAGTAGTTCCCGTTAAAGTTACCGCTTGCTTTTCAAAAAAGGGAGTTACTATGCCAGTTGCTATAAGCGCTGTTTGCCCATTGGAAACCATTATTCTCGGATTAGAAAGAGTATGAACTTTTCCGTAAGTGGCAAGAGCATTCAGTAAAAAGGTAAAATCGGAAGAGACAACACCTAAACTCGCATAACCACCCGCAGGTATAGATAGATTTTGAGAAATAACACCCCTTCCTCCAGTTCCAAATACATTTCTGAAAAAAGCAGACCAGTCTATTCCGTATTGAAATCTATCAGATAGAGCTATTTCCACTATTTTCGCTTCTATCAAAATCTGCTTACTTATTTCCTCTCTTAATCTGCGCAGGAAGTTTTCAATACGCTCAATATTACTTTTCCTGTCTGTTACCACCAGTGTTCCAGTAAACTTGTTGAGAACATAACTGCCTTTTTCTGAGAGAAGGGCTTTTAAATTCTCCTCTATTTGAGCGTAAAAGTCATTTATCCCCTGAGGGTTTCTGTAATCAAGGGTAAAGTTTCCTCTCAAAGAAGAAGAACCAACACCGTAAGCTCCTGTTCCAGTTGTTGTAGTTGTTGTTCCTCCCGTTGTTCCCGCACCCGCTCCGAAACCGGCTGTTAAAGCACCTCCAAGCACGTCACCGCCTAAGGAACTGGAATACTCAGTAATTGTATGAACGTAAGGTAATTTGAAGGTTCTGCTCATAAGTTCTTTTATATAAAGGACATTTCCTTTAACTTCGTAATACAGATCCGTTAAATCCATGATAGTTTCAAGGGCAATTTTCAGGGGAACTTCGCTGAAAGTAGCTGTTATTTTCTTCTGAGGGTCAACTTCGGGAGAAAGGATAAGATTAAGTCCTGCACTGTCAGCTATAGCGTAAAGAACCTTTCCCAAAGGAGCGGAAAGAGCAGACATGGTAAATTTCTTGCCTTCAAAGGGATCTATTTCCTTGTAGGTAGGGGGAAGAACAGGAGGAGGAATACTCCTTGATATGGGAATTGGATTTTCCAAAACTTTTTTCTCCTCTTGAGGTTTAACACCTTCGGTTTTTTTCTGCACTTTTTCCACTTTTTGGGCGCAAGAAAGGCTAAGAATAACCATCAAAAAGGGAATCAGTCGCCTATAAAGAGCCATCTTTTCCCCCATTTTCCTGAAAGGAGAACCTTTTTTTCCCTTATCTGCTCTACTCTTTCGTAAGGGGATATCCTATCTCCCTCTGTAAAAAGTCTGCCGTCTATAATGGCATATTTTTTTCTTGCTCCTATAAGGGTGAAAATCAGTTTGTAATAGGGTGGTTTTTCCGGTATCTTTTCAACAAATTCTTTCTTCTCTCTTTCGGGCTTTGTCCTAAATCCGATTTCCGCAAGCACTTCTAAAGGCACCTCCCTTTCCGCAATCATTAGTTGGAAATCGGGAACTTCAGCCAAATCTTTACCTGTAAAAAACTTCTCTATAAAAGGATAGGTGTATTTGTGAAATGCGTATCCTAATACTGTGGAAATCACCATCATAAAGATAAGAGTCCTTTCTCCGATCATTCCTCTCTTCCTACAAAGGGCTGTATTAAGGAAGCTTTAATACTCACTTCACCACTTTCCCTATCCACTACAATGGCTTTAATATCTACAAGAGGTGAAGTTTCTTCTACAAGGGGTTTCATCTTCCTAATCGCTTCTTTACTGTTAGAAATCTTAAAACTCAGGAAGAGATCAACCTTCCACATATTCCCTTCTTTCCTGAGATCCTCCGCTATGTCCACATTGTAAGTTTTCTTTAGCTTCTCTACCTTTGAAAGTAGTTTTTCAAGAGCCTTCCTTTCTTCTAAAACTTGTATGTTTTCATGGGAAACCACTTCTTTGAGCTTTTCTATTTTCTCCACTTTGTAAGAAAGCTCTCTGTTCATTTTAAGATAAAAATTCTTTCTTTCGTTCAGATAATCGTGTGCTTCTCCCAAAGCTAAAAAGGTAAAAAAACCATAAGAGAAGAGAAAAATACCGCTTAAAAAGAAGGTAATTTTTAACTTCACGGCAAGTTACCCTCTACAGATATTTCCATCTTGAGGGTGTTTTCCTCTAAATTTTTAATTTCACGATCTATTTTGTAAGCTATTCCCCTTTTGCTGAGCTTTTTTAACTCTACGTAAATCCGTTCTCTAAAAAGAGCCATTTCCGTAAGTCCAGAGAACCTCTTTTCTATCTGCAAAATCAGATTAAAGTTATTCCCCTTTCTTAAAAGAGCGTATCTTTTTGCCTGTGAGTGCTTGAGTAAATCTTTTACCTCTGTTAAAAAGTTCAGAGGATTTTTTGTTCTTATCTCGGACAGAAGATTTACATAGTTAAGATAATAGCTAAAGAGAGGTTCTTCCAAAAAGGGATCCTCCACTACCTTTTCAGTTCTGCTAATAACAACAGAGTAGAGTTCTTCCATTTCTTTCATTTTCTCCTTTATTGTGTAAACTCTGTAAACCACAGCAATCAGGACAGTTATTAATAAAAGAGTTACAAAAATAATACCTTTCTTTAAAAATCTATTGATTTTTCTTTTTTCTTTTTCTTGAGAAGGAGAAAAGTCGTAGTCTTCCTTTACGAGAACAGAACCGAAGGAAGTTAAAAAGAGATGAAATGTAGTTGCGGAAACTCCTTCAAATATATCGGGAACAAGAGGAACAGCTATAGCGGAATGGGTTGACTCCTTTAGTTCCTGTGCTAAATCTTCTTCCGCCGCTTTACCGCTTAAAAGTAAAAGATCGGGTTTTATACCCTGTCTTTGAATAACAAATGCACAAGTCATACCTACGTTCTCTTTAAGAAAATCCTTTAAAACTTCCTGATTCTCTATAAAGGAAGGAAGTGGAAGACTTCTAATGTAGAGAATATTTTCTCCTTTACTTACAACCATCAAAAGACTATACTCATCAGCGTATATGTGAAAAACTGTTTTGTCAGGGAACAGCTGGTAGGATATAGCTGCAAGAGCAAATTGAGGAAGAGTGAAAATTGAAAGATTTTTCTTAATATGAGATGGAATATTAGGGTTCTTTTCGTATATCTCCGAAGGAATTGCGTAAATTTTATAAGTTACTCTGTTTTCTACTATGCCTATCTCCTTGTAAGTTATTAAAAGAGGTGATGCTGTTATACCTTCCCTTTCCGAAAGTTGTCTTTTGAGTAAAATTTCCCTTGTATTCTTATCCTTTGTCAGAGGAATTTCAACTGTTTCCACTATTAAGTCTATGTAAAGGTAAGAGATATAAATCTCACCAGAGATTTCAGTCGGAGGTATCCCCTCTACGGTTCTTTTTAGAAAATACTTACCTCTTCTCCTCTCTAAAAAAACGCCCTTTATTCTGTTCTCAGAAATAGAAAATCCCGCTATCTTTCCCATAATTCCTTACAGGAATATAAACGTTTCTTTTTTTCAAAAATTTACCCTATATACCGATTACAGTGAGCAGAAGAACCTAAGGAGGTGAGTCATGAAAAGGGAAAGGGGATTTACATTGATTGAACTCGCCATAGTGCTTGTGATAATAGGAATTATTATTGGTATGGTTCTCAAGGGACAAGATCTTATACAGAATGCTCGTGCTAAAAGTTTTGTAAACAAAAACAGACATTGGGAAACCACCCTTTGGATCTACCTTGACAGAAAGGGAAGTCTTCCAGGAGATACGGATAAAGATGGAAGGATAGGAGACGGTAATGTATGCCAGGATATAGTAAACGCAGGTTTTACTAATCCTCCTTATGTGGGAACTCCCGGAACAGATTTTGACTGTGCTGCGGGCGGAGCACCCGCAGGAGGAAATACCATTTCAGCAGGCTCTTATACTTTTTACGTTTTCTTTGGAACTGATAACGGTGCGGATAGCGGTAAAAATATAATGGTTCTTTGTAAAGATAACGCTTGTAACACTTTTACTCAGGAAGAGCTTCTTTTTATAGAAGCTTTTGATACATCTATAGACGGTGCGGCTGACGGTGCGAACGGTCAAGTGATATGTGTGAGTAGCGCACCCAACACTATCAATACAGATCAATGGGAAGCGGTTTACAATGCATCTCCCACCGCAGCTGCTTGCACAGCCGGCACAACAAGGGCGCTTGTGTATTACTTTGATTCCAAGAGATGAAAAAAAGGGGAGGATTTACTCTTGTAGAACTTGCTATAGTTCTGGTCATAGTAGGTATCATTATAGGTTTTATACTAAAGGGGCAAGAGCTGATAAGGAATTCTCAAATAAAGAGAACTCACAGAATGTATCTTGAACTGGTAGCGACTTTTTACTCTTATCAGGACAGATACGGTAAGCTACCCGGTGACGATAACAGAGTATCGTTAAGATGGAATTTAGATCCAGCAAATAACGGAGATGGAGATGGTAGAATAGAAAGCGCTAACCCTTACGATTTGGACTTTAACTGCACTGATACAACAAACACAGAAGAGTGTAAGGTATGGCAGCATCTCAGATTATCAGAGCTTATAGGAGGAACAGGAAGAAGTAATCCCACAAATGTGTTCGGCGGATCGGTAGCGGTGGGGTATATAACTCTTCAAGGACTACCTTTTCACTGGATAGGTTTTGAAGGTGTGCCTTCCGATATAGCAAGAGACATAGATCTTAAATACGATGACGGGATATACAACACCGGTTGGATAAGAGCCAGAAATGACTATATTTTGACAACGGGAACAAATACCCTTTACTTCAAGTTCAAGTAACTATGGCTCGTAAAAGACTGGGAGAACTTCTCAAGGAACTGGGATACCTTTCTGAAGATCAGCTTCAAGTAGCTCTTGAAATTCAAAAGCTACGTGGAGAAAGCTTAGGCGACATCTTGGTGGAACTCTCTTTTGTCTCTCCACAAGAGTTGGCACAGGCTATTGCTTATCAAGTAGGAAAAGAATTTGTAGATCTCAGCTTATACACCCCTTCATCGGAAGCTCTTAAATTAATAGATAAAAATACCGCAAGGCAGTTTGAAATACTGCCGTTAGCAGTAGAAGGGGACTTCCTCAAATTAGCCGTTTCGGACCCTTTCAACGTAAACATCTTAGATCTCATAAGTAGGAAAACTGGTATGAAAGTAGAAGTTTTTGTTTCAGACAGAGAAGGAATACTGCGCAGTATAGAAATCCACTACGAACAACTCACAAAACCAGTAGAAGAGCAGATAAAAGAAGCTATAAAGCAAGCTCAGAAAGGAGAATCCAATGCACCGCTGTTAGTTGAGCTTTTCTTAAATCAAGGAATAATGGACAGAGCCACGGACATTCACATATCTCCGGAAATGAACGCTTCACATGTTTTTTACAGAATAGACGGTGTTCTTCATCATTACTACACTTTTCCTAAGCAGATTCACCCTTCTGTAGTGTCAAGAGTGAAAATTCTCAGTGGAATGGATATTTCCGAACAGAGACTTCCTCAAGATGGAGGATTTTCTTACTCTTTCATACGTGAAACTTACGATATAAGAACCTCAACCGCTCCAACAGCTTACGGTGAAAATGTGGTTATGAGATTATTACCCAAGAATCTCTCCCTTTTTAACCTCAGAAACTTAGGATTTGAAGAAGACACTCTTAAAGATTTTGAGGAAATTGTTTCAAAACCCTACGGAATGATTTTGGTAACAGGACCCACTGGCTCTGGAAAAACAACAACTTTATACGCCGCTCTACGCAAGATAAACGCCCTTAGGAAAAACATTTTAACGGTAGAAGATCCTATAGAATACAAGTTCCCTTTTATAAAACAAACTCAAGTTAACGAAAAAGCCGGCTACAGTTTTGCGACAGCTATAAGACACTTTTTAAGACAAGATCCTGATGTAATACTGGTAGGAGAAATAAGAGATGAAGAAACCGCCGAAATGGCAGTAAGAGCCGCTATAACGGGACACCTTGTTCTCTCCACTGTTCATACAAACGATGCTGTTAGCACCATACCGAGATTAATAGACTTAAAAGTCAAAGAGTATATGATAGCCTCCGGCGTTCTGGCAATTTCAGCTCAGCGTCTTGTAAGGAAGATATGTCCTTTCTGTAAGGAACACTATAAGACAACCAAGCAAGAACTTGAAACTTTCGGATTTTCAAAAGAAATATTAGACAAATACACCGATAAAGAGGAAATCATATTAGCAAGGGGAAAAGGCTGTGAACACTGTAAAGGATCGGGTTATTTGGGAAGAGTCGCTGTTCTTGAACTTTTGAAAATAGAAGAGGAAATAGGAGATATGATAGTAAGAGGACTTCCCCCTCTTGCAATACTTCAAAAAGCTCAAGAGAAAGGAATGAGAACCCTTAAAGAAGACGGCTTGTTGAAAATCCTTAACGGTGTAAGCACTCCCGAGGAGATAAAAAGGGTTATAGGCTGATGCCTTATTACCGGATAAAAGCAGTTGATAGTAGTGGTAAAGAAGTAGTTAGATCTCTTGAGGCGGATAACGATTTTCAGCTTATATCTTTCTTGAATTTCCTTAACTTAACTCCGGTTTCAGTATCCCGTATGCCTTATATTCTGGGAAAAATACAGCGTTTTTTCCTCTTCAGAAGTGTGAAGAGAAAGGATCTTATAGATCTTTTTGAAAATCTACAGCTTATTGTGCGCTCCGGTGTTCCGTTAAGCACAGGTATGTGGGATCTCGCGGAAGAATCTGATAATCCAGCTATAAGAGACATGCTACAAGATATAGCTTACAGAATTCAAACCGGTATGTCTCTTTCTTCCGCGATGGCAAGATACGAAAAAGTTCTCGGTCCGATTGCTGTGAATCTTATAAAAATCGGAGAAGAAACGGGAACATTGGAGAAGGTATTCGGTGATATATCAGCTCATTACCGTAGGATGGAAGAGTTTACAGGTAAAGTGCGCCAAGCTTTAATCTATCCCGCTTTTGCATTAGTTACAGTAGCTATTGCTCTTCTTTTTTGGCTTCTTTACGTTATGCCAAGACTCTCAGAACTTTTTTCAAATCTAAGAGTAGATCTTCCCGCTATTACTGTTGCAGTTCTCAATGTCTCACACTTTATAGGAAATTACTTTCCCTTTATAACTCTTCTCTTAACTTTACTGTTTATTTCTTTCCTAATCCTGAGAAGAAAAAATGAGAAATTTCGCTATGTAACGGATAAAATCTTGCTTAAAATACCGATTGTTGGAACGGTTTTGTTGAGTTTTAACTATGCTTTTTTCTCTGAGTATATGAAGTTGATGATTTCTGCAGGAATTTCACTTTACGATACTCTTCAAATACTGGAAAAATCTTTTAATAACAGGGTCTTTAAAAAGGCTATAGCACTTCTAAGGGATCATGTTTCAACTGGAGGATCTGTCAGCTCTGGTATGAAAAAAAGTCAAGTTTTCCCTTCTCTAATGATAAGAATGGTAGGAGTAGGAGAAGAAACAGGGGCACTAGACGAACAGCTTGGTTACCTTTCAGAACATTATTACACTAAGCTGGATCACATCACTCAGAACATTGCGAAGATCATAGAGCCGGTGATGATAATAACGGTGGGTGTTTTTATGGGAATTATAATGATAAGCCTTATACTGCCGATATACGATCTCATAGGTAAAATAGGACGCGAGTTTTAGTGACACTTATCAGGAAATTTTTTCAATTAAAAAGCTATCATAAGAACTATGCTTAGCAGGGCTGAAATAGAAAGGATCTTAAGAGAAGGAGCTGATTTCTCCGATATGGACTTGTCTTATACGGATCTCAGTGGATTAGATCTGAGGGGAGCTGTGTTCACAGGAACAACCCTTACCTGTGTTAGTTTTAAAGGATCTATCCTTAAAGGAGTTAACTTTGAAGAAGCTTTCTTAGGAGAAGCGGATTTTGAAGGTTGTGAGATTTTTCAGGTAAACTTTGAAAGAGCAAGCCTTCAAAGAGCAAATCTTAGGCGCACACGGATAAGGGGTTGCAATTTCAAATACGCTTTTTTAGGCGTATGTGATCTGTCCGAATCTGTTTTAATAGATTCCAATTTCAGCCGTTCCCAAGGGGAAGAAGCTTCCTTTTTCAAAGGAATTCTTGAGAATATAGACTTTTCAGAGGCATACCTAAAAGGGGCAAACTTCTCAAAAGCCATTCTGAAAAACATAAACTTCAAAGGTGCGGATTTGAGAAAGGCTTTGATGAAAGATGCCAGTTTTCTGAACATATCCGATGAAGGGATTTCTTTCTACGGTAGAAAACCGTGGAGTGGAAAATCGGACAGTAAGGGTTGGAGTGAATACGAAAGCGATGTAATAGACTAAGATTCTCTCCTGCGCTTTCTTTTGCGTTCTTTGTAAACTTCCTGCCTACACTCTTTTATTATCTTTTTGTATTTGTAATAAACGGAAGGGACATTTACAGGTAGCTTGTAGTATTTCTCTAACATAAGCATAATGTCTTCCGTTGTTAGATACTTGTGGTTTCTCACAAGACTTTTAATGTATTTTGTAATTCTCGTTTCTTTCATAGCCAGACGGGAGCTTTAAAGCTCCCGTTTATTTTAATCTATAAAATTCTTCATAGCTTCGCAGGCTTTGAGAGCCTTTTCAAAACGAGAATTTACAACTTCCCAGTTAATATTGTTTAAAACCGCTTCTATGTAAGGAGGTCTTTTATTCTTGTAATCCACGTAGTAAGCGTGTTCATAGGTATCTATAACTATAAGGGGTATAAAACCGTGAAGGTTATAGGTATTATGAGAATCAAGACCGTTTACCATAAGCTTTCCAGAAAAGAGATCAAGACCTAAAACAGCCCAACCTCTGAAAGCAATTGCTGTTGCTTTTAAATCTTCCATACATCTTTCCCAACTACCGAAATCCTCTTCAACTTTTTTTCTAAAAACTTCGGAAGGTTCTCCTCTTTTGCCTAAGTGTCCAAAGTAAAGTTCGTGCAGAACAATTCCCATATAGTTAAAGGTTTCTTCCACTTTCAACTCCCTGAATTCGGAGTAATTCTGATTAGCTTTTGATCTGTTTGAAAAATCGCTATCGGAGAGTTTTTCTTGAATTTCATTGTATTTGACTACATATCCCTTGTAGTGAGCTTCAAAATGAGGTTCTATTTGCTGATCAGATATCCCTTCCAAGGAAGAGGGTTTAAGGTGATCCTTAGGTTCTAACTTTATACCCATGGCATTACCTCCTAAGGCTTTTCACTTGATTATAACACCTATCTGAAAAAATTTCTTAATTTACTTTTCGTGATAGTTTATTATCCTATGAAGATCTCTGATCTGGGAGAATTCGGCATAATAGACAGAATTAAGGAAATTCTTAAAGAAGAAGAAATAGGAGATGACTGCGCTCATTTAAAGTTCTGCAGCAGAGAACTTCTTTTAACAACAGACTCTTTGATTGAAGATGTGCATTTTTTAAGAGGTTATCCTCCCAGAGCATTAGGGTGGAAATCTGTAGCGATAAACGTAAGCGATGTGGTGGGAAATGGTGGTAAACCTCTATGGCTACTCGTTTCCCTTGTTCTTCCAGATTTAGAGATTTCCTTTGTAGAAGATCTTTACAAGGGAATAAAAGAAGCCTGCGACTTTTACAACTGCAGAGTTGTAGGGGGAAACATCTCACGTGGAGAAAAAATAGCCATTAACACGTTTCTCGTAGGACAAAGTCCGAAAGCGGTAGGTAGATACGGTGCGGTTGCTGGAGAAAGTCTTTTTGTCTCGGGAACACTTGGAGATTCAAAAGCGGGATTTGAACTTATAACCATGAAAAAGGAAAACTATGAAGACTTTGAAAGGATACTTATAGAAAGGCATTTAAGACCGGAGATACCCTTAAGTCTTGCTGATTTTTTAAGCTCAAATGCGGGAGCTTCTACGGATATAAGTGATGGGCTGGTAGCAGACGCTTTTCATATTGCAAAGAGCAGTAATGTTAGGATAGACATAGACATTAAAATGCTTCCTATTTCCGAGGAGCTTAAGAAGTTTTGTGCCAAATACGGAAAAGATCCCGTTGAATACGCTCTTTTCGGCGGTGAAGATTACAGACTTCTGTTTACCTGTAGTCGGACACCACCTACAGGTGTAAAGATAGGAGTCGTGAAAAAAGGTTATGGAGTTTACGTAAACGGACACAAGACAGAACCGAAAGGATACACCCATTTCTGATAGAATTCTACCGATGGAAAAAGGACTTGCGGGTCTTATATGTAAACTTTACGAACTTTCCTATATAGAGAGATGGAACGATCACCCTAAACCCTTTCACATTACAGAACTGGACAAGCAAGCTCATAAATCTGCAATAGCCTATGTAGTGGGAAAGTTTGAGGAGAATTTAAAAGGAGAAACCGTTGATTGGGATTATCTGATAAAAGGGCTTATATTTGAAGCTCTTCAAAGAGCTGTTTTAACGGATATAAAACCTCAAGTTTTCCATAGGTTGATAAAAGAAAAGTCAAAAGAGATAAACGGATTCGTTTTCAGGGAAGTGGGTGAAACCTTAAGGGATTTCAGTCTTCAGCTCTTTGAAGATTTTAAAGACTACTTTACACAAAAAGAAACTGATAAAGGTAAATTAATGGCAAAAAGAATAGTTAAAGCTTCCCATTTTCTCGCTACCTACTGGGAGTTTCAAATGATATACTCTTCTGGACTAAGATTCTACGGTATAGAAAGAGTTAAAGAGGAAATAGAAGATGCTATAGAAGACTTTTTTGATTTGGCAGGTGTTGAACGCATATACCTTAGGAAAAAAACTTTCAATTTTATAGATTTGGTAGGACAGCTCAGATTTCAAAAAAGATGGATTCAGTCTCCCAGAATCCCGTTAACAACAGTTTTAGGACACATGTTTATAGTGGCGAGTCTTTCTTACCTGCTTTCTTTTTCAATCGGAGCGTGTGAAAGAAGGAAACTTCTTAACTTCTTCACTGGTTTATTTCACGACCTGCCTGAAGTTACTACAAGAGATATAGTTGCTCCCATAAAAAGGGAAACAAACATAAGAGAGATTCTCAAAGCCTATGAAAGAGAGCAAGTGGAAAAAACAATTCTTCCACTGCTACCCGACTTTTTAAAGGAAGAGTTTTCTTACATGTTAGGATTTACAGAAAACAAAGAAGTTGATGAGTTCTCCAATAGAATAAGGAAAGGGAATAAAGTTAAAAAACTTGAATTTATAAGTGAAAAAGAAAACAAAAACGAATACGATCCTGTTGACGGAACTCTTGTAAAAGCCTGTGATAATTTAGGAGCTTATATGGAAGCCAAACTTTCTCTGCATCACGGTTTGACATCACGGCATTTAAAAGAGGGAATCAGGAACTTAAGACAAGTTTTAAGTAAAACAACATGGGAGAACGTAAATTTTGGATCTATAGTTAAATATATAGACAGAGAGCTGGACGGTGGAGACGTTTCTGGAGAAAGTAGCGGAACTTAAAAAAAAGGAACTTAAGAAGGATAGAGAATATATTAAATTCCTTGAAAATAAAGTATCTGAAAGGAAAATTTTTTCTTCCTTCAAAGAAAGCTTGGAAAAACCCGGAATAAGGATAATAGCGGAGATTAAAAAAGCATCACCTTCAAAGGGAGTTATAAAGGAAGTAAACGTATCAAAACAAGCGAAAATCTATGAAAAAGGGGGAGCCGCCGCGATTTCTGTCCTCACGGAAAATTTCTACTTTAAAGGTTCTCTAAAAGACCTTGAAAGTGTAAGATCTTCCGTTAACATTCCCTTACTCAGAAAAGACTTTATTTTTGACGAAGTTCAAATACTGGAAGCAAAAGCCTTTGGTGCAGACGCGGTTCTTCTCATAGTCAGAATGCTTTCTCCTTATAGACTCCGCAGGTTAATAAATTTCAGTAAAGAAATAGGGATTTCACCACTTGTAGAAATCTTCTCCCCTCAAGAAGCTAAAACAGCTCTTGAAGCCGGAGCTGAAATAGTAGGTGTAAACAGCCGTGATTTGAACAGCTTTCAAATAAACACTTCTCTCCTTTTTGAAATTCCACCCTTACTCAAAGAAATGGGTGCGGAGTTGGTTGTAGCAGAGAGCGGAATAAAAACAAAAGATCAAATAGAAGAGCTTTTAAAAGTAGGTGTAGATGCATTCCTTATAGGAACAGCTCTTATGGAAAGTAGAGATCCCTTTTCTAAACTAAGGGAACTTATAGGTATATAATTAAATCATGGAGGAAATTAAGATGAAAAATACCAATACCTTGGATCTTCACCTCTTTGAGGAAATGACACAACTGGAATATTTCCTTGTGAAAAAACCTATGAACGCTCCAGAATTCTGGGCTGAGTGGCAGGAAAGATACGGCAAAGCAACACTTGCTAAAATAGCTCTTAAGAAAATAGCAAAAACCAGAAAACTGTCCCATGAAGAGTATGCAAAATTGAGAACTATGATGAATGTATACGAAGACATTCTTAAATACCTTGAACAGCTGAAAAACACCGCCTTAAGTGTAAGGGGAATAGTAAATAACTTCAACGTAGAATTGGACGACGAGGATCTGGATCTTGACTTCTGAAGACTTTTTTAAAAAGCTTACACCTGTGACAGATAAAGATTTCTACAGTAGAGTTTTGAATTCATCAAAACCCGCTGTTGTTCTATTTACAGAAAAGGATAATTCACTTAACGATAAAATAAGACAAATCTTAGAAACGTTTTTGGAAAAATACAAAGATAAGGTAAACTTTTTTTTCGTTGACGTGAAGGAGAACTCCTGTGCGGCAGACTTCGGTATTTCAAATTTCCCAGCTTTAATATACTTCAGAGAATCTATGGAGCTTGACAGACACGACTTTATTCCCAGTCCGCAAATGTTAGAAAAAGCTCTTAAGAGAATTCTAAGGGAGTTGTAGTTAATAAAGTTGAAGGAAAAAAGAAAGTTTACAATCTGGGGTAAAAATCCTATACTTGAAGCACTCAGAGCAGGAGTAGAGTTAGAAAAGATTTATATAGCTCATGACTCTAAGATCAACCGAAAGCTTATAGACCTTGCCAACAAAAGAGGGATAAAAGTTCAGAGAGTATCAAGAAAAAAAGTAGAAGAGCTTGCTGGAACAAAGAAAACTCAAGGAGTGGTAGCTCTTATAAGTCCGATCTCTTACTGCAGTCCGGAAGAAATTTTTACAGAAACGTTGAACAAAAACAGTTTTTTCATAGTATTAGATCACATTACTGATCCCCAAAACGTTGGAAATCTTTTAAGAACCTGTGAAGTCTTAGGAGGTGTTGGAGCTCTTATACCGAAAGAAAGAACCGCACCGATCAATCAAACCGTAATAAAAGCTTCTTCAGGAGCTGTTTTTCACCTTAGGATAGCAAAGGTTTCTGGACTTTACCAGTGGCTTAGGGAATTCAGCCGTATGGGTGGCTGGATTTTTGCAGTAGAAAAAGGAGGAACAGATATAAGAGATAAAGAAATAGCTACACCCTGCTGTTTGATTTTGGGATCCGAAGACAAAGGAGTTTCGGAGAGTCTTATTAAACTTTCCGATGAAATTCTTACAATCCCCATGAAGGGAAAAACGGGATCTTTAAATGTAGGATCCGCAGGAGCTATAGCGATGTGGGAAATAGCAAAAAATAGGGGTGAACCTCTCCGCCCTCACGGACGGAGCTTCCAGTAGGGAATATAAACCGTTCCATTTTTCCTGTGAGCGTTAACCTCTTCCCGGAAAAACCTCTTTACTGTATCCTGTTTGAGGATTAAGGTCTTAGTGCTTTTCGGGTATTTGATGGTGTAGGTGAAGATGTAATCATCGGGCTTTAGCTGAGAGAACCATCTTTCCCACAGAGTTTTCCACTCAAATCCGAAAAAGTATATGAGAGCTTCCCTCTCTTTCCCGAACTTTCCTTCCCTCACGTGAACAAACCACACCTCCTTCTCTTCTCCCCCAGAGGTGAGAACTTTCTTTACACGCATGTCCTTTCTCTTCAAGAGCATCAGGTCTTTCTCACTCAGGCGTATGCTTATGGGCTTCTTCTTCATGACAGCTTTAGCCCCAGTCTCAAGCTCTTTTTTCAATACCTCATAATCCTTCACCCTCACCCATTCTTCCCTTTGAAGTGTTGATAGACATCAATTTTACTATTTATCCTTTTCCCTTTTACAGGAACCTCAAAGGGATAGCCTTTAGCTTTTGAGGTTATCGGAACAAATATACCGAGAGAGGTTTTCTCATTGTATTTTTGGTGCGTAATTACCAGACTTCATTTCCCTCCCTTCCGCCCCAGTCAACCTCGTTATGAACATTCTCAGGAGTTATTCTATCCAACAGCTTATCCAGATCTCTACTCCTTTCAGGCTTAATCACTATTCCTTCTTTGCTCATCTCAATA
The DNA here is from genome assembly GCA_026981975.1 of Aquificaceae bacterium. Lineage (GTDB taxonomy): Bacteria > Aquificota > Aquificia > Aquificales > Aquificaceae > Hydrogenivirga. The sequence goes on along the minus strand of JALSHV010000004.1, from coordinate 28,293 downwards.
ATAAGCTCTGAACCCCGATGTAGATTCAGCAGTCTAACTATATCTGCAAGAATCCTAATCGCCAGACTGTTTCCCCATCTTTGAAGCAAGACATACTTTTCCTCTCAGCAGCTTGAGTGCAAACTACTCACATCGTGAAAAACTTTAGAATAGAAATAGTATTAAGCTCCCATATCTAACGGATAGTTGTTAGGAAGCTTTTTGAAGTTGAGTTTTTCTCTCTTCCACAGACCTATCCAGCAGTTCTTCCAGTCCAGCGGTTTCTTTAAGTTTCACATTCTTTCAAACACTCCCTGAGCCATGGCAGGAAAAAACCCACCCTTTCCCTAGTAACTTTTCGAGAATGTCTAGTGGCGTAGCTCAGCAAGTTCTATAACGAAAAGCGCACCTTTTTGTGAAGGAAGAGCTTTAATTCTCCAGCCGTGATCTTCTACTATCTTTTTAACTACAGCCATACCTATACCCATTCCGCGAGGGTTGCTGGTATAGTAAGGCATGAATACATTTTGAAGATCTTCTTCTTTTATTCCTTTTCCGTCATCTTGGTATTCAATTCTATTTCCCTTTACATGAACTGTTATACTTTTAGCACCCCATTCAATACTGTTGTTTACAAGGTTGTAAAACATTTCCTTAAGCAGAGAAACATCTCCTCTTATAGTTTTATCTCCCTTAAGAACTATATTTACTCCTGCTGAAGAATACAGTTTTTTAATATCCTCCAATAAGTCAGAAAGTTTAAAAGTCTCAAAACGCAGTGAGTGAGAAGGTGTAAGGTGTTTAAACTGATTTATAAGCCCGCTTATACGATCAATTTCTTTAAGTATAAGCTTTACAAGTTCCTGTAGTTTACGGGATTCCAAATCACCTCTTTCTGAATACCTTTCAAGTCTTTCAAGATTAAGTCTTATGGGAGTAAGGGGATTCTTTATTTCGTGAGCTATTCTCTTAACAGCATCTTGCCAAGTTTTAAAACGCTCCGCAAGAACTATAGAACTGATATCTTCAATAAGATATAAATCTCCTTCTGATCCTTTTAGATGTTCCACACGCAGGTTTCTGCTGTTTTTTGCTTGTTGAAGGACAGACTTTACATCTGTTTCATTGCCGAAAAGTTCTCTGAAAGTTCTGTTAGTTCTACAACTGTTTTTTTCGTCTATGTAAAGAATACCGACAGGTAGAGCATCAAGAAGTCTTTCCAAAAGATCTCTTTCCCTTTTTAATTTATTGTACATTTCCTTTAAGTTTTCCTTCATCTTTCTGAAGGCTTTTGATAATTCTTCTATTTCATCACCGGTTACTTCTTCTTCCACTTCTATATCAAGGTTGCCTTCAGCTATACGCATAGCTCTATCGGACAATCGCTCTATGGGTTCACTTACATGTCTTGCTACCAGCATACTCAACCACAGAGTAGCTAATACCGTAAGCAATGCTATAAAGACTATAAAAAAGATGAAAATCCCTGTTATTATATCCCTTGTCTTTACAAAAGCTCTTACATCAAGGGCAAGCTCACCAAAGGAAGAAACATCTCTTATAAGGCTGAGATCCTTTTTAAGAATTACCCTATAACTCCCGTTTGCGGTGTTTATACACAGTGTGTATACCATTTCTCCTTCCGCAACTTCAAACTCACACTCTACAACTCTTGTTATACTTTCTACTTCCTTGAGTTTATTGACTTCTTCAAAAAGACCGCTCTCTAAGAGGGCGGTGATTACATCTCTGTATATACGAATTCTTGAAATTTCATAGTTGTATAAGTTTCTGTAAACACTCTCAGCTGAACTGGAAAGTGCACGTGTTTTAGAACTCAAGTAGGTTTTAGTAGATTGTATTACCACTACAATAGAAAACACGTTCAGTATCAAAAGGGGAAGAAAAAGGGAAAAGAAAAGAATGTTGGCAAGCTTTCTTCTGAGAATATTCCTGCGGGTTCCGAGATATATCTTTATCAGCTTTCTCAGAATTACAGCTATAATTACAATTAGGGCAAGTAAGTCTATGTTTATAGCAAGAAGTAATATGTAATAGTTAACGTAAGGAAGATTCCTCAAATTCAGTATAAAGGCTACGTTTACTACAACAAGGAGAATAAAAACTACAAAGCCTAAGAAAATCTTTCCCTTCACCTTATGCCAGGCACAGTTATTACAGAGTATATACCGCCGAAATCTATTAGATTTACAGAACCGCTAAGTATATTAACAGCGTATATCCTTCTTTCGCTTGTAAGGGTGTTTGTGTGCACCAACAGGATATCACCGAATCCTGTTACCTCTTCTACGTATTCATCTTCTGATAAATCCATAATCAATCTCTTCCCTGTCATATCAGGAGCATAGGAGTAAAGAGAACCACCTACACAGGGAATATCAAAATTCGCTTTTGAACATTCCTCTTGAATAAAGATCTTTATGATATTTTCGTAGTAAGGAACTGCTTTAAAGGGAACCGTTAAAAATCCGTGTTCGGATATGAGTAAACCTGCAAATTTAGAATTTTCTATACAAACCAAATTCGGAACAGTGTGTTCCGTTACGTAGCAAAAATCTCCTGACTCAAAATCCATTCCGTATATGCCGTAAGGGCTTGATATATCCATATAAGGGCTTTTACCAACTGGAAGTTGAAGTTCAAAAGTAGAAGCTGTTTTTTTGTTAATAACTTCGTAGAGTAATTTATTGTTATAAGTATCGTATGCAAATAAAAGAACGTAGTTTTTTGTCATGTGTATTTCAGGACTTATAGAAGGATCAAAATAAATCTTAAGAGTTCCTACAGTTTTCTTAGATTTTGTTTCATGATCAAATTTAAACACTTCTGTTTTCTGTGTGTTAGTATCCGAGCGGAAACAGTAAAGATAATCTTCTCCTATAACACACAAATCTACAGGGATATAACTGTTTATAAGATCAGTTCCGTTAAAATACCATAAACCGCCGTCAATATTAATAAAGCTCAATTCTGCTTTAGTAAAATATCCCAAGAGCATAACCGTGCTGTAGTTTTGAACTGTGCAAGGTGCCAAGAAATCTGAAGGACATACATAAACATTCCCCGAGAAATCATACCCTATGAAGTGAGATACAGAAAACCCCGAGAGATGGAGCATAATTTCCCCTTCAGTAATAGAAAGCGCAGGGAATATATTTGTTATATCTACAGGCTGATCCGAAGGGGTCATATCCGATCTTATGTAGTAAAAAAGACTTGAAGTGATATCATTAGCAGAACAGTTCCCTGCACTATCTTCTCTTATAAATACATGAGCTAAGCCTTTCATAGGATCTGGGATTACTTTAAGATTACAGAAGACACTGGTAGGTGTATAAGTTGATAGCTGGTAGACTCCAGCTGAAGGATTATCAGCGGGAACGCTGAAAAAGTTAAAACCATCAAAGTAAATCAAGTCCTTGGGAAACAAGCCTGCGTATGTTTTCATGTAAAAGTTTAAACCTACAGCATGAGGAATTAAAAACGCTCTGCCAGTAGGATCAAATGTTCTGCTAATTAAATTCGCACCTTTGGAAAGATCGTAAGATACCGGAAATATACCGTTTATATCAAACAAATTTGTATGAGTGCTGTAGAACAGATTGGATTCTACTAAATTACTTTGTAATGGGGTTTGATAAGCGGTAAAGCTGTGAATTCCGACGTCAAAGACCAGCCTTCTTTCATCTAAAACCCAGTAAACTGTTCCCTCCGCATTTTTAAACTTATACTTCTTTAATACGTTAAGAGTGACGTTTCTAAAAAGCGCTTGGGAAGTTTCCACGGAGGGAACGTTAGCACTCACGGATAAAATTTCAAATTTCTGTGGATCCGAAATAAGTTCTGTAGGACAGGGAACGGTATCAGTCATGTCAGGATCCGAGTAACACATTACGTTCCTTGTAGTGTTTTCTGAGTCAACGTGTATTTCCCACAGATATCCTCTCAGAGATCCGTCTTTTTCCACTGTTGTTTTCATAAAGTTCTTTAAAGAAGGTTCCGATATATTGTAAGAACAGCTCAAAAGAGTCTCAGGTTTTTTGTAACCGCACGGAGGTGCTGAAATTATACCGAAATACCTCGGTCCTTTTGTTCCGGGTGAAAGAGGCACCCACCCTAAGAATTCCTGATTCATGCCTGTTAGTTCTGTTCCCACTTTCGTTGTAACTTTGTCAGGACCTTCAAAGAAAATACTCACTTCTACTCTTGAAATGCAAAAACTACCTTTAACACACACGTCTTGAGGTAAATTGTTTCCTAAAAACACCGCTTGAAAGTAATCATAACCTTCAGCTTTAGATCTGTGCGGATCGGGAACTAAAAAAAATCCGTCTACTCTTTCATTGGAAAGAGTTAAGGTTGTATTCAAATTTACAGGAGAGTTAAAAGTCCACTTACCACGCGGCATCACCAGTGAAAGTGTGTTTTGTCCGTCGGTTATATTGGCTTTTACCTTTGCGTAGTCAACAGGCACTCCTGTGCATCTGTTTCCCCTTTTCTCACCATTTGTAAGTAAAACTTCAAGGTGATAACTGCCAGATTTCAATCCGCTTATTACACCTTTGGGAGAAGAAGGACTTAGAGCTAATTCTCTTGTAATTGATTTGTCCGCAGATACCAATTTCAAACTGACACACTGTGTTCTTGGATCAACAGCTAAGGTTGTCATCTGATTGTTAAAGGGAACAGATATTACAATATAGGAATTCTCCGAACCTGTATATCTTTCACAACCTATTATGTAAACGACAAACGTTAAAAGCAAAAGAGTTTTCAGTTTCATTGTAGTCTTACCTCAAGAAATGCTTCAAAGGGTGGCTTTTCGGAAAAGGGTTCTTCTCTTATGAAAACTTCAGGTTGAATGCCTACCTGTTCCCAAGACTTCTCCCTTATACTGAATTTGTAAACTTTTTCCACATCTCCTTCTTGCACTACAATACGGGTAAAGCCCGGAAATACGTAAACCCAAAAGACAGTTCCCTTAACTCCTATAAGAACGTGGGGAGTTCTCACTTTAAAGCCTTTTATATCTTTTAAACTTTCTACTTCAAACTTTACAATACCTCTTTGAAGATTTACTTCTCTGTAGCCGAGAATTTTCAATCTTGTAAATTCAAAGAGTTCCACTTTTGATCTGTCTATAAAGGATACAAGAGCGTATCCGTTTCTCTTTGTGCGCAGAATATCCCCTACTTCTAAAGAAATACCTGACTTGCTTAACAACACACCTTTAAGATGATCTTTCTTTAAAAGATCTACTCTTCCTCTGTAATCTTCTACTTTCCCTACTTCAACACTTAGAATTGAGCTTACAGAAATCAAAAGAATTAATAAGATCCTCATTAAAAGACACCTCCCACACCTGCATAAACCTCACTTCTTTCATATCTGTAAATCTCAACGGTGGAGTAATTTCTACTGTATTTGAAGGAGAACTCCCCCTTTATAAGCCTGTAAATTTTCACCTTTAAAGAAGGTGACAGAATCAGAAAGTTATCCCTTCTTCCGCCGGTGTTTTCAAAAGTGTAAAAGGCTAAACCCCCTTTGAAATCAGCTATAAATCTTCCCTTTTCGTAGGCGGTTTTAAAGTAAGGATAGAGAAAATAATTCTTCCAGTCAGCACTTTTAACGTTTTCGTATCCTAAGCTGACTGATAAATTTACAAACCATGTAGGTGTTGTAAAGAGATATGAAGCTGTTGCGGAGAACCTTGGTCCATCTCTTTGCACACCGTAGTAATTTTGATAGCCCGCTTTAAAACTTAGAGCTGTTTCTCCTACAAATAAACCAAATCCTGCATCTCCTTGCCATTTGTAAAAGTCTCCGCCGAGGGATACATAATCAACAAGAGCAGGAATAAAGAGTTTTCCAAACAAATACCTTATTCCCAAGGTGCTTCTCAAGGTATTAAAATCTTCAACGGTTCTGTATCCTGTATAAGAAATCCGCCCTCTTATTAACGCTTTTTCTCCGTTAAAAGTTAAGTTTCCTTCTGTTTTATAGGCAACACTTCCTTTACCTGCTATAAACTCGGGAGTAACTGTTGGATTGGAATCGTAACCTGCGCTAAGGGTGAGATAACCTGTAAACTCGGGATACACTTTCAGCAGGGATCTTGAAAACCTCTTCTCCTGTGCAGTTTCAGGAATCATCGCAAACATTGACTTTGCAAGACTTGTATTTCCTACGTTTAAATATAAAACTCCCAGCAGGTAATTTTTTCTTGGAGAAGGAGGAAGCTTTTTAAGAATTTTCTTAGCCTTTTTGTAATACCCTTCTTCAATCAGTATTTCCGCTTTCAGTAAAAGAGCTTCCTGATCCGAAGGATTACTTTCTAAAAGTTCTTCTACTATTTCTTTTGCTTCTTCTACAAGCCCCAAACCCAAATTGGCTCTTGCCAGAATTATTAACTCTTCTCTTGAAATACTACCTATAGCTCTCTTTTCCTTTAAAAGGAGTAGTATTTCCTCAAATTCTCCTTCTTGTAGGTGTCTTTTAAGAGTATCCGTAGCTTCTACCGAAAAGGCAAAGGTAATTGCGGTAAGCAGTGAAATAACCCTCCCCTTCACTTGAAATAAAATAACATGTTTAACTTAAAATTGTGATTAATGGCAAGGAAGAAAACCTCTCCCGCTTGGAAAACGATATCCTTATTGCTGGTGTTCTTAGTTCTTTACACTTTCTACGAGTTAATCGGAGAACACTTCAGAACTTTGAGCGGAATGCCTGCGAAGGAAGCTTCTCAGGATAAAATTCCCTGCCGAGTTATAAAAGTTTACGATGGAGACACCTTTCAGTGTAAGCTGGAAAATGGAGAAAGAATAAAGGTAAGGCTCATAGGAATAGACACACCCGAAAGCAGAAGGAACAGAAAAGCTTTAAGAGATGCTCAGAGAAGCGGTGTCACTGTTGAAGAGATAATAAGGCTCGGTAAGAAAGCTTCAGCTTTTACAAAGAGGTTAATCCCACCGGGAACGGTTGTTTATCTGGAAACAGATGTTCAACTCCACGACAGATACGGCAGACTCTTAGCTTACGTTTACCTCCCAGACGGTAGAATGCTAAACGAAGTTTTAATTCAAGAAGGTTATGCTACAGTTTATACTGTCCCCCCTAATGTAAAATACGCTGAGCGTTTTGTAGAACTTCAGAAAAAAGCCATAGAAGGTAAAAAAGGCTTATGGAAGGAGGGTTTTTAAATGCCCATGTTTCCAATTTTTATGGATCTTTCTTCTAAGAATGTTTTGGTAGTAGGAGGAGGGAAAGTAGCCACCAGAAAAGTAAAAAGTCTTACTGAATTCACAAGAAACATAACTGTAGTGTCCCCTAAAATTACAAAAGAACTCAAAAGGCTGATAAAGGAAAAGGGATTAAGATTTAAAAGGAGAAAATTCCTACGCTCAGATCTAAAAGGAAAAGATATAGTTATAGTGGCTGTAGAGGATTTAAACCTTCAAAGGGATATATTCAACATTTGTAGTAAAAAGGGAATCCTGTGTAATACAGTAGATACACCGCAATACTGCAGTTTTATTTTTCCCTCACTTATAGTAAAAGGAGATCTTGTTATAGGAATCAGCACTTCGGGTAAGGTTCCAGCTCTTTCACGCCGTTTAAGGGAAAAAATAGAGAAAACCCTTCCTTCTGATTTGGAAGAAACACTGAAAACTCTTTACGAGATAAGGAGCAGTATGGAAAAGGGAATAAGAAGACGTAGTCTGTTACTCAAGTTATCTGAAACTTATTTAAAATAATGATAAAGGTTGTGGAAACCCCTCCAGTAATCTTTGAAAAAGACATTTACAGACCCGAACCTACTCGTTTTTGGATATTAGACAAAAAAGTAAGAAGTCTTATTTCAAAGTTAGAAGCTGAAGGCTGGATAAAAAGATTTTCGGAAATAATAACAACGCATGAAAATCTTTTTGATTTTTTTATTAACCTCCATCGCTTGGAAATTGAAGAAAGAATAAGAATCCTTAAAGAAAAGTATCCCCAGATATACACAGGAGAAGGTAAGTGGGATACGGTATGTAAGAGAGTATTACTCAACCCGACGATAGGAATAGGCGGTATAAGAAATTTCCACAGTAAACCTTTCAAAGTGAGATGCCTTCACCTATGGACAGCTTACCATTTAGGTGATAAAAAATTCAGCAATCCTATCGGAGAATTTGTGCTTAGTTTTCTTAAAAAATTCTAACTTTTCTCAGAGGGATAAAGACCGTAGAAGAGATTCTGAACATGGTTTCCCTCCACAAAAAAGCACCATCTTTCCAAAATACTTCCTGAAAGTATGGAAAAGAAGACAACACCTGATACGAGAATTTGATTTTCCTTCATTAAAAGGAAATAAAGGCTAAAGGCTGTTGGAATAAAAAAAGTCAGCAGATAAGCTAAGGGTAAGAAAACGGAAAGCCTTTCTTTACCTTTTCTGTAAAAGAATTCCTTTGTGCAGTAATTTTCGGTAGTTGTTCCCTTATCCACAAGTCTTACAGGTTTATTAAAGGGTAAATTCAGAGCTTCTGCAAGAGAAGGTCTTTTAATATAGGGTTGTCTGATGTTAAAGTATAGTCTCAAAAGGAAAGCAAGAACTAATACTACTAGTAAAATTTTAAAGATCCCGCCGTAGGCGGGATTGTATACGGATAATAGAAAATTCAAAGCACCTGCTCCTAACATCAGATACATAATAAGGAAATAAAGAACAGTAACAGGAGTATGCCATTCTAAAACAAAGCGGTTGGAAGCGTAAATCATAGCGGTGGAAAAGGCACTCAGCAATCCAAAAAGGCAAACTAACGCACCTATGTAAAGAGAATTCTTACTGTTGTGTAAAAGTAGTGTATACAAAAGAAGTAAAGCTCCGTAAATTCCGCTGAAAATTGCTTCCCTTGAAAGCCACGAGGTTCTGAATCTACGAACAGCTTTCCAAGCCCTGAGCTTATGTCCTAAGTGAAAAGATGCTCCAACAGCTCCGACAGCTATAAGGCACAGGGATACAAAAGATCCCATAAAGAGAATTTCCTTAGATATATCAGAGCTTAGAATATCAAGCATATAAATAAGGGTAAAAAGTCCCACAGATGTTCCGCCCGTCACGAAAAAAAATATTAGAGATAAAGGGGGGTGCATTAATAGTCCTCCTTTGAAGTTTTAATACGTTTCCAAACTTCTAAAAACAGCTGACTATCAGGTTTCAAAATTCTCTCCTCAAGATCCGAAAGATCTAATTCTTTTTCAGTCCGGGGTAAGTAGTGATTAGAGGGAACAGCACCTGTTGAGGGAAAAAGAACATAACCGCCTCTTTCCTTTATTGCCTTATAAGCTTCACTCTGAGGATCTTCTATGTCTCCAAAGAATCTGGCTTTTGCAGGACAGGTAAGAACACAAGCGGGTTTTCTCTGACTAGGAGGAAGACTCTCATCGTAAATTCTGTCTATGCACAAGGTGCATTTCTTCATAACTTTCTCTATTTCATCAAACTCTCTACAACCGTAAGGACAGTTCCAAGAGCAAAGCTTACAACCTATACAGTCGTTGTAATTAACTAAAACTATACCGTCCTCTTCTCTTTTATAACTTGCACCCGTTGGACACACAGGAACACAAGGAGCTTCCTGACAGTGAAGACAGGACTTAGGAATGTGGAATATTTCAACATTGGGGAACTCTCCCACTTCAAAAGTGAAAACCCTGTTATACCACACACCGGAAGGGGTTTCGCCGTAAGGATCGTAGTCGGAAAGAGGACCGAACTGTCCTTGGGTATTCCATTCCTTACAGTTAACTGCACAGGCATGGCAACCTACACAAACGTTTAGATCTATTACAAGAGCATACTGAGCCATTCTTAACCTCCTTAAGGTTTATACCTGAGAATTTTTCCTCTACGTTTTTCTATGTGGGGCAAGGGTTTCACACTGTAACGCGGTTCTGCTGATGCTTTTTGATCTTCCGCTTTGTAAATTTTAACTTTTAGATCAAACCATGCAAAATGTCCCGTTACGGGATCACAGTAGAAAAACTCCCTACTGCCTGTTCTGAAGTTATACGGAATAATATGGTTTAGTAAAAATCCAAGTTGGCTTTCCTGAGCTGTCTCTTCCAGTCCCCATGTTCCCGACATCTTTCCTATGGCATTCCAAGTCCAGACGCAAGAAGGTTCTGTTGCCTGTGTTAGGAAAACTTGACATTTAATCCTTCCTATTCTTGATTCAACCCATACCCAATCAAGATGTTTTATTCCGAGTTTTTCAGCAGTATTAGGATTCATATAGAGATAATTCCTTGTAGATATTTGCCTCAGCCATGCGTTTTGTGAATCCCATGAGTGATACATCCATTGAGGACGAACTGTAAAAGCGTAGAATGGATATTGATCTCCGCTAATGTCTTCTTCAAAGGGTGGATACCAGAAAGGTAAAGGATCCATATACTTCACAAGTCTGTCCCTTATCAGGGGATCTTCAGGGGGTTGATTCTCACCCTTCCACAGTCCCAATCCTGCTAAGCGGAAAGTCTGAAGGGATTCAAGATAGAAATTCATAATAATCGGATCTGTTCTCTTTACAAAGCCAACCGCTTTAGCCCATTCTAAGTAATCCCGATTTATGTGACGGTTATACCTCATGTGTTCTGGGAGTCTGTAGTAAAAGAATCCTCTGTTTTTTACATACATATTCAGCTGATCTGGATTAGGTTCTCCAATAAAATGTTTGTCTCCCTTTTCACCTCTCCAACCTGCTAATACACCCACACCGGGCTTAGGTTGCCAATTTACAAGGAAATCTTTAAAGTCTCTGTATTTTCTTGAACCGTCTTCTTTAATAAAACCGGGTAGATTGAGACGAGTTCCTAATTCAATCATTACATCTCCCCACGGTTTTACGTCAAAACCTTCAGGAGGTTCTACTACTGGTTGACGTAGAGCATCTACCGGACCGTCCGCTACAGAAGGAGGTCTATCTAAGAGAGACAAAGCAAACCACTGTTCTAAATAAGTAGCGTCAGGTAAAACAAGGTCTGAATAAGCTACCTGTTCACTGTAAAAGGCGTCTACAGTTATTATCTTTGGTATTAGATAATTTCCCGCTGAATCCTTGGCTGTGAGAGCTTTTATTATGTAAGGAATATCCTGAGAGGAATTCCAAGCCATATTAGCCATGTATATGATCAAAACTTCTATCGGATAAGGATCCTTCTTATAGGCGCATGGAATTACATTGTGTATACACCCGTGAACCGCTATGGGAAACTCCCAACTGTAAGCTTTATCTATTCTTAAAGGATTACCCTCTTTATCTACTAAAAGATCGTCTGGATTTTGAGGAATTCCAAGTAAAGATCCATGCAGGGGTTTATCATACTTAAGATCTTTAAGGGATCTTATCTTAATCGGCTTAGGAAAATCTTCTATATGCTTAGGATACGGGGGTTTTGCCAAATGTCCGCCGGGTGTGTCTATGCAACCCAAAAGCATCTCAAGAAGGAATACAGCTCTTGCTGTTTGAAAACCGTTAGTATGAGAGGCAACTCCTCTCATTATATGGAATGAGACAGGCCTTCCTCTTATTGTCTTATGTTTTCTACCCCATACATCTGTCCACTCTAAGGGAAGCTCTACGGGATTGAAAAAGGCTATTGTCCCTATCTCCTTAGCTATTCTCTCTATATCCTTAGCCGGAATCCCGGTTATCTTTTCAACTTTTGTAGGTTCATAATCCTGGATAAGTCTTTCTGCAAAAATATCAAAAGCTGGTCTTACTTTAAAACCTTCAGGAGTTTCAAATTCACCTGTAAAAGCAGGATTTAATCCTTCCGGAACAATTAACTTCGCAGGTTTGAAGGAACGTGATACCTTATCGTAAACGAGCGGATTTCCTTCTGCGTCTCTGTAGAAAAGTCCGTCTTCCGACGTCCCTCTTTTGTTGATTACAAGCCACGTTGCATTGGTTCTTTCCTTTAAAAACTCCCAGTCTATCAGATTGTATTTGAAAAGAACGTAAGCAAGGCTCAAGACAAATGCACCGTCCGTTCCCGGCTTTATGGGTATCCACTCATCAGCAATAGCACCGTAGGACCATCTGACAGGGTTTACAAAAACCAATTTACCTCCTTTTCTTTTAAGCTCCTGAATTCCCAATTTAAAGGGATTTGAAGCATGATCTTCAGCTACACCTATCATCATCAAATACCTTGTGTTTTCAAAATCCGGATCTCCGAATTCCCAAAAAGAGTAACCGGTGGACATTAATCCCGCAGCTGCTACATTAACAGAACAAAATCCGCCGTGAGCTGCCCAGTTTATAGTGCCGATCTGCTGAGCGAACCAACCGTTAATAGCTTGCATTTGATCTCTACCGGTAAAAAAAGCTACCTTTGCAGGGTTTTTCCTGCGCGCAGAATCTATCCACTCTACAGCAATATTTAAAGCTTCTTCCCACTCTATTTCCTTAAACTGTCCTGAGCCTCTTGGTCCTACTCTTAACAGAGGTTTTCTCAAACGTGCCGGGGAATACTCCTTCATAATACCAGCAGATCCCTTCGCACACAGAACTCCTCTGTTAAGGGGATGTTCTTCGTTTCCCTTTATGTAGACTACTTTCCCGTTTCTTTTATAAACTTCTATTCCGCATCTACAGGCACACATGTAGCAAGTGCTGTAATTCTTTTCTTCATAAAAACTTCCACCTATACTCATTTTTATCCTCCACTGATAGTAAAAGAATATCCTTATAAAATCGGACAGAAAAACAGATTTGCTTAATATCTCATAAGCACTTCTTAAATAACTTCAACCCAGATTCCTTTTAAATACAGAGTATTAGGCATTTGGAGTATCCAAGGGTGATCTTTATCCTGAAAAGTTTTTGCTATTACCCTTACCTGACGCTTTACATCGTAAGATGCTTGTGTCATCACTTCAAACAGATGCTGTTCAGTTACGTGAAAAGAACAGGAAAAGACAGCAAGGTATCCCCCGGACTTTGTGATTTTCAACCCTCTTACGCACAGTTCTTTATAACCCCTCAGAGCATTGGGAAGAGCATGTCTGTTCTTGGCAAAAGAAGGAGGATCTATAACTACCACATCAAACTTTTCTCCCTTACGATCCATTTCTTTAAGGAAGTCAAAAGCGTTTGCGTTTACCCATTTTATACCCGATAAGTTGTTAAGTTGCTCATTTCTTCTTCCCATATCCAGTGCTAAATCCGAAAGATCCACCGCAATTACTTCATTAGCTCCCATTTTCTTCATGTTAAGAGCAAAACCCCCTGTATGACAAAAAACGTCCAAACACCTGCTACCGGGTTCTACTAAGTTTCTTACAAATCTCCTTGAATTTCTCTGATCTAGAAAAAATCCCGTTTTCTGGCCGTGAGGAATGTTTATATAGTAATACATATCGTGTTCCCAGATAACTATCTCTTCAGGCACTTTCCCGTAAACAACACCTTCGGAAACCTCCACTCCTTCTATCTTACAGGCTGTCAGATTTGCTTTCTCGTATATTCCCTTAGGTTTTAAAATATCCACAAGAGAAGATATAACAGTTTCTCGGAATAAATTCATACCGTAAGTGGTAAACTCAACAACGGCGTATTCATCGTAAACGTCCACTATAAGTCCGGGGAGCAAGTCTCCTTCGGAATGGACAAGTCTAAAAGCGTTACTGTTTATATAAAGTTGCTTTCTGTAATTGTAAGCTTCCTGAATCCTATTCTTTATAAGATCAGGTGTTATAGGCTGATTTTTGTCAAAAGAAAGAATCCTTATAGCTATGCTAACTTCAGGGTTTATGTAGCCGTATCCTAAGAATCTACCTCCGAAATCTCTTATTACCACAAGTTCCCCTTTCTTAGGCTTGCGGGATAGAGAGGCTATTTCTGGTCTGTAAATCCAAGGGAAAAACCCTCTTATGCGATCCTCAATACCCGGTTTTACCCTTACCTGAAGCATAAGATATTTTTAGTTTATACTTCTTTTCACTGGAGTAATATGGGTATATTTGACAAACTTTTTAAGAAAAAAAAGGAGGAGGAAAACCTATGGACGAAGTGTTCTGAGTGCAAAACTCTTCTATACGTTCCTGATCTAAAAAGAAATTACAGGGTTTGTCCTAAGTGTGACTACCACTTTCCCCTTTCCGCTGCTGAAAGAGTTGATTTCCTTTTGGACGATACGGGAGCGGAAAAGCTTTACGAAAATATACTGCCGACTGATCCTTTAAAGTTCAAAGATACGAAATCCTATAGGGATAGATTGAAAAAAGCTAAAGAAACAACGGGATTAAGTGAAGCTCTGATAGTTGTAAAGGGATTTGTAGAAGGGAAACAGGTGATACTGGTCTCAATGGACTTTGGATTCATAGGAGGAAGTATGGGTTCCGTTGTCGGCGAAAGATTTTTCAGAGCTTGTGAAAAAGCTGTTCTTGAAAAATGTCCTCTGATAGCGGTTACCTGTTCTGGGGGTGCAAGAATGCAAGAAGGAATACTTTCCCTTATGCAAATGGCTAAAACAACTTTCGGTGTAAACATGCTTAAACAACAAGGAATACCTTATATAACAGTGCTTTCAAATCCTACAACGGGGGGAGTAGCAGCAAGCTTTGCTTTCTTAGGAGATATAATTCTTGCAGAACCAAAGGCTCTTATAGGTTTTGCCGGTCCAAGAGTCATAGAACAGACTATAAAACAGAAACTACCCGAAGGCTTTCAAAGAGCGGAATTCCTCCTTGAAAAAGGTATGATAGACAATGTGGTTCACAGAAAGGATCTTAAAAGAACCCTTTCCCTTCTCCTTGAACTCACCCACTACGCTGAAAGGTGCTTTAAGAGGTAAAACCTTTATACAGTATCCCTTCTATTACAAAATTCCATAGCTACTTCCGGAGAAAGTTCCACACTCCTTAGAATACATTTCACAGCTTTGTCAATGATAATACCCAGTTTGCTCTTTTCCTCGGGAGAAAAGGGAGAAAGCACGTAACGTGCTACGTCCTCTCCTTTTGCAGGTCTTCCTATTCCTATCCTAAGGCGTGGAAAGTTCTGAGATTTTATACTGTTTATAATAGATTCTACTCCTCTGTGACCAGCGGAACTTCCTTCCAAGCGAAGTCTCATATAGCCAAAGGGTAAATCCAAATCGTCATGCACTACAAGTATTTCATTCGGTTCTAAGCTGTATTCTTCAAGAATATTTATCACCGCATAACCAGAGTTGTTCATATAAGTTTGAGGTTTCGCAAGGAGTAACTTTTTTCCTCCTATGTTGGCTCTGTATATAAGAGAAAGGCATTCCCGCCGTTTTTCCTTCAATTTCAACCGTCTAACAAGTTCATCTAAAATAGTAAAACCTATATTATGGCGAGTTTCCTTGTATTCCTCTCCGGGGTTTCCAAGGCCTAAAACCAGTTTTATCATTCGGTAGAAGTTTCCTCTTCTCCCACCTCTTCTTCGGATTCAGGTTCAACTACAACTGCAACAGTTTCTTCCGGATTGTCTAAAATAACACAGCCCGGTGGAGGTTTTATATCCCTTACATGCAGAGCGGAGCCGAGTCCCATACCGCTGACGTCTACCACTATCCTGTCGGGAAGATCGGCAGGTTTCGCCTTAACGGTAAAGGAATGAATAAGCACTTCAAAAGTCCCTCCCATTTCTACACCTACGGGTGTTCCTCTAAACTCTATTGGAACTTCCACTTCTACCTCGGTAACATTGGAAAGATCGTAAAGATCTACGTGAAGGGGATTGTCTCCCAACCAGCCGAACTGCACATCTTTCAAAATACAAACTCGCTTTTCACCGTTTACTTCCGCTTCTATAAGAAAGGTTTCCCCATGAGGTAAAGAAAGAAAGTCTTTTAATCTAACCCAGCAGTGCAGGTTTTCAACACCCTTTCCGTATATCTCCACGGGAATGAATCCTTCTCTTCTTTTTCTTTTCGTTTCCCCCTTAGTCCCGGGTATTCTTTTTTCCAACTTCAACTTAATTCTTTTCATCAGTTTTCTCCTCCGTAGAGCTTTTCAAAACAGCAGATTATACCAAAATTATAATAGGGAGGTATATGATAAGGGTATATCTTGCACGCCAACCTATACTGGATAAAGAAGGTAGGATATTCGCTTACGAGCTTCTCTTTCGCTCAGGGTTCAAGAGTAGAGCCGATGTTAAAGATGGAAGGCTGGCTACCGCTAAGGTTATAGAATCTCTTGTAAATTCTTTCGGACTGAAAAATATAATAAGGGATAAGAAAGGTTTTATAAACATAGATGAAGAAACCAATATTCTCAAGATTGTGGAAATTCTTCCTGCAGAACGTATAGGTTTTGAGATTCTTGAAACGTCTGTATTTAACCGTAGCTTTTTCAAAACCTTAGAAAAGTTAAAGTCCTTAGGATACAGTCTGTCTATGGACGACTTTGTTTTTACAGAAAAGATAATTCCTTTTATGGATTTAGTTGACTTTGTGAAAATAGATATTTTGATGTATCCCCACAGAGAGGATCTTGAAAAAACCCTTGAGTTTGTTCGGAAATTTCCTGTTAAGTTGATTGCGGAGAAAGTGGAAAGCTATGAGGTGTTTAAGGCATGCCTTGCTATGGATTTTAACTACTTTCAGGGATTTTTCTTTCAGAAACCAGAGCTTGTTACTTCTAAAACAATAGAACCGGATTATGCAGCTTTGATAAAACTTTACAATCTCATTTCAAGAGAAGCGGATATAGCCGAAGTTGAAAGAGTTTTTAAAAAATTTTCCGATTTAGCTCTAAAACTACTTCAGTTAATAAATTCAGCCTACTATTCACTGCGACAACCTGTTAGATCTATAAGGCACGCGGTTTTAATGCTAGGTTACAGAAACTTACTGCGATGGATTCTTATTCTAATGTATTCCTTAGGGGAAGAAAATATATCTGACAACGCTCTTTTTGAAGAAGCTTCTATAAGAGGTTTCTTTATGGAAAGACTGTCCCTTATACATACGCCAGATAAGGAAACTGCGGAAAAGGCATTTATCACAGGTATGGTTTCCTTAGTTGATATACTCCTTGGTGTTCCTATTGAGTGTGTTTTAGAAGAACTCTCTCTTGAAGAAGATATAAAAAGAGCTGTGCTTAAAAAAGAAGGATTCTTAGGAGATCTTCTTTCTATTGTTGAAGGAATTCAAAGGGAAAGGTTTGAAGCTGTTGATCCACTTATGGATAAATACGGTTTTTCCTTAGAAGAAGTTCTTAAAGCTCAAACGGAAGCTCTAAAAGCTTACTCCGAACTTGAAATTTAACTGTAAAACTTCTTACTTATCTGAGCTTTTCCTTCACTACAATCCACTCCTTCTCTTTCTATATATTCCTTCAGCTTTTTAACAGCTTCTTCTCCCGTAATTAGATCCGCAAGATCCCTTCTCAAGTCTGTAGGTTTTATTTTTACAATCCACCCCTTACCGTAAGGATCTTCGTTTATGAGGGCGGGATTTTCAAACAGCTCCTCGTTTCTGTCAACAATTTCCCCTTCCACATCCGCAGGAACGGGACCCGTCCACTTACCGCTTTCCAGAGAAGCTAAGGGTTTTCCCTTTTCAACTCGCTTTCCGATCTTCTTTATCCTTATGTTTATAATTTTTCCTGCTCTTGCCTGTCCTATATCTGTTGCTCCTACTGTAACTGTGCCGTCTTCGTTTACCTTAAACCATATCTGGTTTTCAATGTTATAATACAGATCCCTTGGTATTACACAACCCCTGTAAATTTCCGCTTTTTCTTCCATTTCTCACTCCTCCGATTGATTTCCAAAATAAACTGGCAGGAATGTTCTAAAACAGAAATATGACTGTAGGCTTGGTAGAGACTGTCATCAGCAGAGAAGACTCCGTGACGCCGAAGGATTACCACTTTTCCTTCAGAGAGAATATCTGCTATCTTCTCTTTTAGAGAAATACTTTTCTCCTGATCAATAACAGGTATTTTTCCCAGTAGGAGGCTACCTTCATAGTCGGGAAGCTCTAAGGTGTTACTTTCAAGAGAAACCATCACGGTAGCAGGTGGGTGAGCGTGAACCACCGCTTTTTTCCCTGTTCTGAGAATAATTTCTCTGTGAATTTCCAGTTCAACAGAGGCTCTGTCGTCAAGTATAGTTCTACTCTTTAAAGGTAATCTTATAATATCTTCAGCACTAAGAGATCCTAAATTACTACCTGTTCGCGTTATGTAAAGTTGTTCACAAAAAGAAATACTCAAATTACCCGCACGCGCACTGACAAGATGTTCTTCAAAGAGAAGTCTTCCCACCTTTGTAATTTCCTTTTCTATCCACTTCATCAGAAGTTTAGCTCCTTGGCAACGGACTCCAGTTCCGGAGGAACTGTTATAGGTTCTTCGCAAACTTTTATAGCGGTATCCGGATCTTTTAGTCCGTTACCCGTTAGGGTGCATACTACAGTTTCTCCTCCTTTGAAAAATCCTTCTCTTGTAAGCTTTATCAATCCTGCCACCCCGGCAGCGGAAGCGGGTTCACAGAATATTCCCTCTGTCTCAGCTACGGTTTTATAAGCGTTTAATATTTCTCCATCACTGACAGCGTCTATTTTTCCCCCAGATTCCTGAACAGCTTTGAGAGCGTTTTTCCAACTGTAAGGATTGCCTATTCTGATAGCTGTTGCTATTGTTTTTGGGTTTTTTATAGGATATCCTTTCACTATAGGTGCTGCTCCTTCAGCTTGCCAACCCATCATCTTAGGTAGTTTTCCTATTTTCTTTTTATCTTTGTATTCCTTGTATCCTTTCCAGTAAGCTGTTATATTTCCCGCATTACCTACCGGTATAAAGTGATAATCAGGAGCTTCTCCGAGAACATCACAGATTTCAAAAGCAGCTGTTTTCTGCCCCTCTATCCTGTAAGGATTTACAGAGTTGACGATCTCAACCGGGAATAGCTCTCCTATCTTGCGCACTATATAAAGTGCATCGTCAAAGGTTCCCTTAATCGCTAAGATTTTAGCTCCGTATATCATAGCTTGGGAGAGCTTTCCTATCGCAACAGCCCCTTTAGGTAGAAGAACGTAAGCCTTTAAGCCTGCTCTAGAAGCGTAAGCAGCTGCGGAAGCAGAAGTGTTTCCAGTAGAAGCACAGATAACCGCTTTCTTACCCTTCTCTACAGCTTTTGATATGGCTAAGGTCATTCCTCTATCTTTGAAAGAACCGGTAGGGTTTAAACCTTCGTATTTAAGGTATATTTTCCCTCTAAATCCTATTGCCTTTGCGAGATTTTCCGCTTCCAAAAGGGGAGTGTTACCTTCTAAAAGCGTTATTACAGGGGTTTTCTCCGTAACCGGTAGGAATGTCCTATACTGTTCTATTACTCCTTTCCAACAATTCATAACACGCTTTAAATTATCTTACAGTAAATCTTTAAAGATGCTTATTTTCTAACTCCGATTTAATATTAAACCCTAATGGCAGATTACAATTTTATTCTCTCCTACGTTCTTATACTTCTCTCCATGATATTAGCCTACAAAGAGGGTTTGAACAATAGTTATGAAATCTTTATATCTTCCCTTAGAACAGCTTTACAACTTGTTCTGCTTGGCTATTTGCTGAAGTTTTTGTTAAAACTTGAAAGCTTGCCCCAAATGTTCTTGGTTCTGCTTTTCATGTCTTTTATCTCCGCTCTTATTGCATACGAAAGAATAAGATTCAAAAATATTCTGCTTACAAGCTTTTTATCCATAACTGTTGCTACTTTTACGTCTATAATTCCCCTTCTCTTAAGTCACGTGCTTCAGCCTACAGCTCATCAGCTTATACCTTTTGGTGGACTTGTGATAGGGAATACACTGAACTCCATAACACTGGCTTTTGATCGTTTCTTAGGAGAGGTTAAAAGCAGAAAGGAAGAAATTGAAGCCAAGGTAGCTCTTGGAGCTACTTTAAAAACCGCTGTAAAAGAATCCTTTAGGGAGAGTTTAAAGACTTCTTTAATTCCCAAAATAAACTTCATGAAAGCAGCGGGACTTGTCCACATACCCGGTGTTGCAGTGGGAATGTTGATGGCGGGATCGGATCCTATAAAGGCTATTTTGTTTCAAATAGTTATCCTATATACACTGGTTTTTACAGGTTTGTTCGGCAGCGTTCTTATGCTGTATATGAGCTATAAACAAGCTTTCTCTATAGTTTCCACTCCTAAACCTTAGAGTTTTTTCTCTGATCCGCCTGCCTATAAGGAACAGGTATATACTGAACAGAAGGAGGTTGAGTTCCCATAGGCTGTTCGTAAAGTTCCATAAGAGAATAAACTTCTTGAGGAACTTCCGTCTTTATGTTCAACCCTAAGTTTTTAAGGTATTCCACTGTAAGAGGATAATCATGAGTGAATTTCCCTACAGCGAGTTCCTGCGCTATACTCATAGCCTTTTGTTCTTCCATTCCCTTGGAAATTAGAAGATTTTTTATATAACTTTTCATCTGCTCTATAGCTTTTTTAGAAACATCGGCAAGTATTAGAGTTTGATCATCTATGTCCTTAAGATCCTTTTGCTCAAGAACCTTCAGTATAGAAGCTGCAGGCATTTGTCCTATTTGGGGATCAACAGGACCTAAAACAGCGTTTTCGTCCATTATTATCTCATCGGCAGCCAAGGCGATCAGTGTTCCTCCAGACATAGCGTAGTGAGGAACTATAACCCTTACCGGCGCACGATGTTTAGCAAGAGCGTTCGCTATTTGAGTAGCTGCGAGGGCAAGTCCACCCGGTGTATGGATTATGAAATCAATAGGCATGTCCGGTGGAGTCATTCTTATAGCTCTTAAAACCCTTTCAGAATCTTCTATATTTATAAATCTGAAAATAGGTATCCCTAAAAAACCCATAGCTTCTTGTCTGTGAATCATGGTTATAACACGGCTTTTTCTCCTTTCTTCAATAACCCTTATGGCGGATTCCCTAGCTCTTTGAAGAGAAATCTTACGAAACCATGGGTTAAGAATTAGAAAGAATATGAAAAGAAACCACAGAAGATTAAACATATAAGAGAGAGGATCATATGACGGCATCTCTTAAACTATTTTAATCAAAAAGTGCTTCAACGTATTCCTCCTTTTTAAAGGACTGAAGATCTTCTACACCTTCTCCTACACCTATAAGCTTTACCGGTATTTTCAACTCCCTACATATAGCAACTACGGATCCTCCTTTAGCGGATCCGTCCAACTTTGTTATAACTATTCCGGTTACCTCAAGAGCTTCTCTGAAAACCTTTGCTTGTTGTATAGAATTCTGTCCCACGGTGGCATCTAAGACTAAAAGAACCTCGGAAGGTTCTTCCGGAATCAACTTTTGAATTACTTTTTTTACCTTCCTCAATTCCTTTATTAGAGGTTCTTTTGTATGAAGTCTTCCCGCTGTATCAACCAAAACTATACTGTAGTTTTCTTTTAAGGCTTTCTCTATCCCTTCATAAACTACGGCAGCAGGATCTGACCCTTCAGATTTTTTAACAATATCAGCTCCGCTCCTGCGTGCCCAAACTTCAAGTTGTTCTATAGCAGCCGCTCTGAAAGTATCAGCAGCTATAAGAAGTGTTTTCTTTTCTTCTTTAACAAATCGGTAAGCGAGCTTTCCTATGGTGGTTGTTTTTCCGGAGCCATTAACTCCCAAAAATACAATTACAGAAGGGCTACGCTCTCCTACTTTCAACTGAGCTTCACAATCACTGAGAAGCTCCTTTACTTTTATTTTTGTAAATTTCTTAAGCTCTTCCGAAGTCTTCAAGTTTTTCCTAATTGCAAGCTTCCTTAAATCTTCCACCAAATTTACTGCTGTTTTAACTCCCATATCAGCTTTAACAAAAAGCTCTTCCATCTCCTCAAAGAGCTCTTCATCAATCTTCCTGCCTCTGAATACTACTCCGAATTCTACTTTCTCTTTTGTTTTCTTGAGTCCTTTTCTGAACTTCTCCAGTAAACTTTCTTTACTTTCTTTTATTAATCCCAAATCAAGTTTTATACGGTGAATGACTTCCTCAACATTTTCCTTCTCTGTAGGAGATGCTAAGTTCAAAGCTCTTTTTAAGATCTCAAGAGCTTTTTCCTTCTCTCCTAAGGAATCAAGTAACAATCCCGCCTTATAAAGGCTGTCAAAATCACCTATTTTGAGTAATTCCTGAACCGCTTCTTTGTAATTACCTGTTTTTTCATACACAACAGCCCGCTGCCGTGTAGTTCCCAAATCACTGCCGTATTCAGATAACAACTCTAAAGCCTGCATGTAGTATTCATCTTCTACACACAGATCAAAGAGAACCTTTCTCAGATCCGGATTGTCCAAGTGTTTTTCAAGAAGTTTTTTTGCTTTTTTTCTTTCACCTTTTTTTAATATCTCAAGAATAGCACTTTTATCTCCTTTCTCCGCCCGTCTGTATATATCTGATTTCTTAAAGAATATCATTATGTTATATTTTAACTTTGATATCACATGACTGAAGTTAAAGTCGTTAAGTTTTATCCCTTTGAAATCCCCCACAAAAAAGGAGGACTTGTAGGATACGCAGATGTAAAACTGGGAGAGGAAATTCTCATAAAAGCTGTTAGGCTTATGAGAAATAAATACGGTGGCTATTATGTTCTTATGCCGACAGTTTATGTAGGGGAAAAAAATCACGAAGTAGTGGAAGTCCTTTCTAAGGAACTTCTTGAAGCCATAAGGAAAAAAGTTACAGAAGCTTACAGGGAAAGCCTTAAAACTTGACAATAGTTTACTCAAGAAATATTATATGATCTATTGAGGAGGTAAGTAATGATAAGCGAAAACTTGTTTTCTTCTAAGTCCCTTGAATACTTGGAAAAGGCTAAAGCCATAGCCCTTCAACAAAAGGATACAAAAGTGGATACGGATCATTTGCTTATAGCCCTTTTGAGTGATGAAAAATCTCCTCTTTCAAGATTTCTTGAAAAAAGAGGAGTAGAACCTTCCGAATTTTTAAAGAGAATTAGAGAATATACAGAAAGCCTTAAAGGTCAAATAGAAAAAGGAATTCAACAAGAAGCTCAGCAACTTATAAATTTACGTTCTCAAATTATGCAGATAAAATCAAGCTTAGGAGATTTGCAAACTGAACTCAACCGTTTAAGGGAAGCCAAGAGTAGAATAAAAAAGGAAATAGAAACTGCTAAAAGATACGCAGATTATTGGGAATACGAAAGTCTTTCCTTAGAGCTTAGACGCCTTGAAGCTCTTGAAGATAAATATCTACAGCAACTCAGGAGTATAGAAAAGAGCTTAAGTTCAGTCTTTAAAGAAGATGATATAAAAGCCTTTGTTGAAAACAGGCTTTCAATAGACGGTCTTATAAGAAAAGCCTTGGAGAACTCACCTCTTGTGCAGCAGGTAAAGGAAATAGGAATATCTCCCGACAGAATTATTGACAAAATAGGAGAGAAAGTTTTTGGTAGAAAAACGGTTGTGGATTACAGTAAATATCTCACAAAGGTTCTTGAATCCGCTCAGAATAGAGCTATAAGTGAAGGAGAAACTCAAGTTCAACCGTCTCATATATCCGCTGAACTTATTACTGCCAAGAATACTTTAGCAGGTAGATTAATAGATCAAATCTTAGGAGGTGAAAAAAATATGAGAGATGTAGGACAAGAAATGAGGGAGGAAGAAAAATCTCCCCTTGAACGATTCGGTGTTAATCTTGTAAATCTTGCAAAAGAAGGAAAATTGGACCCTGTTATTGGAAGGGAAAGGGAAATAAATCAGCTCATAGAAGTTCTTCTCAGAAGGACGAAGAATAATCCGGTTTTAGTAGGTGACCCGGGTGTTGGAAAAACCGCTATAGTGGAAGGATTAGCTCAAAGAATTGTAAACAGAGAAATCCCTCCAGAACTTCAGGAAAAGGAAATTTGGGCGGTGGATATGGCTTCTCTTTTAGCCGGTTCTAAATACAGAGGAGAATTTGAAGAAAGAATGAAAAGTCTTCTTGAAGAGGTAAAGGAAAAAGGAAATGTAATTCTGTTCATAGATGAAATCCATACAATAGTAGGAGCTGGTAAGGCGGAAGGAGCTGTTGATGCAGGTAATATAATGAAACCCGCTCTTGCGCGTGGGGAGATAAGGGTTATAGGAGCTACAACTGTTGACGAATACAGAAAATACATAGAAAAAGATCCAGCCCTTGAGAGAAGGTTCCAACCTATATACGTGGAAGAACCTTCCGAAGAAGAAACTCTTGAAATTCTTAAAGGACTAAAATCCAAACTTGAACAACATCACAAGGTAAAAATTTCCGACGAAGCCATAGAAGCTTCTGTAAAGCTGACAAAGAGATACGTAACTTTCAGAAAACTTCCCGACAAAGCAATAGACGCTTTAGATCAGGCTTCTGCCCGAAAAAAACTCTCCACTGTTGCAGTTCCTCCCGAAATCCAAGAAATAGACAGAAAAATACGTTCTCTTGAAGAAGAGATAGTAAAAGCAAACTTAGAAAGGAATTACGAAAAGGAAGCTCAGCTTAAAGTTCAAAAAGCGAAGCTTGAAAAGGAAAAGAAAGAACTCGCGGAGAAAATAGGAAGCACGGATTTCAGAATACAGGAGATAAAAAAGAAGATAGAAGAACTTGATAGAGAAATTGTAAAAACTGCCGAAGTTGGGGATTACGAAAAAGAAGCTCAGCTTAAGATAGAAAAAGTGAATTTGGAAAAGGAACTGAAGAACCTTGAAGCTAAAAGATCCGCAGAACTTGTAGTCACATGGGACGATGTAGCTCAGGTAGTATCGGAATGGACGGGAATACCGGTTACACGTCTGAAAGAAGAAGAAATGGAAAAACTTCTCAGGCTTGAAGAAGAACTTCATAAAAGAGTGGTGAATCAAGAACACGCGGTAAGAGCGGTTGCAGAAGCTGTAAGAAGGGCAAGAGCGGGACTTAAAGATCCTAAACGTCCTATAGCAAGCTTTCTTTTTTTGGGACCAACAGGCGTAGGAAAAACAGAACTTTCTAAAGCTCTTGCAGAGCTTCTTTTTGGAGAAGAGGACGCTCTTGTAAGACTTGATATGTCCGAATTCAAAGAAGAACACTCAGTAGCTAAACTCATAGGCGCTCCACCGGGATACGTGGGATATGAAGAAGGAGGTAAACTGACAGAAGCTGTAAGAAGAAAACCATATTCAGTCATACTCCTTGACGAAATAGAAAAAGCTCATCCTCGGGTGTTTGACTTATTCCTACAGGTTCTTGATGACGGAAGACTCACAGATTCCCACGGTAGGACCGTGGATTTCAGAAATACCGTTATAATAATGACTTCTAATATAGGAAGTCAGTATCTTCTTAATATCCCCGTAGATGCAACTGAAGAAGTAGTAGAAAGAGAGTTTGAAAAAGCTAAACAAAAAGTTCTTGAAGAACTTAAAGTATTCTTCAGACCGGAATTCCTCAACAGAGTTGACGAAGTCATAGTGTTTAAACCTTTGACAATTAAAGAGCTTTCTCAAATAGTAAACCTCCTTATAGAAGCTGTAAATAAAAGACTTGAGGAGAGAAATATACGTATAGAACTTACAGAAAAAGCAAAAAAAGAACTGGTGGTTCGTGGATACGATCCTGCCTTCGGAGCTAGACCTTTAAAGAGAACAATTCAGAGATACATAGAAACTCCCCTTGCTGATAAGATCATAAAAGGTGAAGTAAAGGAAGATTCAATTGTAAAGGTAGATTTCAAAGAAAATGACTTTCTCTTCCTACTTGAAGAGTAATTTTGATTTTTCAACTTGATGGTTTATAATCTTTTGATCACTGTCCGATTTCCTATGGAAGAGGTGTTATGGGTGTTGAAGATCTGGAGAAATTCCTTCCTATAGCTTTGATTAACAGAAATTATATAGTAACTTCCCTTAACGACACTGGCAAAATGATGCTGGGAGACGTTGTAGGAAAAAAATGCTATAAGGTTCTTTACAACTTAGAGAAACCATGTCCCGAATACAATATAAACTGTCCTATAGCAGAAGGTAAAGAAGATGTAGATACTGTTACCCTTGACTTTGAAGTTTATCTCAGAACTTACGGTAAACTCCCCGTAGGGGGAATTTACTGGGAGTCTATGATAAACATAACCAATTTATCGGTTATAAGATCCGGTGTTTTTGATCCCTTAACGGGACTTTACAGCAGGAGTTTCCTTACAGGATTGTTGGAAAAATTCTTCTACCTTTGGAAAAGATACGGAGAAGTCTTTTCCGTTCTGTTCTTAGATATAGATGATCTTAAACGTATAAACGATGAATTCGGACATCTCTCTGGAGATGAAGCTCTTAAGAAAATAGGACAGTGTATAAAACTGTATTTAAGAAAAGCAGATTTAGGAGTCAGATATGGAGGAGATGAATTCTTAGTCCTTTTACCCAAAACCCGAAAGGAGGAAGCAGTCCACGTTGCTAAGAGAATTCACGACTGTGTAGAGAGTGTTCCCTTTGTAGTAAAACTCTCAACTACAATAGGACTGACAGAGGTAAAAGAAGAAGACAGAGAAGTGGACGATGTCATCAGAAGGGTGGACAAAGCTCTCTACAATGCAAAAAACAAGAGTAAAGGATCCATAGGAATAGCGGAAAGTGAAGAGCAGTTCTATACAGTAAAGTGAAACCATGCTTGATATAGAACTTATAAGAAAGAAACCTGAATTCTTAAAAAGAAGACTTGCTGAACGTGATAAAGAGTTAGCTAAGCTTATTGATAAAATCCTATACATTGATAAGGAAAGGAGAAAGACAATAACACAGATAGAAAACTTAAGAGCGCTAAGAAATAGAAAGAGTAAAGAAATAGGGGTTTTAAGGAGGGAAGGAAAAAACACTTCTCTTTTGGAAGAAGAAGTAAGGAAATTGAAAGAAGAAATAGAAAAAGAAGAGAAAAAACTTTTTACCTTGCAGAAAGAATTTAGAAGTTTAATGTTAAATATTCCCAACATACCACACGAAAGTGTGCCTTCCGGAGAAGGGGAAGAAGATAACGTTGAAGTAAGAAGATGGGGAGATCCAAAAAAAGTAAACTTTAAGGTTAAACCTCACTGGGAAATAGGTGAAAGGCTTGGGATTCTTGATTTTAAAAAAGGAGCGACTTTAGCTGGAAGTAGATTCACTGTTTTAAAAAGTGCGGGAGCTACTCTTGAAAGATCCCTTATAAACTTTATGCTGGACTTTCATATAAATAGGGGATATAAGGAAATAATACCTCCTCATATGGTTCGCCCAGAAATTCTTGAAGGCACGGGGCAACTTCCTAAGTTTGAAGAAGATCTCTACAAATGTGAAAAGGATAATTTATTTTTGATTCCTACTGCAGAAGTTCCCCTGACTAATCTTTTCAGGGGAGAAATTCTAAGAGAAGAAGATTTACCAATTTACCTTACAGCATACACCCCCTGCTACAGACGCGAGGCAGGATCCCACGGAAAAGATATAAGAGGCATAATAAGACAACATCAATTCAACAAAGTAGAACTGGTAAAAATAGTATCTCCAGAAAACTCTTATGAAGAGTTGGAAAAACTTGTAAGAGACGCGGAAGAGATTCTTAGACTTCTAAAACTCCCTTATAGAGTGGTTGAACTGTGTGCGGGAGATCTCGGCTTTTCCGCTTCAAAAACTTACGATATAGAAGTTTGGTTCCCTTCTCAGGGAAAATACAGAGAAGTTTCCTCCTGCTCTAATTGTGAAGATTTTCAAGCAAGAAGGATGAACACAAGATACAGGGATAGTAGTGGAAAGATAAGATTTGTTCATACCCTTAATGGATCGGGTTTGGCAGTCGGTAGAACACTGGCAGCTATTTTAGAAAACTATCAACGTCCCGACGGAAGTATAGAAATTCCTGAAGTTTTGAGGGATTACGTTAAGGCGGATACTATTTATCCCTCCTAAGATGTTCAATTCGCCACAGTTTATCTTTAAGGTATATGTGAAGTTCTTCTATAGTTTTCACATCTTCTTTGATATCAATTCTATCTTTAACTATAACCTGAGGGCACAGTCCCTCTTTTCTTTCCAAAATTATCTTTAAAATTTTGCTTTCCAACTTATAAGCTTTAATTTCATGACAAGGATCAGGTTTTGGAAACACAATAACAGTAAAAAAACTAAAAAAAGTTAGGAGAATCATTGTATTTTAAACCCCCGGCACCGACCTACTTTCCCGTGCCGCGGTCCGGCACAGTATCATCGGCGCTGGAGGGCTTAACTGCCGGGTTCGGAATGGAACCGGGTGTTTCCCCTCCGCTATGGGCACCGG
>JALSHV010000003.1 GCA_026981975.1 Aquificaceae bacterium | reverse complement strand
ATAGGTATTATAGGAAAACTCAGAGCTTCCAAAAGTGAACTCTATAGAACCTATGAGATGAGTTTTTCAGATAGATTCCTTTTTTCAAGGAAATACTTTGCAAATACTTCTCTTTTCCGCAAGTTGGAATTTCACAAAAACTACGATCTTGAAAACGAAGGATTTCTTTTATCAGTAGGGTATAGACCCGTGAGAAGTTTTTCCTTAAGCTTGTTCCTTTCTAAGGCAAACAATACAGTTTACGGTGTGGAAGAAGGTAAATACACTCTCAGTCGCTACGGTTTGTTTTTGCTCAGAGAAAAAAGAGACAATCCTGTCAATCCCCGCAATATAACCCATACAAGTATGAGGTTTTCAAAGATTGAAGGAGACAGATCTTACTACCGGACAGAGTTTAACAACTTTATCTTAAGGGAACTTACACCTTCTCTTTCTACCAACTTTAGAATAGCGGTTGGTTGGACGGGAAAGAAATCTCCTATATTTGATAGATTTTTTCTTGGCGGTTTAAGGAATATGAGAGGATACGACTTTGAATCTATCGGTTCTCCTTCGGGAGGAAGAATTTTCCTTTACGGTAGAGGAGAAATGCTCTTTCAGATTAAAGGTCCACTGTGGCTTGGTTTGTATGCAGATATGGGATCTGTTCAAAATAGTTTCAAAAAAGCTTATAGAGATTTAAAATACGATATGGGCACTGCGTTGGGAGTTAGCACACCCGCTGGTTTTATAAGGTTGGACATTGCAAGACCTATTCCGGGAGATGCTAAGCTTCTTAAAGGTTTTAGGGTTTATCTATCAATTGGGTATATCTACTGATGGTTTCTTGAAGATAAGGCAGGAGCTCTTCTCTTATATCTTCCCTTTTAAGAGCAAATTCACAGATAGTTTTAAGATAATCCACGGGATTACCTGTATCAAAAACCTTTCCTTCTATTCTGTAAGCGTATAAAACTTCTTCTTCAAGAAGAAGTCTCATGGCATCGGTGAGTTGAATCTCTCCCCCCTTTCCGGGTTGGGTCTCTTTAAGTTTATCAAAAATTCGCGGTGTAAATATATATCTTCCCACTATCGCGAGATTAGAAGGAGCTGTTTCGGGGGAAGGTTTTTCCACTAAATCTTCTACGATATAAACCCCTTCTTCTATCTCTTTTACTTTAACTATACCGTATTTACTCACTTCCCTGTTTTCTACCTCAAATAAAGCTATAACACTTTTCCCTAAGCGATTAAAGAGATCTATCATGTCACAAAGAGTTTTACTGCCTTTTTCAAGAACTATATCTCCTAAGGATACTATAAAGGGTTCAGCTCCTACTACGGGTTCTGAAGTTAAAACAGCATGTCCCAAACCGAGCTGATCCTTTTGACGAACGTATATGGGATTTATCATGTGGCTAATATACCTTATACTGTTTAACGCTTCTTCTTTTCCAGCTTCCTGAAGGTGATTTTCTAAATCTCTGTTTATATCAAAATGATGTTCTATAGGTCTTTTATGTCTTCCTGTAACAAAGATCACGTTTTCTATGCCTGCTTCCAGGAGTTCTTCTACTATGAACTGAATTACAGGCTTGTCTATAATAGGAAACATCTCCTTAGGCATAGCCTTAGTGGCAGGCAAGAAGCGTGTTCCCCAACCGGCAACTGGTAAAACCGCTTTTCTTATTTTCTGAACCATGATTACCTCCCCTCTGTTTTAGCTTTCTTCAGGATCTCTACCATTTCCCTTACCGCTCTTTCAAATCCCCATATAACCGCATTGGCTATTATGGAGTGTCCTATGTTAAGTTCTTCTACAAGTGGATAGAGCTTAAGAATCTCCTTAACATTCTGATAAGTCAGTCCATGCCCTGCGTATACTCTAAGTCCCAAATCTCTTCCCAGCTTAGCAGCGGATTTAAGCCTTTCCAGTTCTCTGTGAGCTTCTTTAAATTTAAAGGCATTCCACAGATTAGCGAATTCTCCTGTATGCAGTTCTACCGCATCTGCTCCTACATCGGCGGAAGCTTTTACCTGACTTATTTCCGGATCTACAAAGAGAGAAACTTCTATACCTGATTCCTTAAAGGGTTTGATGTATTCGGAAAGAAAGCTTTTAAGAGATACAGCATCAAGTCCGCCTTCTGTTGTTATTTCTTCTCTCTTTTCAGGAACAAGGGTAACTCTGTGGGGTTTTATTCTAAGAGCTATACTTTTCATCTCTTCCGTAGGAGCCATTTCAAGGTTTACGGGAATACTTACCAGTTCTTTTATAAGTTCAAGATCTCTGTCCTGGATATGTCTTCTATCTTCCCTCAGGTGAAGGGTTATCTGATCAGCACCTACCTGCTGGGCTATTAAAGCTGCAAATACAGGATTGGGTTCAAAAGTTCTCCGTGCTTGTCTGAGGGTAGCAACGTGATCTATATTTACTCCTAACCTCATTTTAAAATTTCAAACTTCAAAATCCCTGAGATATTTTGCCCTTGAAGGATGTCTTAGTTTTCTTATGGCTTTTGATTCTATTTGTCTTATTCTCTCCCTAGTTACGTTGAACATCTTTCCTACTTGTTCAAGGGTGTATTCTGTGCCATCAACGAGACCGTATCGGTATCTAAGTATTTCTTTCTCTTTTTCCGATAAAGTTTCAAGCACCTTTTCTAACTGTTCTCGCAGAAGTTTTCTTGATACGTATTCTTCCGGATTGGGAATTGATTTGTCTTCTATAAAGTCTTTAAGAAATGTATCTTCATCGTCCCCTATGGGAGTTTCAAGAGATATAGGCTCCTGTGCGGATCTGAGAACTTTTCTTACTTTATCAGTGGACATTCCCAGATGCCTTGCTATTTCTTCAGGTGTAGGTTCTCTGCCCAGTTCCTGAAAGAGTTTTTTAGAAGCTTTTATTATTCTGTTAATGGTTTCTATCATGTGAACAGGAATTCTAATAGTTCTCGCTTGATCCGCTATGGCTCTTGTTATCGCCTGCCTTATCCACCACGTTGCATAGGTGGAGAACTTATAGCCTTTTCTGTAATCGTATTTATCCACCGCCTTCATAAGTCCTATGTTTCCTTCTTGAATAAGATCAAGAAAGTGAAGTCCTCTGTTGACGTATTTCTTTGCTATGGAAACAACAAGTCTGAGGTTGGACTGGATCATTACTTGTTTTGCTTTTACTACTTTTCTCCTTCCCTGTTCTATTATGCTCATTACCCTTTTTATCTCTTCGGGTATTATGCCTATTTCATTTCTGAGCTTTTCAACCTCTCTACGCAGGGAAATGTATTCGTTTACAAGAGCGCTAAATCTGTCAAAAGAATAGCCTGCTGCTTTTATCTTTTCTTGGAGTTCTCTGCTGCTGATATAGTCGTTTATAAGTTCATTTATATCCGGATGTATGGCTTGTAGTTTTCTCTTTCTTGACTCAAAATCTCTTTTCTTCCTTATATACTTCTGATAAAGCTTTAGAAGCTCATCGGCTATTCTTTCAAATTTAGAATACTTTATTTTCATCTGGTGAACTATGCGGTTCATTTGAGCATGCCTGATCAGATACTCTTTTTTCTTTTCAGCAGTTCCCTTTAAGATATACTCCTCTCTAGCTTCCAGTAGTTTTTTATAAGCAGCTGCCAATTCAAGCCCCTTTTCCATAAAAAACTTCTCGTGTTTTTCACAGTTTTCTTCATAATACTCACTGTTGGGATCTTCTTCTATCAAATCCATTATGTCTCCTACTCTGAGTTTACCGTTACACAGCTTCCCCCAATCCTGAAGGAGTTTTTCAACAAGAAAGGAACTTCTTAAAAGTCCCCTTCTCATTATTTTCCTTCCTATTTCTATCTGACGTGCGTAGCGGATTTCCTGTTCTCTTGTGAGCAAGGGTATTTTCCCCATTTCTTTTAAATAGAGCTTCACGGGATCCCCGTCTCTCCCCATTACAGTGAAGGATTCAGCAGATACAACTATTTCTCCAAGATGTTCCTTTTCTTCGTATTCTTCCTCGCTTTCAACTACTTGAATGTTAAAATTGGCAAGCGTATCTATAACTTCCTCAAAGCTGTCGGAGGATATAAAGTCCTCATCTAACAACTCGTTGACTTCATCGTAGGTAACATAACCTTTTTCTTTACCTATTTCAATCAGATGCCTGAGGTTTTCTCTGTCAACCATTTCCTACCTCCTGATCAAATTTATTAAATCTAAGATGTTTACACTTTCTCTTCAAGAGAAACCCCTCCACTTTTTAAGGGCTACTCTTTTTATACCTCCTTTATGATTTTTAACCCTGATCCTGACAGCTTCCGCTAAGCTTTTATCAGTCACCGCTATTTCCTCTTTTGGTATCTCCACCTTGAGAGCTTCAAGAGCGGAC
Source organism: Aquificaceae bacterium (assembly GCA_026981975.1). Classification (GTDB taxonomy): domain Bacteria; phylum Aquificota; class Aquificia; order Aquificales; family Aquificaceae; genus Hydrogenivirga. Next base: position 97,735 of record JALSHV010000003.1, on the reverse strand, counting down.
TTGAAATCTCTTTGAAGATCTGCGCTTTTCATGTTTAAGATTTCTTCCGGAACTTCGTAATACTCTTCCTTTAGAATACACTCTGCGTAAGACCTAGCCTTTTGAGAGAGATTGAGTTGATCCAAATTCACATGAACTCCGAGTTCAAACAATCCCTTTAGAAATATTCTCTCAGTAAAACTGAGTTTTACACTCTCCTGGGATATAGGTTTTTCCTTTCTGTGAATCTTTTCCGAAAGAATTTCCAAGGGAATACGTGTAATTCTGCTGAGTTCTGTCAAGAGCGAAAATACCTTTACACCATCGTTAAGAAAAGAAGCGAAGTAAAGAAAGTCTCTCACACTTTGCTCTGTATCCTTATCTTCCCTAATTTTCATAAGTAGCAGATCAAAGATGTTTTGTGAAGAAGCCATAAGATCTCTTAAAGCTTTCCTGCCTTCCTTTATTAAAAATTCATGAGGATCAGTTCCTTCGGGTAATAACACTGGATATACTTCAAGATCTCCCTTTAAAAGATGAGGAACAGCCAATCTAAGAGCTTTTCTACCCGCTTCGTCTGCGTCAAAGATAATGTAGATTTGCTTTACAAATCTGGACAGTATCCTTACGTGATCTTCTGTAAGAGATGTTCCCAAAGTAGCCACTGCATTTTTAAATCCTTCTTGATGAAGAGCCATTACATCAAAGTATCCTTCTACAAGAACAGCACAAGAAGTATCTTTAAGATAAGGTAACGCTTCGTAAAGCCCAAAGAGAAGTTGTCTTTTTTTAAAAAAATCGCTTTCGGGAGAGTTAATGTATTTAGGTCCTTCTCCTTTTAAGAGTCTCCCTCCGAAACCTACTGTTCTTCCTTTGTAATCTTTTACTGGTATTATGAGCCTTCCCAAGAAAAGATCCCTGTATTTACCTTCCCCTACTGATAAAAGATTTCCTGTTCTTTCATACTCCTTCAGAATATTTGTTTTTCTCAGCATATTTACCAGTTCTTCTGAAGAAGAAGAGTAACCTATACCGAACTTCTTAACCGTAAAAGTTTCAATGTTTCTGTCTCTTAAATAAGCTATAGGTGTATCGTGTTCTTTTAATTTACTATGATAAAAATCCGCTACCGCTGAAATTGCATTAAGGGTTTCCTCTTTAAGAGGAGATTTATCCTCAATTTTCAATTTAAAACCGTATCTTTCTGCAAGTCTAATAGCAGCTTCTTTATAAGAAATATTCTCATAAAGAGAAACAAACCTGATAGCGTCCCCTCCTATTCCGCAACCAAAACACTTGAAAATCCTTCTTAAAGGGGAAACGTAAAAAGACGGAGTCCTGTCGTTGTGAAAAGGACAGTGTGCTTTGTAATTACTCCCGGCTCTTTCTAAGTTTATATATTCTGATATCACCTCTACAATATCTAGATCTCTTCTGAGATCATCTATATCCGAGGGCATTACCTATGAGAATTTAACCTTGGGTTTTTTTCTGTCAAGTATCTGAGAGCCTGCTACCTGTAGCTCCGACAGATAGGTTTTGAACCTGTGCTTAAGTCCTTTAGGGATAGGATTGAAAAATAGTAAGTATTTGTTAAATTCAAAACATTAAAAAAGCAAGGAGGAACTTATGAAATTTACATTTGACAAATTAAGTGAGAAAGTCCGTAAAGCTTTAAAAGAGATAGGATTTGAAAAACCCACACCTGTTCAGGAAGTCGCTATACCTTTAGCCGTTGAGGGTAGGGATCTTCTGATACAAGCCAGAACTGGAACGGGTAAAACAGGAGCTTTTGGCATACCCGTTGTTGAGAGGATAAAAGGAGAAGAAATGGCACTTATTTTAGTTCCCACAAGGGAGCTGGCTCTTCAAATAAGAGATCACATGAAGGATATAGCAAGATATACTTCCTTAAAGATATGGGTTTTTTACGGCGGAACTTCCGTAGGGAAAGATCTTAGGCTATTAGAATACAGAAATCCAGATATAGTAGTGGGGACGCCAGGTAGAGTAAAGGATCTTATAAACAGATCAGCTCTTAAAACGGATAATATACGTTATCTTATTTTGGACGAAGTAGATGTAATGTTAGATATGGGTTTCAGAGAGGATATAGAGTGGATACTGAGAAAAATTCCTGCAAACAGGCAAACTTTTCTTGTTTCCGCAACAGTTCCTCGGGAGATAGAGGAAATAGCTTCCCGTTTTATAAAGAAGGAGTATATCCACGTAAACGCTGAGTCCGAGGAGATGAAACCCAGGATAAACGAAATAGTGCTTAAAATCCGTTCTGAAAGACATAAATACAGTGAATTGGAGAAAATCCTCAGAGAAAATAAAGATAGGAAAATAATAGTTTTTGTTAGAATGAGGAAAGATGCAAAACAGCTTGCTTTTCAAATGAAAAACAAAGGTTTTAACGTTTCCGCGCTTCACGGGGATATGCCCCAACGTCGCAGGGAAGAGGTTATGAAGCTTTTCAGAGAAGGGTCTATTAAAGTCTTAATAGCGACAGACGTAGCTTCCAGAGGATTAGATGTGGAAGGAGTGTCCCTTATAATAAACTTTCATCTTCCTGAAGATCCAAAGATCTACACCCATAGAATAGGTAGAACTGGTAGGTTAGGTAAGGAAGGGATTGCTATAAGCTTGGTTTCTCCTTCGGATAAAAAGAATTTGTGGAGAATAGAAAAGTATAGGAAGAGTTGTGTAAGTTAAGCACAGGTTTACCTTTTTCGGTTACAATATTCCTTTACCGTGGAAGGAATCTTAAGTGAATACAATCCCTATCTTGAGAGAAAGAACGACAGTCTTTACTTAGAAGGAGTTTCCTTAAAAAAGTTAGCTGAGGAATTCGGAACACCTCTTTTCGTTTACAGTGCTTCCTATATAAAGGATAGAATAAGAACATACAGAGAAGCTTTCCCACAAGCTCTTATATGTTATGCGGTGAAGGCTAACTTTAATCCCGAAATAGTAAAGATTATCGGTGAAGAAGGAGCTGGAGCAGATATAGTCTCAGGAGGAGAACTTGTCGTAGCTTTAAAGGCCGGAGTAGATCCTTCAAAGATAGTTTATGCAGGTGTGGGAAAGACACTCAGTGAACTTGAACTTGCGGTGTCTAAGGAAATACTTATGTTCAACGTGGAGTCTCGTGACGAACTTTATATACTGGACAGTATTGCTAATCGGCTGGGGAAAAAAGCAAGAATAGCCATCAGAGTAAACCCCGATGTGAATCCTCTTACGCACCCTTATATTTCAACGGGTTTGAGAAAAAGCAAATTCGGAGTTGATATCAGTCAAGCAAAAGAAGAATACAAATTAGCGCGTTCTTTGAAAAATATTGAAGTTGTTGGAATTCACTGCCATATAGGTTCACAGATTCTTGATATCGCTCCTTATAAGGAAGCTGTTCTTAAAATTGTAAATCTCTATAGGGAACTTATGAAGGAAGGATTTAATATACGTTATATAGACATAGGAGGTGGCTTAGGAATAAAATACAAGCCTGAGGAAGTAGAACCTTCGCCTTTTGATCTTGCAAAGGAGATTCTTCCTATTTTAGGAGAAGTAGAAGCTCACTTGATTCTTGAGCCGGGTAGATCCGTTGTGGGTAATGCAGGTATTTTAATCGCTCAAGTATTATTTCTTAAAGATAAAGGGATTAAACACTTTGTAGTTGTTGATGCTGGAATGAACGATCTTGTAAGACCTTCTATATACGGAGCATATCACCACATAGTTACAGTTGAAAAAAAAGACAGAGCTTACATTATAGCTGATATAGTGGGTCCTATATGTGAAACAGGAGATTTTCTCGCTCAAGATCGCAGAATAGAGTTTTTGGAAAAAGGAGAATACATTGCTGTTCTTTCTGCTGGTGCTTACAGTTTTTCAATGGCATCTCACTATAACATGAGACCCAGACCTGCTGAGGTTCTTGTAGAAAAAGGATCTTACCGTCTTATAAGAAAGCGGGAAGATTACAATTATATACTATATGAAAATAGTTATTGATAAATAATTTTAATTTGTTATATTATTTAAAGTCTTTAAAAGTTTCCGGAGGTTTGAAATGGAACTTATGGAGAAAAAGATGGATCTTTTTATAAAAAAGTGTAAGCAAGAAGGTCTTAAAATAACTCCCCAGCGCATAGCGGTTTACGAAATACTTCTTAATTCCAAGTCACATCCTACTGTGGAAGAGATTTACGAAGAGGTAAGAAAGAGATATCCTTTCGTTTCCTTAGCTACTGTTTACAGAACAGTGGAAACTTTAGAGCAAGTAAGTCTTGTCCGCAAAGTGTGTTACTGGGGGAGTTCTGCAAGATACGACGCTAATACAGAAGATCATCACCATATTGTATGTATAAAGTGCGGTATTATAAGAGACATACACGTCCAAGGTGAGCCTCAGATATCGGAAAAACCTGAGGATTTTGAAGTGTTAGGATATTCTATAAATTTTTACGGCTTGTGTTCTTCTTGTAAGAAAAATCACTCTTCCACATAGGCACCCATATTTTTAAACTTTTTAAATCTTTCACTCAAAAGAGTTTCTATATCTTTGGCACATAACTCAGCTATGCATTTTTTAATAAAATAGCCTACCAATCTTGCTGTTTTTTCGTGATCCCAATGAGCTGCGTTGTAAGGTTCGGGTATTATACAATCTACAATTCCCATACTGTAGAGATCTTCGGCTGTGAGCTTAAGGGCTTTTGAAGCTTCCTTTACTCTGTTTTGATCTTTCCAAAGTATAGCAGCGCAACCTTCCGGTGAAATTACCGAGTAATAAGCGTTTTCCATAATACAAACACGGTCTGCAATTCCCAACGCAAGAGCGCCCCCGCTTCCTCCTTCTCCTATTACTACAGACACAATGGGTGTTTTAAGGTTACTCATAGTAAGCATGCTTTCTGCTATAGCTTCTGATTGTCCCCTTTCTTCTGCACCAATACCGGGATACGCTCCAGGGGTGTCTATGAAGGTTATTACAGGCATTTTATACTTTTCCGCCAGCTTCATAATCCTTATAGCTTTTCTGTATCCTTCTGGGTGAGGCATTCCGAAATTCCTCTCTATTTTTTCCTGTGTTCCTTTTCCTTTTTCATGTCCTATTACTGCAACGGGAATTCCTTTAAAATAGGCAAAGCCACTTATGATAGCTTTATCGTCCGCGTATCTCCTATCACCGTGTAGCTCTACAAAATTTTTGAAGAGATACTTTATATAGTCACTGGTATGCGGTCTCTTGGGATGTCTGGCTATCTGAACTCTGTCCCAAGCGGAAAGATTTGCGTAAAGTTTTTTTGCTCTGTATTTGAATTCTTTTTGAAGTTCCCTAAGATCCTTTTCAACTTCCTTGTTTCCCATAGTATATAGGGCTTTGAGATTGTCTATTTTTTCTTTTAACTCTGCAAGTTTTTTTTCAAAATCAAGATACATCTTTATTTCCTCCGGAAATTAGTCCTAAAATATCTTCCGGTTTTTTCAAATAAAAATCTGCTTTTATTTTTACATCTTCTGAATAACCCCATTCTGCAAAAGCGGTTTTTATCCCCGCACAGACAGCTGCAGTGATATCTGCTGAAGTGTCACCTATCATGATAGCTCCTTCTACGTTTTCTCCCAAGATTTGAAGGGATCTTACCAGAGGCATGGGAGAAGGTTTCTTTTCTGGGAAGGTATCCCCTCCTGCAATAAAATCAAAGAACTCCAACAAATTTAGTCTTTTCAAAATCTCGCGGGATATGTCTTCTGGTTTATTGGTAATAACAGCCAATTTCTTTCCTTCTTGCTTTAGGTTAAAAAGAACATCGGGAATACCTTTATAAGGCTTAGTTTTTATCACAGGATTTTCCCTGTAATATTTACGAAACAGTTCTACGTATTCTTCTTTGAACTCTTCTTTTAAAACTCTTTCCAGTAAAGCCTTTACTCCGCCTCCTATGAAATTCTTTATACTCTGGGGCATTTTATAAGTCTTACCTATTCTCTCCAAGGTAGTTCTGAGAATTAAAGCTATATCTTCAGCTGAATCTATAAGAGTCCCATCAAGGTCAAAAAGGAATACTTTCACGCACAGTTCCTCTTTTTTACGTAAGTGTTTACGTCCTCTTCCTTATACGCTTCCGTCTTGACGTAGTCTATCAAACATATAAGCTGTTGAGGATACACGTATCCCGGAATTTGAAGAATTATATTCCCCTGCTTATCGTAAAAAATAAGATAAGGAAAAGATAAGGCATTTAGATTTTTAGCTAACTCGTTTTCACTTAATTCTATTAACTTCCCTCCGAAATTTGCTTTTACCGGGGCTTTACTTTCGTACAGGATACGGAATAGGTCTATATCTTTTAGAGCTTCTTTAAGGGCTTTTTCTCTTTCTATGTCCTTGTTTAGTTGCTTACAGTAAATACAGCTCTTGCTCTCCACTATTAGTAAAGCGTATTTTTTCTGAGGAATTATATTCTTCCCTTCTACTGCCTCAGTTTGTTCCGAAGTATAGGAAGTTTCTCTATTCCCTTCACAGGAAAGTATGAGGAGAGCAAGAACACCTACCAAAATCCGCAACATCTTTTTAACCTCCTTCATCAATAAAAAATATTTAAGGTATTAGGATAGGTTTTCAAGGGTTCTGCTTATTCTGATTATACCTTCTTCTAAACTCTCTGTATCTATTGCGTAAGATATTCTCAAAAATCCTTCTGTTCCGAAGGCAGATCCCGGCACGCAAGCAACTTTTCCTCTTTCAAGGAGTTCTTCAGCTAATTTGATATCGTTTCCCAGTTTTTGGGCGTAGTAGGAGAAATCGGGGAACAGGTAAAAAGCTCCTTGAGGTTTGATTAAACTTATGTGAGGTATTGATCTTAAAAGTTCGTAGGCTTTATCTCTTCTCTTACGGAATTCCAATCTCATCTTATTTACATACTCGGAAGCTGAAGGATTCTTTAAAGCTTCAAGAGCGCCGTATTGAGCAAAGGTGGTTGCGTTGGATATGGTTTGACTGTTTAGACTGGCTATAGCTTTCACAAAAGGGGGTGGGCAGGCTACGTAGCCTATTCTCCAACCTGTCATAGAGTAAGTTTTGGAAAAGGCGTTCACAGTGAAGGTTATTTCTCTTAAAGAATCTGAAAAGGACGCTGTGCTTATAAACTCCGCATTTTCATAAACGAAGGCTTCATAACATTCGTCGGATATTATAAAAATCCCCTTTTCATAGCAAAAGGTGGCTATTTCTTTTAAAACTTCAGGTGGATAAACAACCCCTGTGGGATTGTTAGGAGAGTTTATCACAAGCGCTTTTGTCTTGTCTGTGGTGTATTCTTTTAAAAGATCCACAGTTAGGACGAAATCTTTTCCTGTGGGAACTTTGACAGGCTTACCCTCTAACAGTTTGATCTGTTCGGGATAAGTAACCCAGTAAGGTGTGGGCAGAAGCACCTCATCGCCTTGATTTAAAAGAACGGAAAATACCAGAAAAAGAGCCATTTTTGCTCCGCAAGTGATTACGATATCCGAAGGTTCGTAATTCAGTTTGTTTTCTCTTCTGAGTTTTTCCGAAACCGCTTCTCTTAGTTCTGGAATTCCAGCAGGCGGTGAGTATTTAGTTTTCCCATCTTGCAAAGCCTTTATACAAGCTTCCTTTATAAAATCGGGTGTATCAAAATCCGGTTCTCCCGCACCGAAGCCTATTACATCTACTCCCTTACTTTTTAATTCCTTTGCCTTAGCGGTTATAACTAAGGTAGGAGAAGCTTCAAGCTGAGACACACGTTTTGAAAGCATAAGGAAAATTATAGACTCAAGAGTTTATACACTGCTGAAAAATCCTCTTCTCCTAATCCTTCTTTTTTGGCAAGCCCGTATGTTTCCTTCACAGCTGAAAGTGTGAAGGAGAAAAGTTCAAGTTCTTTCAAAAGATCCTGTGCATAATGGAGATCTTTGTAGATGAGATTCACCGAAAAGTGCGGAGAAAAGTCTTCCTTTAGAATTTTTTCCTTTTTAGCGTTTAGTATATAGGAATTACCTGCACCTGCACTTAGCACATCTATGAATAAATCCTTTTCTATTCCCGCTTTTACCGCTATGGCAATTGACTCTGCCAGTATATCCATTATCCCTCCTAAGACGAAGTTGTTAAGAAGTTTTATCTTTGTTGCTTTTCCAGCTTCTTTTACGTAAAAAATCTTTTTACAGAATTTCTCAAAAATGGGACGAACTTCTTCAAACTTCTGTCTGTTTCCGCCTATAACCGTTGTGAGTTCTCCCTTGCGCGCAGGAATAACACTGCCAAACACTGGAGCGTCTAAGTAAAAAGCACCGTGGTTTTTAAGCTCCCTTTCCGCTGTTTTAACGTATAAGAAATGGTTGGTTGTCATATCTACTATCGTTTTTCCTTCTATTTCCCCTTCCACTAGTCCTCCTTTACCGAATAAAACTTCTTCGGAAGCTTGGGAATCAAAAACTATAATGAAAACCTTATCAACAACCTTAGTAAGCTCAGCGGGACAGTTAACTGTAGGGATTCCTAATTCTTTTGCCTTTTCAACTGTTCTGTTCCAAACTACCAACTCAATTCCTGATTCAATCAACCTTTCAGCAATAGCTCTGCCCAGTTTCCCTAAGCCTATAAAGCCTATTTTCATCTTCTTTTTGTGAATTATACTACTAACTGAATATGTATTCTGCGGAAAAAGAAAGAGAACTTATTGAGTTGACAAGAAGACTGCTTAAAGATATTCCGCGTATTAAAACCTCGGATTACAACTCTGCTCTGAAGTATGTGGATCTTTTAAGAAAAGTTATACGCTACCACGATTATAAGTATTACATTCAGAATTCTCCTGTAATATCTGACTATGAATACGATCAGCTCTTCAGAACCTTAAGAGATCTTGAAAAAAAGTATCCTTCTCTAATAACACCTGATTCCCCTACTCAAAGAGTTGCCAGCGAGATAACGGGTTTTTTTGCAACAGTTAATCACTACGCTCCTATGCTTTCTCTTGACAACGCATACACCCAAGAGGAATTAAGAGATTTTGATAGGAGAGTAAGAGAGCTAACGGGACTTAATAGGGTTCAGTATAGTGTGGAACCTAAGTATGATGGAGCAGGAATAGCACTTGTTTACAAAAAAGATATACTCATAAGAGGAGCAACTCGTGGCGATGGAGAAACAGGAGAGGATATCACTGCAAATCTCAGAACTATAAGAACTATCCCTTTAAGAGCAGAATTCTCCCGTTACGGTATAGATCTGATAGAAATAAGGGGAGAAGTTTTAATAAGTAAAGAGGAATTCAAGAAAATGAACGAAGACAGACTTGAAGAGGGATTGCCTCCCTTTGCCAATCCAAGAAATGCAGCGGCGGGTTCTGTTAGGCTCCAGAATCCTGCTGAAGTTGCTAAGAGAAAACTATCTGCTGTAGTGTATCAAGTTTCTTACGTGGAACCGCAATCTGCGTATCCTCCGACTCATTACGAAGCTATAAAAATGCTTCATCTTTTGGGTTTCAGCACTCCTTTTCCCGATATGAAACTGTGTGAAGGTATAGAAGAAGTTATAAGTTACTGCAAGGAATGGGAGGAAAAGAGAGAAAGATATCCCTACGAAATAGACGGAATGGTTGTAAAGGTAAACCGTAGGGAATACTATACGGTGCTGGGCTTTACTTCTCATCATCCGCGGTGGGCTATAGCCTTTAAGTTCAAACCCAAGCAGGCAACCACGAAACTCATAGGAGTTGTATTTCAAGTGGGTAGAGTGGGAACTGTGACACCGGTAGGCAAGTTAGAACCGGTTCAAATAGGTGGAGTAACAGTTTCTTCTGTATCTTTGTTTAACGAAGATTTTATAAAGGAAAAAGATATAAGAATAGGAGATACCCTGCTTATTGAAAGAGCGGGGGAAGTGATTCCCTATGTTGTTGAGGTTGTAAAAGAAGCAAGAAAAGGGGAAGAAAAGCCCATAAAGTTCCCTGAAAACTGTCCTTCCTGTGGATCACAACTTGTAAAATTACCCACAGAAGTGGCATGGCGCTGTATAAATATAGCCTGTCCCGCTCAAGTTATACTCAGGCTTATACACTGGGGAAGCAGAGAGGCAATGGATATAAGAGGATTAGGAGAAGCAACTGCAAAAGCCTTATACGAAAAAGATCTTGTAAAAGACGTAGGGGATCTTTACTACTTAAAGCCTACGGATCTTGTTAAACTGCCGGGATTTGCGGAAAAAGCAGCTTTTAATCTATACAGCTCAATACAAGAGTCTAAAAAAAGGAGCTTAGAGAGGGTTATATACGGCCTTGGTATAAGATACGTTGGACTTACAACCGCCAAAAAACTGGTAGAGAAAATAAAGAGTATATGGGATTTGGAGAAAATCTCGTTAGAAGAGCTTATCTCGTTAGAAGGCATAGGTATTACTGTAGCGAAGAGTATAAAGGAGTTTTTCTTAAGAAAGGAGAATCTTGAGGTTATAAAAAAACTGGAAAAAGCGGGCGTAAACCTTAAGAAAGAAAAGAAGGAAGGACCTTTAAAGGGTATGGTTTTTGTCTTTACAGGAAGCTTGAACTGCTGTTCTCGGGAGCAGGCGGCTGGGATAGTGGAAAGTCTGGGTGGAATTTTCTCCAACAGTGTAACTTCAAAGACTACCTACTTGGTGGTGGGAAAGGATCCTGGTAGAACAAAATTAAGCAAAGCTAAAAGGCTGGGGATAAAGACCATTAGTGAAGAAGAGTTTCTTGAAATAATAGGAAAGCACACAGACCTTAAGAGTATAACCGGAAAAGAAGGAGTTCTTTTTTAAAAGTAAGAGCTTGTAACTTAAGGTTAGTGTTAATATAATTTAAGGTAAGAGACATCAATAAAAAGACTTTAAACACCCTTAAAGGAGGTGGAGAGAATGGGTGGGAAAGTCAGAGTTGCTATAGCAGGTGTTGGAAATTGTGCCAGTTCTCTTGTGCAGGGAATTTACTATTACAAGAAAAAAGGCACATTGGATTGCAGTGGGCTTATGCACGAAGATGTGGGGGGATACAAACCGTGGGATTTGGAAATAGTAGCAGCGTGGGACATAGATGCCAGAAAAGTAGGCAAAGACGTTTCTGAAGCTATATTTGCACCGCCAAATTGCACTGCTGTTTTTGAACCCGATGTCCCCTATATGGGAGTAAAAGTCAGAATGGGCAAGGTTTTGGACGGATTCGCCCCCCATATGAGGGACTATCCGGAAGACAGAACCTTTGTTCTTGCTCAGGAAAAGGAAGACGAACTTGAAGACGTTGTAAGGGTTTTAAGGGAGACCGAAGCCGATGTCCTTATAAACTACGTTCCTGTCGGATCCGAAGAAGCGGCGAGATTTTACGCACGTGCTTGTCTTGAAGCAGGTGTCTCTTTTATAAACGCAATGCCTACTTTTATAGTATCTGATCCAAAATGGGCTAAGAAATTTGAGGAAAGAGGGATTCCTGTTGTAGGAGATGATATAAAATCCCAAGTGGGAGCTACAATAGTTCACAGAACTTTGACTCAGCTCTTTTTAGACAGAGGGGTTAAAGTGGAAAGAACCTATCAGTTGAACTTTGGCGGCAATACAGATTTTCTAAACATGCTTGCCAGAGAAAGACTCAAAACAAAAAAAGTGTCTAAAACTGAAGCTGTTACTTCCTTGATTCCCAACGGTATGAGCTGGGAAAGTGTTCACATAGGACCCTCAGATTGGGTTCCTTGGTTAAAGGATCGCAAAATAGCTTATATAAGACTTGAAGGCAAGCTCTTTGGAGATGTTCCTATGTATGTGGAACTTAAATTAGATGTGGAAGATTCCCCCAACAGTGCGGGATCAATGATAGATGCTATAAGATGTGCAAAGCTTGCAAGGGATAGAGGTATAGGAGGACCTCTGTATTCAATAAGTGCTTATACAATGAAACACCCGCCTGTTCAGTATCCTGATTGGCAAGCAAAGAAGATGGTTGAAGAGTTCATCAGAGGGGAAAGAGAACGATAGAGGAAGGAGCGGGTTTTCCCGTTTCCTCCTCCATGAAAGCAAAGAACTTTTTTAAAGATTTAAAGTGAATACCTTTAAGTGAGTAGTCTATACAGTTCTTTACGTATTCTTGAGTAAAGGGAGAAACCTTTCTGTTTGTAAAGAAATCTCTGAGAGACTTTTGTAGTCTTTTGTAGAGTTCCCTAACACACTCCTCTGGAGTGTCTTTTCTTATAAGAAAAAGAGCAAAAACAAAGGGTAGTTTTGTATGTTTAAACCATTCCTCTCCGAGATCGTAAGTAAAGGAATACTTCTTCTTGAGCTTAAGAGCTTCATCTCCTATTGCTAAAAAAGCTTCTTCACCGGAGGAAACTTCCTGCGGAGTAATGGAATAGATTTTTTTAAATATATACGAAATCAGATATCTGGAAGTTAGTGAGCTTGCGGTAACTTTTATCTTGCGAATTTCCCTAAGGGGTTTATCGGAAAGGAGAAGAACAGAACAAACTTTCTCTCGTGAGGATATGGATACATTGGGAAGTATGTAATACAGATCAGGGTTAAAGAAATACTCTACAGAGGAAACTATACCGCCTTCTATTTTACCTTCCCTTAGGAGTTTTACAAGTTCAGCGGGGTGTCCTTCTACAAGATCAAATCCTCTTAAAGAGTGAAAAAGGGGAAGAGCGTTAAGATAAGGAACTTTCCCTATTCTAAGCATAGGAATCAAGTTATTTCCTCTTCTTCGTCTTTTCCTACTGCTCTGCGATTTGTAGGAGAAACGTTAACATTCTCTGTTCTTGTAAGTAAAAGGGTAAAGCAGAATATATTAAGCCCTAAAATCAGTCCCCAAGAAAGCAACATAAAAAGCAGTGCTGAACCTTCCACATTTAAATTTTAAGCTATTTTGTAAATGAAGTGATAAAATCAATTAAAAATGAGAAGGAAAATTAAATGTAAACTCCAAGAGAAAATGGTTAACGGTTCTGTTCTTACTGAAGAAGACTTTAAATTTCTCGGTGAGATTGTCAAAGACGTTTTAACCTTTATGGCAAGGGAGAAGATTATTCCCTCCCCTCAAAATTATGAAAGATGGTTCAGGATTTTTTGTTATATGAAAGAGAACAATTTAAATCTTTCCAAAAGTGAACTCATTGATATTTACTTTGATCTTTACCAAATCAAATTGGACAAACAAGAAGAGAGATCTGCCAATGTGGTGGAGAAGATTATTGATGAACTGTTTGAAAGCATACAAAAGGTTTATAAAAGTGTTCACGAACATGATAGGAACATCTCCGCAGGTGGGGAAAAGCTTGAAAGTATTGTGTCAACTGTTCAGGAAGATAACCTTCAGAGAATACTCAACAAGATAATGCACGAAGTAAAAGGACTAAAAGGGATAAACCGTAAGTTCATGAGAAAATTAGAAGAGCAAAAGGAGGAAATTTCAAGACTTAGAGATGAACTGCGAAGGGTTAAAGAGGAAGCAAACGTAGATCCCCTTACAGGTCTTAGGAACAGAAGATCCTTTGAGAGAACTCTTTCGGAATTCTTCAGGGATTTTAAAAGGTTCGGTTATCCTTTTTCCGTGATAATGCTGGATCTTGACAATTTTAAAAGAATAAACGATACCTACGGTCATTTAGCGGGAGATAAAGTTCTTAAAGAACTGGGTAATATTCTGAGAAATTATCTTAGAGCTAAGGACATTCCCGCAAGAACCGGAGGAGAAGAGTTTACCATAATACTGCCGGGTATAACCAAGGAAGAAGCTCTTATGGTCGCTGAGAGACTGCGTAATGTCATATCCAATCATACTGTGGATCACGAGGGTAATAAAATAAGGGTTACAGCTAGCTTCGGTGTATCGGAGATGAGAGAAGGAGTAGAATCTCCTGAAGAACTTCTAAGGGAAGCGGACGATAATCTTTACACCGCTAAAAGAACAGGTAAGGACAAGGTTGTGGGTTGAGGATTTGATAAGGGAAAGAATTAGAAGTTTAAATCTTTCCTTTGAAGACTCTGAAATACACAGGTTAATTGCAGATATAAAAAGGTGGACTCTTAAAAACTACGCTGACAAATTACTTAAAACTGCAGATGGATCTTGTACCCTTTTCAGCGGTAAATACGGAGAACCGTATCACAGCGTAACGGCGGGAGCTGTTACAGAGAGCATTTACAAATTTCTCATTCCCTCTGGTCTTTTAAATACAAATAAAAAGAGTATAAAAATTCTTGATATAGGTTTCGGTTTGGGTTACAACGTTACTGTGGCTTTATACCATATAAAGCAAAAGAATCCTGAAATATACGTTGAGGTTATTTCTTTTGAAAAAAACTTACTTGCAGAGATTCCCCCCCTTCCCGCACCCTACGAGAAATTTCACGAACTTATTCTGTCCCTTGTTCCTTACGGAGAAAAGGAAGGAATAAAGTTCACTCTTCTGGAAGGAGATGCACGTCTTAGAATAAAGGAAGTTAAAAGCTTTAAAGCAGACGCTGTTTTTCACGATCCTTTTTCTCCTTATAAAAATCCTGAGCTCTGGACTCTTGAATTTCTAAATGAAATAAAAAAAAGAATGGATCAAAAAGGGATTTGGGTTTCCTATACTTCTTCATCAGCAGTGAGAGAAGCCCTGAAAAGGTTAGGATTCAGAGTAGGGAGTTCTACACCTGTTGGTAGAAAAAGTAGTGGCACCGTAGCTTCTTTAAAAGGAAAGATTCCTCCTTTAAGTCAGAAAGAGGAGGAGAAACTCAAAAGATCACCCTATAGCATACCTTTCAGAGATCCGGATTTGCAAAGATTACCCATTGAAATTCTTATAGATTACAGAATTAGCGTTCTCTTGCGGGAGAAGCAGAAGCACGGAGCATAAAGAAAAGAATTAAAGAACTTATCATCATAATCACGGAAACCACCTGATTCCACGTTAAGCCTATGCCCGGTAAGGGGGGTGTTACTCCTCTGTAAAACTCAAGAGCAAATCTCTCCGCTCCGTAGAGGAGAAGGTATAGACTGAAAACTTCTCCGTCAAAACTTTTTCTTTTTGTTAAAAGTAAAAGCACAAGAAATATTAAAAAGTTACCACCAGCTTCCAAAAGCTGGGTAGGATAAAGGGGAATACTCTGAGGAGCAACAGCTCCCGTAGGAAACACTATATAAAAGAAAGGAAAGTCCTTCATAAAGTGTATGCCCACACTGACATCTTCAGCATTGGGAACCGGTCTGCCGTAACAGCAACCCGCAGCTGTGCAACCGAGCCTTCCTACTGAGTGAGCTAATGCCAGTGTGGGAGAAGACACATCAGCCATTTTCCAAATAGGAATGGAATTTCTCTTTACGGCTATAAGTCCTCCTACTATCCCTCCCGCTAAACCGCCGAGAAAACTCAAACCCCCTTTCCAAATAGCTATTAGATCTAAAAAGCTTTCTACACTTTCAGGGTGTTCTAATATAAAAGCAACTCTGGAACCTATAAGACCGAAAATAACCGCATACAGAAAGACAGATTCGGCTTTTTCAGGGGAAATTCCTTCTCTTCTGGCTAATTTCAAAAGGGTGAAATATCCTATAAGAAGAGCTGTGGCTACTAAAATACCGTAGGTAGATATCTTTACGCCGAATATCTCTATAAGATCCGGATACATCAGATTTCAACCTCCTCAATAACAAGTTTAACTTTGTTCCCTTCTATTTCAAAAGTTAATTCTCTGAAGAATTTACCTTTGAGATCTCCGAAAATGATTCTTATACTCTTTTCTTTTTTAATATTCCTAACTATTAATTCTTTCAATTTTTTTCCCTCAAAAACTACGAGTTTTTCATATACTCCCAATTTCTTTCTGAACATAAGAAGGGAGTTTCTGCAAAAATGATATTCTCCTCCCGATAATACTCTTCCGAAAATTAAATTTTCAGGTGCTATTGGTAAAAGATAGCATTTGTTTTCTATACACAACTTATTCTTTTCTATTTTTATTTTATTTGTTTTTGCAACTCTTACCGTATAGAATCCGTCAAACTTAGCAAGCATCATAGGTGACTTAAGAGGACCGTATAAAAATACTCCGTAGATGCGAAAGTCTGTAGGGATTTTTCTAAACTCATATTCTTTTATCACTTCCGAAACAGGTAGACACTCCTGTCCTTTCTCTGCACAGGATAGAATAAGTATTAGAATAAGAAACAGGATAAATTTCATTTTTCTCTTCTTATCTTTACTGCAAGGGCGTGGGCTGTAAGTCCTTCCGCCTCAGCTATACGTTCCGCAAGTAAACCTAATTGTTTAAATCCTTTCTCCGAAACGTAAAGCAGGGAAGTTCTCTTTAAAAAATCGTAAACACCGAGTGGGGAGAAGAATCGGGCGGAACCTCCCGTAGGTAGGGTATGATTCGGACCTAATACGTAATCTCCCAGAGATTCAGTGCTGTAACTTCCTAAGAAAACAGCTCCTGCATGTCTTATATAGGGCAGAATAGACCAAGGATCTTTTGTTATTATTTCTAAATGTTCAGGAGCTATCGTATTAGAAACTTCACAAGCTTGAAGTAGATCTTCTGTTATGAAAATTGTTCCAAACTTATTCAAAGATTTACTTGCTATATCGTATCTGGGAAGAGTTGGAAGGATTTTCTCAATGTTTTTTCTGACTTTTTCCGCTAAAACCTCCGAAGGAGTTAAAAGAACAGCGGCGGCAAGTTCATCGTGTTCCGCTTGAGAAAGAAGATCAACAGCTATCCACTCAGCATTGGCACTTTCATCTGCTATTATGAGAATTTCAGAAGGACCCGCTATCATATCTATATCCACAGTGCCGAACAGTAGCTTTTTTGCAAGAGCTACGTATATATTACCCGGACCTACAATCTTATCAACGCGTGGAACAGTTTCCGTCCCGTAAGCGAGAGCTGCAACGGCTTGAGCACCGCCTATGTTAAATACTCTGCTCACCCCTGCTATATAAGCAGCTGCAAGAGTGTATTTGTTAGGATTAGGGGAAACCATTACTATCTCTTCTACACCCGCTACGCTTGCAGGAATCGTATTCATTAAAACTGTGGAAGGATAAGAAGCTTTACCTCCCGGAACGTATACACCGACCCTTTCCAGGGGAAGAACTCTTTGACCGAGAATTATACCCTCTTCTTCTTTAAAAAAAGACTTTTCCAGTTGCAACTCATGAAAGGATCTTATTCTTTCCTCTGCTATTTCAAGAGCTTCTCTAACTTCTTCTTCTATACTATCGTAGGCTTCTTCAATTTTTTCGTAAGGAATTTCAAGGGTTTCGGGAGTTAGCTTTATACCGTCAAACTTCTCTGTGTATTCTAATAAAGCCTTATCCCCTCTTTTTTTAACTTCTTCCACTATCTCTTTAACTTTTTCTTCAAATTCCTTTGAAAGTATTTCACCTCTTTTAGACAGATAAATCAGTCTCTCTTCCGATCTCCAGATTCTATTTCTCAAATCCACTGTCTTCATAATTTATGAATTCTATCAAAGCCCTCTGAAGTGTAACTGTTTTTTATAAACAGCGCCTACTATACCCAAGCCTACAAAGGAAGCTAACAGATTACTTATGCCGTAACTGACAAAAGGTAAAGGCATTCCCTTAGGAGGAAGTATGTTAACAGCCATCATTATATTAACAACAACTGCTATAAGAAGATTAAGCATTATACCTGTAACTATAAGCTTTCCGAAGGTATCTACGGTTTCTGTGGCTATTTTAAGCAATCGCCAAAAAAGAACACCGTATAAGGAGAACAAAAAAATAATTCCCGGGAATCCGAGTTCCTCTCCTATGGTAGCGAGGATATAGTCCGTGTCCGCTTGCGTAAGAGGACCGAGTTTTTGAAATCCTTTACCAAATCCTTGACCTAAGAGTCCTCCGTTCATAAAAGCAAGTAGAGATTGAATGACTTGATATCCTGAACCGAAGGAATCTTCTACGGGATTTCTCCACGCAAGAAATCTCTTATGAACGTAATCACCACCAAATAAAATCATAAAGACACCTACTAAAGCGAATAATCCCGCTACAGGCACGTAAACCTTGGGAGAAGAACCTCCTATCCACAGCATAAGCCAAGCTAGGAGCATTACAAATATCGCCATTCCTTTATCAGGTTGAAGAAACAACAAAATTGAGTGTGCTAAAACTACTAAAATAGCCCAGCCGAAGAATCTTAGCTTATTTATGTAACCCTTTCTGGAGACATAGTAAGCTATGAAAATAACTATTACTATTCTTGAAAATTCTGAAGGTTGAATACTTGTGCCTATTAACCATCTGTCAACAGGTTTGTTTAACAACAACTTTTTAACCAGTATTATCAATAATAGAAAAAGAGAAATACCTACGGTGATGTATATGAATTTTTGACTGTTTATTTTCCTGTAGTTAAAAGCAAAAGCTATAAAAGACATCAACAGAATACCTGTAATGCTGAAAAAAAAGAACAGTATGGGTTTCCTCAGATCGGATAAACTTAAATCAAAAAAAAGATTGGGAGCAATTTTCACACTACTGATAGTTAAAAAACCCATAAGTGTTAACAGGAAAACGGTAAACAGCAGAACAGGATCAGGATAGAGTTTTTTAAGGCGTTCCATGAGTCCGCCTATTCTTCTCTATTTCTTCTATTATCTCCAATCTTTTCCGATGTCTTCCTCCCTCAAAAGAGGCTTCAAGCCATGCCTGAACTATGGAAAAGGCAAGTTCTTCTCCTACAACCCTATCTCCGAGACAGAGAATATTTGAATTGTTGTGTTTACGACTCATTCTTGCCATGTATTCGTTTAAACACAAAGCAGCTCTTATTCCCTTGAACTTATTAGCGACAATAGACATTCCTATTCCTGTTCCGCACACAAGAATCCCTTTATCAACCTCTCCTTTACTTACTGCTAAGGCTACTTTCTTAGCGTAAATAGGGTAATCTGTGGGAGATTCTGATAACGTTCCGAAGTCCACGACTTCGTGGCCTTTCTTCAACAAAAACTGCTTTATCTTCTCTTTAAGAGGAAAGCCTGCGTGATCTGAACCCAACGCTATTTTCAACTCATTCCTCCGCTATTTTACATTGCTTTTTTTCTTTTCTTGTCTGAAGCTATACCTCTTTTTGAGGTTTCAAGAAACTCTATCATAAATTCTATATCCTTATTTCCTTCAAACTCTTTCCTTAATTTTTTAATCGCTTCTGTCTTAAGAAGGTTGCTTCTGAAGAGTAATCTGTAGGCTTTTTTTATAGCTGAAATTCTTTCTTTGGAAAAACCGTTTCTTTCAAGTCCTACTGTATTTATTCCGTATAAGTAGGCGTGTTGTCCAGAAGCTACGGTAAAGGGTGGTATATCCAAGGAAACACCGGAAAGACCACCTACCATGGCGTAAGCTCCCACACGTGCCCACTGATGCACTGCGGAAAGACCACCTATGAAAGCGTAATCCCCTACTTCAACGTGTCCCCCTAAGGTAGCACAGTTTGCCATTATAACACCTTTACCTACTATGCAATCGTGGGCGATGTGAGCGTATGCCATGAGCATACAACCATCTCCTATTACAGTTTTCATCTTGTCAAGAGCTGTTCCCCTGTGAACAGTTACGTATTCTCTGATCACAACGTTGTTTCCTATTAAAACTTCACTCTCCTCACCGCTATACTTTAAATGTTGAGGTTCTTCTCCTATAACCGCTCCTTCGTATATACGGCAGTTTTCTCCTATGGTAACTTTTCCTTTCAGTGTTACTCTGTTACCGATTTTAGTCCCTTTCCCTATCTTAATATTACCTTCCACTACACAAAAAGCACCTATTTCAACGTCTTCTGAAAGAATTACCTCTTTGCTTACAACACTTGTGGGATGTATCTTCATGATACCTCCTTAAGAAGCAATCTTCTGAGTAAATTAAGGGCGGATTGAGAAGCCATGAACCTGTTAGGGTTTCTCTCAAAAGGGAAAATATGTTCTTCTATAAGAACATTCCTTCCTATATAAGCTCCCACATAAGTCAACCCTTGTGGTTTTTTCTCTGCTCCTCCAGGTCCAGCAATTCCCGTAACAGCTATCCCTGTTTCTGTTTTGAACAAGCTTTTAAGCCCTTTCAACATCTCTTTACACGTTTGTAGAGAAACCGCTCCGTATCTGAGCAGTGTGTTTCTGTTAACTCCGAGAAGTTTTTCCTTTAATTCGTTAGAATAAACAATAACACCACCTTTGAAGTAATCGGAACTTCCCGGAACATTAACAATTCTGGCAGAAATCAACCCGCCCGTGCAACTCTCTGCTATACTAAGGGTAAACCCCTTTTGGCGTAGTAAATTACCTACAACTTCCTCCATAGAAACAAAAGAATCTGCGTAAAGTGCATGGGAAATTTTTCCCTTTGCCTTATTCCAATCTTCTCGATTGTGAAAAAACAGATCAACTCCCCACGCTCCCGCTTCGTATTTAAAGGGAATTTTCTCAAGAAGTTCTTTTATCTCTTCAAGCGGAGTCCCGAAGGTTCTAAGAACATACTTTTCCTTTTCTTTTTTCTCCTCGGATAGGCATACTTCACATATCATTCCCAATTAGAATAAAATTTTAACAGGTAATTTAATAAAAGAAGGCAGGCTTTACGCCTGCCTTAAAGGGTTCAGGATCCCCACCTGTATTCCAGCCAGATCCAGTATTTGGTGGTATCCGTGCCTCCTACGGTGAAGCCCTTAGCCTCGTCGTCCGCCTTGTAGGCGGCATACTTAGCAGCGACGGCCAGATTCTTAACTATTTTCTTTTTATAGACTATATCCAATTCCGTTCCAAAGTTCTTACCTCCGGTAGGTAGCGCCTTGTCGGATTTAAAGATGTGATACCTTACCCACAGGTTTCCGAATTTCTTACTCTTAAGACCACCTCCTAAGACGGGATTTATCAGTCCCCAAGTGTTTGAATTGGCGGTGTATTTCACAAACAGATCAGCCCAACCATTGTGTGCGTGCAAGGTTGCAAGTGGTGTAGTAAAACCGGCACTTTCGTCGGGATCAGCTCCGCCGAGGAATTCGTATCCCGCTTCTAAAAAGACATTTCCGATAGATGTTCTGTAGGTAGGTTTTATGTTCAAATTGTAGTAATAAGTATCTACTTTTCTTGTTCCTATTTCATGAGAAGTTAATGTGGGATCTCTTTGATAAGCGAATTCAGCCCAATATCCAAGCATAAAGTTGGAAACCAACTCTGGTTTACCTGAAACTCTTACTCCGTAGGTATCCGAAAGCCCGTTTAACAGATAAGCGTAAGCGACTATCTTACCTTTTTTACTGTAGCTGTAAGTGGCATGGAGAAATACGGAGTCGTTGACAAGGGAATCATCTCCTATGTCTGTGTTATAAGCTACGAAAGGCGCGGTTGGCATAGTTTTCTGACTTAACTTTAAACCTGTTATACCTGTTTTTGCTGCTACATAGGTTGCCATTACATTGAGTTTTTCCACAGGTTTGAAATCTAATCTTAAAGCGTCAAAGGTCTGAGCCATTTGACGCCAGCCCACTGGTCCGATGAATCTTTGATTATCCAGCAGGATAATCTGCCTTCCCAATTTAGCTTTCCAGTTTCCGCCTTTGTAAGTTAGATATGCCTGATTTATCCTTGTAAGAACAGGATCTGGGATAGGATCGTATTCAACGTTTTCGGGAGAGTAGTTCTTTACCAGTGCGGGAACAGTCCAGGGTTCAAAGAATAAGGAGAGATTCTTTACACCCAGAAGGTTATTAAACTCTGTGCCTACCCTTATACGAACCGTTACTCCGTTAGCAGCTTTTGTCCCTCCCTTAACGTTGGCGTGTTCCCATCTGGGTCTTAGTTCAAGTTTAACCTTAGCACTTTCCGCAAAATCAAGAGCGTAGGCTCCCTGCAAGGCGGAATAAGACAAGATGAAAGCAAGCCCTATTTTAGAAAATCTTGATCCACTCATAACACACCCCCCGACACAGGTTTTAAGATAAATGTATCATGAAATCTGCAAAAGAGCAAGAGAAAAAAAGATAGATTTTAATATTATGAGAATTCTTACCTTAGACGTAGGTAACACATCTGTTGACGCTTGTTATTTTGATGGAGATAAGGTATTCTTCATGGGAAAGTTTGCCCATAATAATATAGATACCCTTGAAGGTAACTGGGACAGGGTTGTTGCGGTTTCTGTAAAAGCTTCTCTTGAAAATACCTTACGGAAGGTGTTCGGAAAAAAATTAAAAATTCTTAAATTGGAAGATATTCCTCTTAAAGTAGATTACCAAAGTCCTGAAACTCTTGGAATTGACAGAGTTCTCTTTGCATACGGAGTTAAAGAGTTTTTTTCGGAAAGCGCTATTCTTGTAATGGCAGGAACAGCTCTTGTTGTAGATCTTTTGTTTAAAGGTGTGTTCAAGGGAGGGTTTATAACAGCAGGACTATCTCTTAAGCTCAAAGCATTGAACCAATCAACAGAGGGAATACCTTCTTATAAACCTGAGATTCTTGATACTTTTTTGGGAAGGAATACTTTTGAGTGTGTTATGGCAGGAGTATACGTTGAAAGTCTATCCTTTATAAAAGAAGCTGTTCGCCGTTTTTCCCATATAACGGGTTTAGAGCTACCTCTGTTCATAACAGGAGGGGACGGAAAACACTTTTCTTCCTTAGGAGAATACGATCCTATTATTCTTCACAAAGCAATGCACAGACTTGTCGGAGGAAAACAGTGAAAAACTATTACAGTATTTTAGGTGTAAACAGGGGGGCAAGTCTTGAAGAAATCAAAAAAGCCTACAGAAGACTTGCAAGACACTATCACCCTGACAGAAATCCAGATCCTTCGGCTCATGAAAGGTTTAAAGAAATTAACGAAGCCTATCATGTTCTTTCAGATCCTGATAGAAGACGTGAATACGACAGAATTCTTTTAAACGGAGATGAGGATAAAATAAGGAACTTTGTTCAGCAGGTTCAGCAGTTTATAGAAAGAACATTTCTTGAAAGAAGTAAAAAACCTAAGAAGGGAGAGAATTTGATCCTGAAACTGTCCCTCTCCCTTGAAGAGGCAGCCTTTGGCACAAAAAAAGAAATAGTGTTCAGTAGAATATCCCTTTGTCCTCAGTGTGGGGGAAAAGGGGTAGTAGGGAAAGCGGATAAGGTTGTATGTCACTCCTGCGGTGGTAAGGGAAAAAAGAACGCAGGTATATTGAACTTTCCAAAAAAATGCGTTGTTTGTGGGGGAAAAGGTTACTTATTAAAAAACCCGTGTCCTACTTGTTACGGGACCGCAAGAGCGCAGATAGAGTCAAGAGTAAGAGTTGATATTCCTGCAGGAATAGAAGAAGGGGAAACTTTAAAAATACCCGGAAAAGGACACGAAGGTTTTAACGGAGGCAAGAGCGGAGATCTGTATTTGAAGGTGTTTTTAAAACCCCATAAACTTTTTAAAAAAGTAGGTAAAGATCTTTATACGGAGAAAAGTATAAGCTATCCTGTAGCGGTTTTAGGAGGTATAGTTGAAGTTCCTACTCTTGAAGGTAAGAAAGTAAAAATACACATTCCGCCGAGAACAACAGACGGTGTAAAAAAGGTGATAAAAGGATTTGGATTTCCCTCTTCTAAGGGACGTGGAGACCTTATAGTTATTTTGAAGATAGATATACCTAAGAGGCTAACTCCCAAACAAGAAAAACTTATAAAAGAGCTTGCTCGTGAGTTTGGAGATACAGTGGATTCTTAAGCTACCTTTTCTTTTCTGTATAGATATTTTTTTAGAAAAATACCTGTATAAGATCTCGGATTTTCAGCTATTTCTTCCGGAGTTCCCACAGCCACTATTTCTCCACCATCTTCTCCTCCTTCTGGACCTAAATCTACAATCCAATCCGCGCATTTGATTACATCAAGATTGTGTTCTATTACAACAACAGTGTTGCCTCTATCCACGAGACGCTGTAGAACTTCTATAAGTTTCTTTATATCGTCCATATGAAGTCCAGTTGTAGGTTCGTCAAGCAGGTAAAGTGTTTTTCCCTTCTCTTTTTTAGATAGCTCTCTTGCTAGCTTTATTCTTTGAGCTTCTCCACCGGAAAGAGTAGGAGCGGGTTGTCCGAGTTTTATATACCCAAGACCTACGTCCTTTAAAAGTTGAAGCTTGCGTTTAAGAGAAGGAATATTTATGAAAAATTCAAAAGCTTCGTCAACAGTCATGTCTAAGATTTCCGATATGTTTTTTCCTTTAAACAGAATATCTAAGGTCTCCCTGTTATACCTTTTGCCTTTACACACATCACAGGTTACGTAAACGGGAGGTAAAAAGTGCATTTCCACTTTTATGACACCTTCTCCTTGACAAGCTTCACACCTTCCCCCTTTAACGTTGAAGGAAAACCTTCCCGGTTTATAGCCTCTTGCTCTGGCTTCTGGTGTATTCGCGAAAAAACTACGAATTTGATCAAAAATCTTAGTATAGGTTGCCGGATTACTACGGGGTGTTCTACCTATGGGAGACTGATCTACGTTTATAACTCTATCAAAATACTCCAGCCCTTCTATTCTTTCTACTTTTCCGCATTGTTCCTTAGAACCGTAGAAAAACGCCTTTGCGTATTTGTAGAGAACATCGTAAACAAGGGTGGATTTACCGCTTCCCGAAACACCTGTTATACATATAAACAATCCCACAGGTAGTTCTACTGTAATATTTTTTAAATTGTGTTCCTTAGCTCCCAATATTTTCAAAAACTTACCAGAAGGAGTTCTTCTCTTCTTAGGTAGGGGTATTTCCTTTCTTCCCGAAAGGTATGCACCGGTAAGAGATCGGGGATTGTTTTTTATATCTTCCAAACTGCCAGTTACTACTACATTACCTCCTTCTTTACCGGCACCTGGTCCAAGTTCTACTATATAATCGGCTGATTCTATAGTTTCCGGATCATGTTCAACTACTATTACAGTGTTACCTATATCCCTGAGTTCCTTGAGCGTTTTTATAAGTCTGTGGGTATCCCTGGGATGCAGTCCTATAGAAGGTTCGTCAAGAACGTATAAAACACCTGTTAGTTTTGATCCTACTTGAGTTGCTAACCTTATTCTTTGCATTTCACCACCAGACAAAGTGGTTGCACTACGGGATAGGGAAAGATAGTCTAATCCCACGTTTATAAGAAACCCCAATCGCTGGGAGATTTCTTTTATAAGTCCTTCTCCAATAGCTAAATCTTTTTTTCCAAGCTTATAAGATAATTTATCTATCCATTTCTTAGCTTCTCCAACAGGAATGTTGGCTATTTCCCATATATTTTTTCCTTCTATAAGAACAGACAGTGCATAAGGTTTGAGTCTTGATCCCTTGCATTCAGGACACGGCTTTTCCAAAATGTAATCTTCTATTTCCTCCCTTATCCTTTCGGAATCCTCTTCAAGGAATCTTCTCTCCAAGTGCTTTATGATTCCTTCAAACTTCACTTCTCCGGAGTCTCCGTAGAGTAGTATCCGTTTTACTCTCGTAGGCAGATTTTTAAAAGGTGTTTTTGGACTGTAACCTAAGCTTTTTAATACGTTTATAACGGGAAACTTTATATAGTTAAAAAGAGTAGAAGAAGCAATTCTAAAAGCGTTTACCGCAGGTTCCTCTTCATCTATAAGAAGACCGGGATCTATTTCCCACTTTACTCCAAGTCCTTTACAGGTATCACAGGCTCCGTAGGGAGAGTTGAAGGAAAAAAGACGTGGGGAAAGTTCAGGAATAGAAAACCCGTGTTCGGGACATACAAGGCGTTCACTGAACAACTCCTCTTTACCACTATCCACTTCTTCTATTTTTACAAGTCCCTGTGCCAACTCAAGAGCTTTTTCTACTGCGGTAAGCAGGCGTGCTTTTTCTTCCTCTTCAAGTATGAGTCTATCCGTTACTATATCTATACTGTGCTTTTTGTTTTTTTCTAAAGGAGGAACTTCAACCACCCTTTTCAGTTCGCCGTCTATCTTTACCCGTGTATATCCCATACGATCTATTTCTTTTATAAGATCTCTGAACTCTCCTTTTCTACCCCTTACTACCGGAGACAGAACCATGATCCTTTTACCTGAGTATTTTCTGTATATTCTCTCTAAGATTTCATGAGCGGACAGACCTTCAAGAAGGCTATAACAAAAGGGACAATAAGGCTTTCCTATATTAGCCCACAAAACTCTCATGTAATCGTATATTTCTGTTACTGTGCCGACTGTAGATCTCGGATTCTTGGAAGTGGTTTTTTGATCTATTGCTATAGCAGGGGATAGTCCTTCTATCAAATCTACATCTGGCTTTTCCATTACACCCAAGAATTGACGTGCATAGGAAGACAGTGATTCTACGTAACGCCTTTGTCCTTCTGCATAGATGGTATCAAAAGCAAGGGAAGATTTACCTGATCCAGAAGGACCCGTGATTACAACAAAGCGATTCTTGGGAATTTCAAGATTTATATTTTTCAAATTGTGTTGTCTGGCTCCTTTGATAACTATTCTGTTCATTTTTCAAACAAAGACTTCCACCTTATTTTTACCCTCCCTTTTTGCTTTATACATAGCTTTATCTGCTTTATACAAAAGAGTGTCAAGCCCGCAGTCCACAGGATCACAGCAAGCTATACCTGCGCTGACTGTAAGGCGGACCACAGAGGAATCAAAACGGAATATCATGTTTTCAAAAGCGGATCTGACCCTTTCCGCAACGTTAACTGCGTCTTCAAGACAGGTATGAGGAAGAAGAACAACGAACTCCTCACCGCCTAATCTGACGGGTATATCTGTCTTTCTCACACGGGATCTTAGAACCTGTGCAAATCTTATAAGGATTTCATCTCCTTTGCTATGTCCGTATTCATCGTTTATACGCTTAAAGTCATCAAGATCAAACATTATAAGAGATATGGGATAGTTATACCGCTTAGCTCTTTCAATTTCTCTTCTGCCCTCTTCTTCAAGAAAAAGCCTGTTGTATAGTTTAGTCAAATAATCTCTTATAGCTTTTTCCATTAGTTCTTCTTTCTCCATTTCCTCTTTGACTATAAAGGAGAATATGAAAGCTAAGCTTTTTAGGATTTTCCCGTCTTCTTCGGTGAAGGGTTTTTCACTTTTTACCCTACCTACTGACAAACTGCCGAAGGGTTCATCTGTTCCTAAAATTGCCACCAGTTTGGTTTTGAGTCCGGCTTTTTTCCACGCTTCTACAGCTCTTTCGTAGGCTCTGTAATCGTTAACTATAAGATAACCTTTAAGAAGGGCTTCGCTGAAAGCACTCCACCATACGGGAACTTTAAAGTTTTCTGGATCGTAAAGACCCGATCCCAGTATGGAGCTTGATACGCGAGTGTAGTATATATATCCGTCCTTTATTTCCCCAAGGGCAGCACCGTCTGCTTCAAAGAGATCTGCCACATCGTCAAGAATTGTTCTCCAATTGTCCCTTTCATACTCCTTGTTGGCAACCCTTTCTATTATCCTGAGTAATTTTCCTATTTTTTCCTCACACTTCATATAAGACCCCTTATGTAAAATTATCTTAAATTTTATTCTCGTTTCAAGCTTATAGTGAACTTAGGAGGATTGGAGTTTTGACTACTTACAGAGAAGCTGGAGTAGATGTAGAAAAGGCGGAGACCTTTGCTACTTATGTAAAAGAAAAAATAAAGAAAACCTTTCCTTCTTTTTCCCTTATAGGACTTGGTGGATTCGCCAGTGGTGTAAGTATAGGGAATTACAAAAAACCTGTGATTTTCACAACTACTGACGGTGTTGGAACTAAGCTGAAGATAGCTCAGGAATTAGGTGTTCACCATACAGTGGGAATAGATCTTGTTGCGATGAATGTGAACGATATACTGACAACGGGTGCTGATCCTATTCTTTTTCTTGATTACATAGCTGTAGGAAAGATAGAACTAAAGCTTCTCAAAGAAATAGTTGATGGGATAATTGAAGGATGTAAAGAGGCAAAAGTCATCTTAGTAGGTGGAGAAACTGCAGAAATGCCCGGTTTTTATCCCGAAGGAGTTTACGATCTTGCAGGATTTTGCGTAGGTATAGCCGAAGAAGAAGAGATCATAAGACCTCAGATCATAGAAGAAGGGGACATCTTAGTAGGGTTTAAATCTTCCGGTTTCCACAGCAACGGGTATTCTCTTATAAGGAAAGTCCTTACAGATAAAGGGATAAAGCTCAAAGATAAAACAGATTTCGGGGATACTGTGGGAGAGCTTTTGCTTACACCGACTCGTATATACACTTCATTTATAAAAAAAATAAAGAAGAAAGTATCCATTAAGGGGCTCGCCCACATAACCGGAGGCGGCATACCGGGAAATCTTATCAGAATTTTACCGAAAGATAAAAAAGCGATTGTTGAAAAAGATAAAATTCCAGAAAATCCTGTGTTTGATTGGATTCAAGACATAGGGAAAATACCACAGGAGGAAATGTTCAAAACCTTTAACATGGGTGTGGGAATGATAGCGGTTGTAAGTCAAGCAGATTCAGAAAAAATACTTAAAATACTGGGAGAGGAAACTTTTTTATGTGGTTATGTAGAAAAGGGAAAAAGGGAAGTTATAATTCTTTAAGAGATAACTCTATTATATCCTTAGCTATATCCTCTTCAAAGGTTTTGAAGGTTCTATGTTTGTTGAGCAGTTCTTCTAAGGGTTCGGGATTTGATTTAAAACTAAGGGCGAGTTTTTCCACTTCTCTGTAATATCCGGGGTTTTTGTAAAGGTAAAAAAGTTCAGGGAAGTATTTATACAGCTTAAATACAATCTCTTCTAAGGATACACGTTCACCGTTTATGTTAATACTCACAAATCCCCTTTCTTCTTTGATTAGGACTTCCGCACCTTCCCTTTCAACTGCGAGAAGGGAAGTCATGATTATAGCGGAGAGTGTTGATAAGTTTACTTCTGTATAGTTATCTCCTAAGAGTTCTCTTTTGCTTACAACTATAATGTTTTCCTCCTTTTCATCGTAAAGATAAAGGTGGTTAAGTCCTTCTGTAAAGCTTCTGTAATGGGCTTTTTCTACATGAGAGTATCTATCCCCGCTTAAGCTAAAAACACCTAATTCTTTATCTGTCAAAAGAAAAACGGTATTATGGGAACACTCCGCTTTAATGTAAGTTCCTTCATAGGTGGTTCCGGATAGAGTTTCAAGATCTTCTGTAAAGTGAAGGATTTCTTGTTTTGTTATTGCTACTATTCCTTCTTCCGAAGGGAGTAATTTTATCCCTTCTGCAAGAGTTTTTTCAAGGTCAAGTCTACCTTTTCTGTGAATTTTGTAAAGAAAGTTTCCACCGATCAAGTATATAAAATCTCCTCGTAAACACAAAGATCTCAGAGGTTTGTCCACACCGCTTAAGTCTATTAGCTTTTTAAGTCCCGAAGGGTTAAATTTTTCTTCAGAGACTTTGTATACTCCTTCCGCAGTTACAAAAAAAATCTCTTTTATATCCGTTGTAAAGTCTTTTATTTCATTTTCAATCCATAGCTCTGAAGTTTCTCCGTTTTCTGTATTCATCTTTACCAAAATACTTTCTACTGCTCCTATAAGATAACGCTCAGTATTGCAGAGTTTTACGGGAGTTTTCCTTAATCTTTTGGATTGCCATACTTTTACTAACTTACCCTTCTCTAATAGTTCCTTTTTTGAAAACCCCTTTACCCTTTGATGATCCGATATGTAAAGTCTTTGGCTATCTGTATAAAGTTCCATACCTTCTATTTTAAACTTTTCCTTTCAGCAAAGACTTTTACTTCAGAAGGTTCTACACCGGCGGGTTGAACAAGAAGAGGTAGATCAGAATCTACTTGGACTTTAAGTTTGTAAACACCTGACCGAGAAATCCCCGATAAATCTACGTAGGCGTTTACTTTTTCTTTGTATCCGGACGCTATGAGTCTTTCCACTACGTAAACGGTTATCTCTACCTGTTGAGGTTTGATTCTGTAAGTAAAGCCGGCATTGCCGTTCCTTATATCTACGGAACGTGTAACTGTAAGAGTAGTTCTATTACCGAAGTTAACTACTGTCCATAGAGTAACCGCTATTATAAGAGCCATTACTTTGTTTTTCCAATCCTTTAAAAATACAATTTTAAGAGCCTTCATCTTCTTTTAATCCTAACAACTCTCCAAGTCTGTCTCTAAGCATTTCTGGATCTAAGTTCCGTTCCAGATTCCCCTCAACTGCAATGGAGATTTCTCCTGTTTCTTCTGAAACTACAACAGCAACAGCGTCGGTTTCCTCACTTATGCCTACGGCAGCCCTGTGACGTGTTCCGTATTTTTTTGGTAGCTTTGCTGTCTTTGAAAGGGGAAGGACACAGGAAGCAAAAGCTATCCTTTCTCCCTTTATAACTATAGCACCATCGTGAAGTGGTGTGGTAGGGTGGAATATAGTTATTATAAGCTCTACGGAAACAGCAGCGTCTATAGGAACGCAACCTTCTATTATATCTTCAACGTTTTGGTGTCTTTCTATTACTATGAGAGCTCCTATTTGTCTGTCGGACATAAATCTGCATGCCCTTACAATTCTCTCAACGGTTCGTTCTTCAAGAGATGTAAGTTTTATAACTTTCGTTCTTTCTCCTATTTTCACCAAAGCTCGCCTTATTTCTGGCTGGAAAACCACTACTACGGAAAAGAGTCCTAAAGTCCAAACTTTTTCAAAAACCCAAGACAGTGTTTTGAGCTGGACAAGCTCCGCCACAACCCAGAAAATACCTACGAGAATAAGAATTCGCAGGATCTGAAAACCCTTTGTTACAACGAGAAAGTAAATAAAGGCGTATATAAAAAGAGCAACCGCCAGTATGTCAATTAAATCTCTTAAACTAAAAAGCTCTTTTAGAATTTTAAAATCCATTGTAGGTTCTCACCGCATCTAAAACTGCCAAAAATTCTCTAGTCTCTTTTACATCGTGAACACGGACTATTTTTGCTCCTCCCAGCACAGCGGGAGCTAAAGCTCCCAAACTTCCCGCAAGTCTTTCCTTGGGTGCTGTTTTTTTGTTGAGAAACTCTTCTAATATTACACCTATAAAAGATTTGCGGGAAACACCTACCAGAAGAGGTTTCCCCAGCTTTTTAAATTCTTCAAAACGGTTTAAAATCTCCACATTTTGCTCGGGAGTTTTACCAAAACCTATCCCCGGATCTAATATTAGATTTTCATCAGTGTTATATCCTTCCTTCTGAAGTATTTTTATTCTCTCTTCAAACCAACGGATTATATCTCCTACCACATCATCGTATATAAGGGGTTGTTTTTTCCACGTCTCCGGTCTTCCCTTTATATGGGTAAGAACATAAGGACATTTGTAAGAGCTTACGGTGTTAAACATTTTTTCATCAAATGTGCCACCGCTTATGTCGTTTACAATATCCGCTCCCTCTTCCAAACAAATCTTTGCTACTTCTGATTTATAAGTATCCACGGATATCCAAACATGTGGCAGTTCTCTGCGAACAGCTTTTAATACTGGAAGAACTCTGGAGAGTTCCTCTTTAGCACTTATCCTTTGGGAATCTGGGCGAGTTGATTCACCTCCTATGTCTATTATTTCCGCTCCTTCTTCTTTCATTTGAACTGCTCTCTTAAGAGCTGTATCAGGATTTTTGTAGTAACCGTCATTTGAGAAGGAATCCGGTGTTACATTTAGAATTCCCATAATGACTGTCTTTAATCCCAAGGGTAGTATCTTCCCTCTGTATTGTAAGCGAAAAGATTCTTTTCTGTATCTCATTAAACTCTCAACTATTTCTCTTGCGAGAGTCTTTGTTTGGCTGTATTTTGCAAGCTCCGAGCAGAATTTTCTTAAATTGGCTTCACTCCCACACAAAACGTATTTGTTGTCTTTAGAAAAAAGATGCACACCGCTTTTCCTTGCTGAGAGGAAAAGGAGTTCTGAAGGTCCATTGTAGACTGTGTATATGCAGTGAAATACACCTTCAAAAGCTCTTTCCTCTGCTTCTTTAAAGAATATTCCTAAGGTTTCCTTTAAAAATTTGTAAAAATGATCCCTGTGGCGAAAGTGTTTTACAAGCATGTAAATATTTTAAAGTTAGATACTTTAATAAGCGGTTAAGGTTTAAGAGGTCTGCACATACATCGTGTAAGTTCTTCTGCGTAACGTGTAAGTTCCCCTTTTATGAAACCTTCCCTTTTCAATTTGATCAGTTTCATGTAAGCTCCTGTTAAACATATCGCATACAGTTCTTCATTAAGATTCCTTATATTACCTTTCTCTTTTTCTTTTTTCAAAAACTCTCTTAGTAGAGTAAAGGTTTCCTCCGGGTGATTGTGAGGCTTACCTTCTATATATACTCCCTCTTCTGCCAGATTAAAGAGTTCAACCATTATTCTCCTTATCTTCGCTTCCGCCGTCTCTTCCTTAGTTACTGCTTGTTCTATTCCCTTTTTTAAGGAATCCACAGCTTCTTTGTAGAGTTCATCTGCTATTTCCCTTTTGCTCTTAAAGTGATAGTAAAATGTTCTCTGACTTATACCAGCCTCCCGAGCTATATCCTTTACACTTGTGCCAAAATAGCCCTTTTCCGCAAAGAGTTTTTTTGCAGTTTTGAGTATTCTGGAGCGTGTAATTTCTCTACTTCTGCGTCTTATTCTTCTATTCCCAGTTCCTTCAGTAGATTTTCTGTAAACCCCGATATTATTTTGTTTTTTTGTAGCAAAATGTTGTAGGGAACACCGTCCACCCCCAGATTTTCTACTACTTTCAAATGTTCCTCCATTAGAGAACATTTTTCTACCTCCGGAATATTTCCATCTAATTTTCCTAAAAGGACTTCATCTAAGGCTTTTAACTTGTCTTCGGCACAAACAATATAGTAAGACTTTTTTAAATTTTCTTCCCCCCAGCTTTTAAAAGGGAAAACAAATACATAAATTCTAAGTTTATCAAGATGCTTTCTCAATTCTTTCCACTCAGCTCTGCAGTGAGGGCAATCTGGATTGATAACAGTTATAAGCTCCCTGTTTCCCTTACCTACAATTATAGCTCTATCCAGCGGTATACTCTCTATCTGTTCCTTGATAAACTCTTCGTAAAGAGTGCCACCAGTTGAAAGTGAAAAGCAAATTAGGATTGAGAACAGAATTCTAAGCATATCTCTTTTATTCTAACCTTTACCTTTTCAATAATCCAGTCCGGTGTGGAAGCTCCAGCTGTTATGCCCACTTTCTTCACTCCCTCAAACCATTCGGGATTCAGCTCCTGAGGAGTTTCCACATGGTAGGTTCTGGAATTAAGGCTTTTTGCAATAGTGTAAAGTCTGCGTGTATTCCCGCTGTTTTTTCCCCCTATCACAATCATAACGTCCACAGTGGGAGCAAGTTTGTAAACTTCTTCCTGTCTTAAGGACGTTGCGTTACAAATTGTATTTATAATCTTAAGTTCTCTTACCCAAAGGGAAAGTTCTCCTACTATTTCTTTAAAAAACTCTTCACTTTGAGTTGTTTGAGAAACAACACCTACTTTTTCACGATTGAAAACTTCTTTTAAGTCTTCAAAATTCTCTACTACTGTGCCTTCTCCACCGCAGGCTTTGAGATAACCCAAGGTTCCTATAACTTCAGGGTGGTTTTGCTCTCCGACAATTACAATAAAATACCCTTCCGAAGCAAGTTTACAAACCGCTTCGTGAACCGCTTTCACGTAAGGACAAGTTGCGTCTATTACTTTAAGCCCCTTTTTCTTTAACTCCTCTTCCTTTTGAGGAGGTATTCCGTGAGATCTTATGATAACAGTAGATCCGTTTGAGGGTTCTTCTTCTAATGGTGATATTCCCAACTTTTTCAAACGGTTAACTTCTTGAGGATTGTGAATTATAGGACCAAGGGTAAAAACTCTTTCTGAAGAGCGGGAAGAGTCTTCAGCTATTTTGACGGCTCTCCTTACACCGAAGCAAAAACCCGCATTAGGAGCTACTATAATTTCTACCATTAAAATAAATATAATCTCAAAATTTTTCTAATTCAGGGTTAACAGGTAATGTTCCGTATTTTGCTCCTTCAATTAAAACATGGCGATCTTTAATTTTTACCCTTCCTTCCGCAAACCACTGCACACTTTGAGGCAGGATCCGGTGTTCGTATTTCAGAATTCTCTCTGCCAATGTATTTGAATTATCGGAAGGAAAAAGAGGCACAACAGCTTGCACTATAACAGGGCCCGCGTCTACATCTTCATTTACTAAATGCACTGTGCAACCTGAGAACTTAACACCGAACTCTACAGCTCTTCCTTGAGCTTCCAATCCTTGGAATGCGGGTATCAAAGAAGGGTGAATGTTTATAACTCGTTGGGGGAAGTGTGAAAGAAAAAATGGAGAGAGTATTCTCATAAATCCTGCAAGAACTACAAGTTCTACTTTCCCAAGAATATCTATCAACTCTTTTTCAAAGTCTTCCTTCTTTTTGAAATCTTTCCTTTTTACAACAGCATAAGGTATTCCGTGTTTTTTACATCTTTCTAAAGCGTAAGCGTAAGGATTGTCTGAAATTACCTTTTCTATTTTAGCCTGTAGTTTCCCCTGCTCTATCCCTTCAATAAGAGCTTGAAGGTTAGACCCTCTGCCTGAAACAAGAACTCCTATCTTAAGCATAACCACCCCCTCCGGGAGTTTCTATTCTAAGAATTTCTCCTTTTTTCAGTTTCTCCGTAAACTTTGAAGGTTTCTCCTCTTTTATTCCCTTGCGTATTATGTAGTTTTTTCCTACCGCTCCCGGCTTTCCGCCGAAAAGACCGTAAGGTGGTATTCTTCTGCGCTCTGAAAGAACGGTAACCTCTACATCTGTAAGAAATTCCAGTTCCCTTACTATACCATCTCCACCCCGATTTTTCCCGCTTCCTCCCGAACCGCGTCTTATAGAGTATTCTCTTACCAAAAAGGGATAAGAGTGTTCTAATGCTTCAACGGGAGTGTTCATGGTGTTGGTCATATGAGAATGAACAGCACTTTCTCCTTCTCCTCCCTTCCACCCTCCCATACCACCGCCTATGGTTTCGTAATAGGTAAACTCAACACCTTTCCAAGTTCCTCCTACGCTTATGTTATTCATAGTTCCTTGAGATGCAGCGGGAATAATGTCAGGAATAGCTTTTGAAAGCGCTCCTAATAGAACGTCTACAGCACGTTGAGAAGTTTCCACATTTCCGCCAGCTACGGCAGCGGGAAACGTGGCGTCTATAACTGTTCCCTTCCGTGTAATTACCCTAAGAGGCTTAAAACAACCTTCATTAACGGGAGCTTCTTCGGGAAGTAAGCACCTGAATACATAATACACAGCGGAAAGGGTAACCGACTTGACAGTATTTACAGAACTTTCTGTTTGACTATCTGATCTTGAAAAATCAATTTCAGCTTCGTCGTTGTGTATTCTGAGCTTTACCCTTATAGCTATGTTTTCTCTGCCAAACCCATCATCTTCTAAGAAATCTTCATAGGAGTATTCACCTGAAGGTATTTTCTTAATAACATTTCTCATAAGACGTTCCGCATAAGCTAGAAGTTCTTGTGTAAACTCCTTAACTTTCTGCACACCGTATAAACCTAAGATTTCCTTCAGTCTTTCTATACCTGCTTTATTTGCCATAATTTGAGCTAAAAGATCTCCCTTTCTTTCACGAGGTGTTCTTACATTCCTAAGGATAAGGGAAAGTATATCTTCCTTTACTGTTCCTTTTTCTATTACTTTTACAGGAGGAATAATTAAACCTTCTTGAAAAAGGTTAACTGAAAGGGGCATAGATCCAGCACTTATACCTCCTATGTCTGCATGGTGAGCGCGATTTGCTACGTAAAATATCAGACTTCCTTTCCAGTAAACAGGTGCTACAAGAGTTATGTCAGGTAAGTGTGTTCCACCCGTATAGGGATCGTTTAGTATAACCATATCTTCTTCTTGCAAGGAGCAGTTTTCAATAACTGACTTGACAGAGGTGGACATAGAACCGAGATGAACCGGTATGTGATCTGCTTGAGCTAAAAGTTCTCCTTTACTGTTAAAAATAGCGCAGGAGAGGTCTTTTCTCTCTTTGATGTTAGGAGAAAAAGCTGTTCTTTGGAGAATAACTCCCATTTCTTCCGCAACTGACACGAGTTTATTTTTGAATACTTCAAGAAGTAAAGACATAACCGATTCATAAAATTATAAGTTAAAGCGTTAAATTATAAACCGATTAAAGGAATTATAAAGTATGAACAATCGGGATCTGGGACGGAGGATAAGGAAACTCAGAAATAAACTGCATATAGTCTCCAGAATTTTAGATCATATGAAAGAAGGAATAGTTTTACTTAACAGAGAAGGAAGGATAATATCGGTAAACAGAGCCTTTTTAAAAATAACAGGTTTAACACATGATCAGCTTTACGGCAGGAAGCTTCAAAATCTGGATATAAAATGGGAAGGATTTTCCTCTTTTGAAGAGCTGTTACAAGAAGTGAATAAAAAAGAAGTGTGGGAAGGAGAAATATGGGGAGTTCACAGAGATGGTTTTATATTCACAGGGGAAGTATCCCTTATAAAGGGAGATAAAGATCTCTTTATTGCTATATTCTTAGATACTTCAGATAGGCGTAGTCTTGAAGATAGTTTAAGATCCCTAAGCCACTTTGATCCCATTACCGGACTGCCGAATCGGGCGCTTCTTTACGATCATCTTTCCTACTTGCTCTTTAGAGCAAAGGGAAAAAAGGGCAATGTCGGTGTTATTTTCTTTGATATAGACAACTTTAAACTTATAAACGATACCTTGGGCCATGAAATAGGAGACAAGCTTCTTAAATCCTTTGCTCAACGCCTTATTTCCTGTTTTCCTTCGGGAACTTTAATATCCAGATTCGGCGGAGATGAGTTCGTGGTGGTTCTTCCTCTTTTAGAAAAAGCGGAAGATATAGAAAGACTTGTTTCGGGATTTATAAAGGAGGCTTCTAATCCCTTTTACATAGATTTTAAAAAGATATACATCACCGTTACAGCAGGTATAAGTCTTTATCCTGTTGACGGGAAAGATCCCCAAACTCTTTTGAGGAATGCAGACATAGCTATGCACCACGCTAAGGAATATCGCAGAAGCGGTTATAGATTTTTTACTGATGAGCTGAATATAAAAATAAGTGAAAGGTTTTCCCTTGAATCGGAACTCAGAGACGCATTGGAGAGGGAAGAGTTTACCCTTTACTATCAACCAATCTTTGATCTGAATACAGATCACGTTGTAGGTGCGGAAGCTTTGATAAGATGGCTCCACCCGGATAGGGGAATAATTCTGCCCGGAAAGTTTATAGAAGTGGCGGAAGAAACAGACCTTATAACTTCCTTAGGAGAGTGGGTTTTAAGGAAGGTTTGTAAAGATGGAAAATATTTCCTTGATAAAGGAATACCTTTAAAGATAGCAGTTAACATATCAGCAAATCAATTAACTGATATCTACTTTACAGAAAAGCTAAGGAAAATAGTAGAGGAAACAAGTTTTGACCCCCGTTATCTTGAAATTGAAATAACGGAAAGTGCTTTAATGAAAAATAAACAGGAGGCTGCAAGGATACTGAGTGAACTTAAAGCTATGGGTATAACTGTTGCTATAGACGATTTTGGCACTAGTTACTCTTCACTGAATTACCTTAAATACTTTCCGGTTGATAAGCTAAAGATAGATCGTTCTTTTATAGGAGATATAATGTCAGATCCTAATGATATTGCCATAGCTACCACCATAATAGCAATAGCTCATAACTTGGGTTTAAAGTCAACAGCTGAAGGAGTTGAAAGTGAAGAGCAATTGGTATTTCTTAAGCTGTGGCAGTGTGATGAAGCACAGGGTTTTTACTTCTCACCACCGATTCCCCTTAGCCAACTTTTGGAAATGATACAGAAAGAGAATTTAAAGATTAGAGATGTATGATAGTGTCAGCCATTAGATAACTGTTTTTTACCATATCCAGCACCCTTTCTCCTTTTATTCCTATTCTTTCTGAAATTTCTCTTAAAGTGGGATTGTCAAGGGGTTTTTCAGAAGACATTATCTTCTCGCTTTCTTCTTCAAGAACGGTTACAGAACTTAGCAAGTATGCTAAGGGAGAGTCTTCATTTTCAAAAGCCTTCAGTATGTTTTCATCAACGCGGACTTCTTTAAGAAAATCTGTTATTTCTACTTCTAAGATAAGATCTATAAGAGAAAATAATCCGACTAGATAAGCTTCCCCTGTGAGTTCTGGAGCTTTATACTTTGCAAATTCTTCCATCAGCTTGGCTCTTATTAGCGATTTTTTCCAAAGAAGTGGATTCACTACAGAGGTGTAGTCATTCATAGACAGAACTATTATGAAGTTTCTAAGATTCTTTATACCAAAGAAAATTGTAGCCTGTTCTACGCTTTTTATTTCCTTTCGTAGAGAGAAGTAAGCGGAGTTTATAAATCTTAGCAGTTTTGCGGTAATACCCACATCTGTTTCTATAACTTTTGCAAACTCCGTAGGGGACTGAGCTGTGTTCATAAGGACAAGTAGTCTTAAAAGGGTGCTTTTAAGAAACGGAGCTAATTTAAAACTGGTGAGAGTTTGAGGCTTTTCTATATAATCACCTTGAAAATAATCTCCAAGCTCTTGGAATTTTTTAAAAGTCCTTTCTGTTTCTACTCTGGTAATAAGTAGTCTTTTTTCTCTAAGAGAAGACAATTCCGTCAGATTTACCTCATTGGCGGGGACTTCTGCAATATCAGCTATTTCTTTTAGGGAAGGATACTGATGTAACAGTTTATAGTGTATGGAAATCAAAGCTCCAGCTTTCCTTAGCTTTTCTATGGCATCTGAGGCTTTTGTGTAAACTGTCTTTCCCATTCCAACACTGGGAAGATGAACTCTATAAACCATGGCCTCCGCATGCAAAAGTTCATAAACTCTTACCAGTAGACTGTCTATAGGGATTCGCAAAAATACTCTGAGATCTTCTCCTACTCTTTTCAGTCCGTATTCCGCAAGAGTCCTAACTGTTATAAAAGTGGATCTATTAGTTATTGTTTCCCTAGGGAAGGACTCCCTGCCGTAATAAACAAGGAAAAACTCATAACCTACTTTTTCTCCTCTCTTGTTTAAAACCGCTTGTCTTTTCGCTTCAAATTCCATATCTTTAATTATCGTATTTTGAAGATAAAGTTTCGGAACAAGTTAAAATAATTTCAGTCTGCTGGCGTAGCTCAGACGGCAGAGCGCGGGATTTGTAATCCCGTGGGCGCGGGTTCGAGTCCCGCCGCCAGCTCCATAATGTATTATGTTGATGATATAATGATTACTATGCTCAAGGAGGGGTGGCCGAGCGGCCAAAGGCAGGGGACTGTAAATCCCCCGGGCTTACGCCCTGCGCAGGTTCGAATCCTGCCCCCTCCACCAGCCAAGAAGCGGGCGTAGCTCAGTTGGTAGAGCAGCGGCCTTCCAAGCCGCAGGTCGCGGGTTCGAGTCCCGTCGCCCGCTCTATTTAAATAAGAACTCCCCTCAGAAGCGGACTTCACATGTGGATTTTGGGGGTGGTGTGGTGGGGGCTTGCATTTTTTGACATGGCTCTAAAAAAGTAAATAAGATAGCCTAAAAGGAAATTTCAGTATGGTAAAAAATGAATCTCGCTCGGCTCAGGCATAAGGCACTTGGTTGGTTCTCTTCTCGCTTTACTGTTTCGCTATACTTTAGCCAAACCCACTTCGTGGACTTCATTTATCCGCAAGATGTTAGCGGAAATTCCACATGCAGCCTTTAAAAAACTTAAAAACAGGAGGAATTAATTATGCGGTTTGGAAAACTTGATATATCAACATTAGAAAACTGGCTATGGGAAGCTGCATGTAGTATTAGAGGACCGATTGACGCTCCAAAATATAAGGACTACATAATCCCTCTGATTTTCTACAAAAGACTTTGCGATGTTTACGAAGACGAGATAAAGAAATTAGCCAAAGAATTTGGGAGTGAAGAAATAGCCAAAAAGCTTGTAGCAAAAGACCGAAAACTCATAAGGTTTTTCACCCCAGAGGATTGCCTTTGGAAAAATATAAGGAAAATTACAATAGGCATAGGCGAGAAATTAACAGAAGCTTTAAGAAAAATTGCAAAGGAAAATCCAAAGTTGCAAGGAGTTATAGACATTGTGGATTTCAACACAACGCAGGCAGGGGAGAGAATAATAGACGATGAACGCATTCATAGACTAATGCAGATCTTGAGCAAATACAGACTTGGCTTAAATGATGTTGAACCTGACATTTTAGGAAGAGCTTATGAATATCTTTTGAGGAAGTTTGCGGAAGGCTCTGGACAGTCAGCGGGAGAGTTTTACACGCCAAGGGAAGTAGGGTTTTTGATGGCTTATCTGCTTGATCCAGAAGAAGGAGAAGAGGTTTATGACCCTGCCTGTGGTTCAGGTGGCTTACTTATAAAATCACAACTTGTTTTGAAGGAGAAGAAAAAAAGAGAGGTAAAAAGGCCTTTAAAGCTCTATGGACAGGAAGTAAATCCCTTTACCTATGCAATGGCTAAGTTAGGCGACATTTCGCTTGGCGGCTATAATAGAGCGGGTGTAGAAAATGGTTAATATATTCAAAAAGATCATATCTTGGATTAATCGAATTATAATATATTTCTCAAGGAGAAAAGAAAAAACTAAGGGAGAGCTTCCTCTTGCAAAAGAAGAAACTGCTATTGAGGAAATTAAAGAGATAATAACGACTCTTCAACCTGAGAATGAGATTCAAGAGAATGTAACTGTAAAATCAGCAGAAGAAAAGGTTATAGAACAAGAAGAAATAAAGGAGAGCGCAAAGAGGATAGAAGAGATTGAAGAACAAGATAAGCCAGAAAAGAAAACTGAAAAAGTAAAAACCGTTGAGGCTACTGAAAAGTCTTCCGAAATTGAGGAGCAGATTAAAGATTTAACTAAAGGAGCGGTTAAGAAACCAGAAAAGTTGAAAGCGAAGACTGAGGAAGATAAGAGCGAAGAGAAAAAGATAAAAAAGCCACGTAAAAAGAAATTACCAACTGAACAAAGTGAAGAACGCAAAAAATCTGGGATAAAGAGAGCAAAATCACCCACGGCAAAAGAAAAACAAGTTGTAAATTTGGGTGAAAGAAAAAGAAAAACTCACAAAACTCGTTCTCCCGTGAGAGAACCCACTCTAAAAACACCAGATGATTCTAAAAGGTCAACTCTACCTTCTCCACGCGTGTTATCACCTTATGTTGAAATTAATTTTGATGAAGCAAAATTGTTTCTTGTTTTACCTAAGCAAGCACTCAATTTGGAGAAGATAGACGGTTCTCTAAAAGAACTGAAATATGAATTGGAAATAAATGGAAAAAAAGAAGAAGTTTCAGCAAAAGTTAGTATAGGTGAGCAAACAATATATGTAGAAGAAAAGAAGATAGAAATAAAAGATCCCCTAAAGAATTTCAGGGTTAATTTTCCCAAAGAAATGAATGGAAGAACTTACAAATATGAACACAATGATGAGACTTTTTATGTTTTTATATCGAGTGGCGATTCTGGTAAGTTGTATTATTTGTTTGATGAAAATGGAGATATGAATCCATTGCCAAAACGCGATGTATGGCTTCTTCTCAACGAAAATTTTGAATTATCACTTGAGCTAGACATAATCGAAGAAAGATGGATTTGGGAAAAGTATCAACCTTTAAAAATTAACCTGAAAGGTCAAAATGAACTAATAATCACAAATAGAGAAACGCGTGAAGAAAAAGCAATAAGTTGTGAATCAACCTTTAATTTTGACATCTATGATGCAATTTTCGATGACTTTGGAGAACAATCACCCATTTTTACGGGTAATACCCTCAGGCTAATAGCCCCTAGAAAGAATCGTTCTGGATGGTTAGTCTGGATTCAAAACAAAATTGCTGGCTCTAAACTTCTCAGAGAAAGTTGGGCTGGAGATGAGCCACTCGTATTGAAGCTTCCAGATGATTTACCATGCGAATGTGGTGAGTTTCAGATAGATATTTGTGAGCAAAATGGAGAATCTATTGAAACATTATTTTTCCGTTATCTTCCTTCGCTAAAATTGCAATATTCAAAGAAACTTATAATTCCAGAACCTTTAAAAGGTCATAAAACGGAAGAAATTAAAATAATTTTGGAAAACCCCAAAGAGTTTGAACTAAAAACTTCTTTGAAATTTGAGATTAACGAACAGGGGTTCAGCATCGCTGTCCCACCAGAAAATGATGCTATAAAATTTTCTATATCTCAAAAAGATGGACCAGAAACCAAGGTTAATATGCAAATAACCCTTCCAAGGTTAAGATGGAGAAGCTCACAAGAAAAAATTTGGAGAGATAAACCAGCTCAAATGAAAAGAGAAGATTTTATTGCAGCTAAGGATTTCTATCTTTCTGTACGCACTAATAGCCCTATTAAACATGATATTTGGGCAATCCTTGAGTCAAATGGTAATAAAATACAAGAATCAAAATTCGTAAAGAGAGGTGTGGATTATGTTTTCCTACTTAATCAGTTTTATGACACAATTAATAAAAATAAAGAGAATCTAAAACTTAGAATTAAGGTTATGAAAGATAAACAGACCATGGGCGAATCTGACATCCTTTACATCCCTGAGGTAAAAGTAATCACTAAAAGCCCAGTTTTAATCATTAAAAAACCAATTGTAAGGCCTATAGTGAAGAGTAGTAGAGGATTTAGAACAGGTAAAGGGTTTAGCAGAGGAGAACTTTCAAAAGCAGGAATAGAAATAAAAGATGTAAAACGTTTTAATATCCCCTATGATAAAAGAAGAAAAACCGTCTATCGTGAAAATGTAGATACTCTTAAAGCGTTAATTGGAGGTGAAGACAATGGCGATAGATCCGATTAAAGTAACGGGAAGCATCAGGCAAAGTTATATAAGATATTTAACAAGTACTTTTAGGCTTAGGAATGAAAATCTTCGGAGACTTTTTCATGAAGAAGTTGAAAAATTCTGGTTTACTAATGGCCCAATTTTGGAGGCGACACCACCTTTTAAAAGAGGCTGTTACCTTAAAGATTTAATCCAAGAAGGGTTGCTTGTTAAGAGTTTAGAGAAATTCATTTACGATGCCCTCCCATATCTACGGGACAATCCTTTATATTTACATCAAGAAAAAGCCCTAAGGAAAATACTCAAAGATAGGAATGTAGTTATTGCTTCGGGAACAAGCAGCGGAAAAACTGAATGCTTTCTTATACCTATTTTGAATCATCTTTTGAAGGAATATGAGGAAGGAAAACTTACTCCTGGTGTTAGAGCTCTCTTATTATATCCGATGAATGCGTTGGCTAATGACCAATTGAGGAGATTAAGAGAAATAGCCAAGGTTATCGAACAGAAGATGCCAGAGTTCAAAATAACTTTTGGTAGGTATGTAGGTGATACTCCAGAAACAAAAAGGCAGGGAGAAGAGAAGTTTAGATTAATGAATCCTGGAGAAGAACCCGTAAAAAGTGAGCTTCTTTCTAGAGAAGAGATGCGGGAGAATCCTCCTCATATTCTCATAACAAATTATGCAATGCTTGAGTATTTGCTCTTAAGACCGAAGGATTCGCCTTTCTTTGATGGGGAAGATGCAAAGAACTGGAAGTTTTTGATCTTAGATGAAGCACACATTTACAGTGGAGCTACCGGTATTGAAATGGCGATGCTTATTCGACGCCTAAAAGATAGAGTATGTGAAAATATGGAGGGCGATCT
This sequence comes from Aquificaceae bacterium, assembly GCA_026981975.1. Lineage (GTDB taxonomy): Bacteria > Aquificota > Aquificia > Aquificales > Aquificaceae > Hydrogenivirga. The sequence continues at coordinate 53,962 of JALSHV010000003.1, read as the reverse complement.
GCAATGTGTTGCAACAAGTGCCACGCTTGTAAAAGAGGCAGAAGATTTTGGTAAAGTAGCTGAGTTTGCCACAAATCTGTTTGGTGAGAAGTTTGAGTGGGATCCAGAAGATGATAATAAACAAGACATAATAAAAGGCGAGAGAATTAAAACTGCTGGAAAGGGAATTTTTGAACCACCATTAGAGATATACTCTGAAATAGAAAAGATAATCCACGAGGGATCATCTTCTTTAATCAGCAAGCTTTTTGACCTATGTAAGGAGAAAGGTTTACCTGAAGACATTTTAAATAATGTAAAAGATAACTGCAACAACAATACCAAAAAGTTTCTTTATGATATTCTTTCAAAGGATAAAAGAGTAATAAGGCTAAAATCCTTATTGGAAGATGGAGCGAAAAATATTCAAGAATGTGTTAAGCAACTTTTAAATAATGATAACCCGTCTGAGAAAGAATATGGTGAAATAATCAGCTTAATCAACATACTTGTATGGGCACGACCAGACTCAGAATCTTTGCCTCTTCTCCCTGCACGTTACCATCTTTTTGTACGTGCTCCAGAAGGTATTTTTGTATCGTTCTATCCCGAGCCAAAAATATTCTTAGAAAGAAGAGAATACACAGAAGAGGGATATCCTGTTTTTGAGCTTGCATCCTGCCGGCGTTGTGGACAAGAATATTTGGTGGGCGATATAAAGGATGGTAGACTTAGACATTCTGTCGCTGAAATAGATACACCCAGAAAAAATAGATATTTTATGTTGTGGGAAGATGTAGAAACAAAAGAAGATGAAGATCAAGAGGTTGCTATCCCAGAGGAAATTGCTGAAAAAGGCAGAATTTGGAAACTATGCGTGAAATGTGGGGCAATCTGGGATGATAAACCTACTTGTGCTTGCACCAAAGAAAGAAACTCTGTGAAAACATTGATTGAAATAATACCTAAAGATGCTATTCTTAATAAGTGTTATCTGTGTGGATTATGCTCTATCAATATTGTTCGTGAGTTCATTTTTCAGCGTGATGCGCCAGCAGCAGTATTAACTACGGCTTTGTATCAAAACATACAAAAAGAACGTATAAAGGAGAAGAAAATTCTCATCTTCTCAGATAGTAGGCAAGATGCTGCATTTTTCGCACCTTATTTGGATTTCACATACAATAGGATTCTATTCAGACGTTTAATCGTAGAAGCCTTGCAGAAAAATAATTCTGTTAACGACTACAGACTTAGGTCACTATGCGAAGACGTCTTGCAACTTGCAGAAGAGAATAGCGTGTTCGATCCAGCAATGGACCAAAGGGAGAAAAAGAAAGAAGTCTGGAAATGGATTCTTCAAGATTTCTGTGGTGTCTGGGATAGAAGAAATTCTCTGGAGGGTGTAGGATTGCTTTCCTTTGAACCCGTTTTTCCTGACAACTGGTCACCGGTTGAGGAACTCCTTAATCCTCCTTGGAATCTCACCAAGGATGAAGCTAAAGCTGTTTATCAAATATTGCTTAATACTATGCGTTATAACATGGCCATCACATTTCCAGAAGATGGTCCCGCACCAGAGGACGAATTCTTCAAACCCAGAAATAGAGAGTATAAATTCAGAGGTGAAGGTTCAGACAAAAGAAGAGGAATATACTCCTTTATCCCTACTCAAGGTAGATTAAATGCAAGGTTGGAATATCTGCAAAAGTTATACAAAAAGATTAGAGGGAAAGAGGACGAAAACGATGAATGTAGAAAATTATTAGGAAAAATATGGGAAGACTTGAGAGATAATTGGGTGAGTAAAGGCATACGTAGTTTTAGCAACGCAAAAGATGGTGTCCTTTACCAGCTTGATTACAGATACTGGAGAGTTATTCAGAAGAGTAACGCTTCATCGTGGTACATCTGCGATAAGTGTGGTGCGATATCTCCCGTAAATGTGCGAGGTGTTTGCCCTACTTTCAATTGTAATGGTAACCTTAAATTAATAGATTCTAAAGAAAGAGGATATATTCAAAGGAATCACTATAGGCACTTATACACAACTTTACTTCCTGTAAGAATGAGCTCTCACGAACATACTGCACAACTTACCCCAGATTATGCATCAAACGTTCAGCAAAGATTCATAAGGGGTGAAATTAATGTTTTGAGTTGTTCAACAACTTTTGAATTGGGAGTGGATCTTGGAGAACTGGAAGCTATATTTTTAAGAAATGTCCCCCCTGAACCTTCAAATTATATTCAGAGAGCAGGAAGAGCAGGCAGGAGATTAGATACAATAGGATTCACTTTAACCTTTGCCCAGCTTCGTTCCCATGACCTTACATACTTTAAAGAACCTGAAAAAATGGTAGATGGAAGAATCAATCCTCCTGTTGTTGAAATTCGAAACGAAAAGATTATTTCTCGTCATCTCTATTCAGTTGTATTAGCTAATTTCTTTAGAGAATTCCCAGAATATTTTGGCACGGTTGATTCTTTCTTTAGGCTTGAAGGGAACGAAACTACAGGAACTCAGAAAATTAAAGAGTATCTTGAACAGAAACCACAATCCATTTTGAATTCATTGAAAAGAGTGGTTCCGGAATACTTACAGGACATCTTTGATATTGAAAATTGGGGTTGGGCAGATAGTCTTGTTGGGGGTGATGGATCACTTACTATCGCAGATGAGAAAATAAGAGATGAATTTAATCGCTTAAAAGAGTTTTACGTATCCAGAGAGAACGAATGGAGAAGTACAAGAGACCAGAGAAAGCGAAACAAATTAAATGCCGATATGGATTGGGCAAGCAGAAGAATGGAAACAATCAAAAGAAAGCAACTTATAGATTTCTTGGCAACTCATACTGTGATTCCCAAATATGGTTTTCCGGTTGATGTGGTCGAATTATCTATTTTGTCTCATATTCCTCCTGCCAAGAATATACAATTAGAAAGAGACTTGAGAATAGCAATTTCGGAGTTTGCTCCAAGTAGCCAAGTAGTTGCAAATGGATATACTTGGGAAAGTTCAGGCTTGAGGGTAGTAAGAAATAGAACATGGCCTATCTATTGGTATGCTATTTGTCCTCAGTGTGGACGTTTCTATATTCAAGTGGGAACGATTGATGAAAGTCCACCATCGGTATCCTGTAGGATTCATGGAACTATTCCACGGAGAGAGATACATAGATTTATTACGCCTGTATTTGGATTTGTAACATCTAAAGATTACGAACCAAAAAGACCCGGTGAATCCCGTCCAAAGCGTGAGTTCACCACAAGACCATACTTCTTTGATTACAAAGAACCAGAAGAAAAGGAATTTTCAATTGGAAAACTTAAAATCAATTGTAGATACTCTTCAGAGGGAGAACTTGCTGTTGTGTGTAAAGGGAAAAAAGGAATTGGATTCTGGGTATGCTTTACCTGTGGATCTGCTTTCCCGGAAAGACATAGAGGAAAGCACAAGCCTCCATATGGTATAGAATGTTCTGCACCACTTAGAGGACCACTACACTTTGGACATACCTTTAAAACAGATGTACTATCCATTTCCTTCAAAGAACCAAAAGTAAAGGTTGGCGATAAAAGTTTTTGGTATTCTATGCTTTATGCACTTCTTGAAGGTGCAAGTCAAGCACTCGGAATAAAAAGAGAAGATATAGATGGTTGTCTGTATCCATCTGAAGAAGGAATAATGTTAATCTTGTTTGATAATGTTCCCGGTGGAGCAGGAGTTGTGAAACGAATTGCTGATAGAGAGAATCTTTATAATGTTCTTAAAAGTGCTTTAGAGCGGGTAAAAAACTGTACTTGTGGAAAAGAAACAAGTTGTTATGGATGTCTTAGAAATTATCAAAATCAGTTCTGCCATGAAATTTTAAGAAGAGATGTGGTCTGGGAATTTCTTGAAAACAACTTAGGAGATGGAGGCGATGCGTAAAATGGTGCCGCCAAGCGAAACGCTTCGCCACCCTCGTGGCTTGCCCTTCGGGTCGCCTAACAGGTGCATATCCGACTTCGCTATCGCTCTGTCCAAATTCCTCGCTTCGCTCGGAACTTCGGATATGCCCAGAACGATGAATGCTTTTGTTCACGATATGGATGCTGATATAAGGGTTGGAGATACGATAAGAAATCCCAAGTTTGTTGAAAATAGCAAGGTTAAGCAGTTTGATAAGGTTATAGCAAATCCGATGTGGAATCAGAAGTTTCCGCAGGATGTTTTTGAAAACGACCCTTATAACAGATTTTCCTTTGGAGCTCCGCCATCAAATCAAAGCTCTGACTGGGGATGGATTCAGCACATGTTCGCTTCGCTCAAAGAAAACGGAAAACTGGTTGTTGTTATTGATACCGGCGTTGTGACAAGAGGCTCAGGAAGCCAAGGAACCGATAGAGAGAAAGAGATAAGGAAAAGGTTTGTTGAAAATGATTTGATTGAAGCTGTTATTCTCCTTACCGACAATCTCTTTTACAACACAACCGCACCGGGGAATATAATCGTTATAAACAGGGCAAAAGAACATAAGGGAGAAATTCTTTTGATAAATGCATCAAAGGAATTTGCAAAGGGGAGACCAAAGAATTATCTGACAGAGGAGAACATAAAGAAGATTCTTGACGCTTACTTTGGCTGGAAGGAAATAGAAGGGTTCTCAAAGATTATAACAATAGAAGAGGCAAGAAAGAACGATTATAACTTGAGTCCTTCTCGTTATGTTTCTGTTGATGAAAAAGAGGAAATTCAGCCTGTTGAGGATGTGCTTGTTGAACTTGCAAAGGTTGAGGAGGAGAGAAAAGAGGTTGATGCTGAATTAAGGGAGATTTTGACAAAGATGGGGTTTGAGGTATGACACGAAAAAAACTGCTCAAAGACCCCGACGAAGTAAGGGAAGCCATTCTTAAACTACTTTATGATAAATACAAATCTGCTTCAACACCCAAAAAGATGCGATTAAAAATTTCTGAAATTAAAAGACTTCTTAGATCTAAAGGCTTTGATTCCAAGGAAATAGTAAGCAATCTTGAATATCTTGTTCAAACAGATTGGATAACCACAGAAGAAGAACTTTATGAAGTTAAGACTAAGCGGGGGATAATACCGTCTAAAACAACATATTATAAAATATCCGATAAAGGAGTGAATCACTTTGAAGGTACATCAAAATTTCAAAGAACGCATGTATTGACGGGTATAAATATAACAAATATTCAAGGAGTAATTACAATTGGGGATGGAAACATTGTCAATGTGAAATATGGCGAGCTATATCAGAATTTAAGTTTACTGCAAAATGAGATTTTGAAAACAGAAAAACTTAGCGATGAGGAAAAGCTAAATCTTGCTTCAGATATAGAAACGATAAAAACCCAGCTTCAGAAACCCAATCCTGACAAAAGCATAATCTCAAAAGCTTGGGAGAGCATAAAGAAATTTTCTGAAAAATTGCAAGATGTAAAGCCTGTTATGGATATCATAACCAGAATAGGAACTCTGATTGGGAGATTACTATGAAAGAAAACAACTTCAAACAAATAGAAATCGGCTTGATCCCTGAAGATTGGGAAGTGGTGAGGCTGGGGGAGGTTGGAAAAATTATAATGGGACAATCTCCACCCTCATCAACCTACAATGATAAGGGTATAGGTTTGCCCTTTCTTCAAGGAAAGGCAGAATTTGGGGAAATCTATCCTAAACCTGTGAAATATTGTTCTAAACCTTTAAAAGTTGCTCAAAATGGGGATATACTAATTTCGGTTAGAGCTCCTGTTGGTGACCATGTCAAGATAAGCCCTCCAGAGTGTAGTATAGGAATATAAAAGCCCTGAGAAAGCTTGAAATAGTTTCAAACTTAGCGTTCCATGGAAACCTCTTGTAAAAGCCCTTGAGCCTGTGTTTTATCGGGAAGAAAGCCCTCTCCACTGCATTCCTACCGCCGAAGGTTTCATGTCTCCACTCAAGCCCGAGTTCTCTGCACGCTTTCTTATACCACCACCCCTTATCTGTCGTTATCACCCTTCCTCTGCTGGAACTAAGAACTATCTTCGTTGTCCACGTGTCTCGTCGTCGTGAAAGATAAGCAAAACAGGGAATACCCATGATATCCACCGCAAGCCATAGATAGTAAAGTCTTCTCCTCCCCTTTATCTTCGTTTCATCCACATATAGCTCTTGTGAACTCTTGAGGACATACTCCATGAGTTTTGAAAGTCTGTGGTACCACTGCCTTATTGCTTCCCTTGAGCCTCTTAGTCCGAGAGCCTTTATGAACCTCTCTACCTTCCTTAGAGCTATGCCCCAGTGGTATAGAAGAACGGCTTTTGCCTTCACCCTTGGCAGAACCTTGTTCCTGTGGTATACTTTGCGTATATACTGTTCCAGTGCTTCTATTACTCCCATAATCCTTTATTTTCTTTCTTTTTGCCTTTCCCCTTCCTTATCTTGACATCCTCCAAAGAATACATAAAAATTTTCAGGCAAATTCAGGAAATCTACGAAATCCTTTCACCAGATGAGTTTTTAAGGGATTATATTGAGAAATATAAATTGCTTGTCCAGTCTACGAGATAATCTATCAAACATACAATCCTGAGGCGGAAAAGAAGAAAGTTAGAAGAGATATTTTGAGGAAAACAGAAGAACTTATAAAGAAAAATGTTGAGCTTTTGCGCATAGTAGATAATCTTCCACTTTACGAGATAAACAAAGATATAGCGAATACGATAAAGGCAGACAAAATTTCAGATAGGGCTAAAATTGCAAGTCTTTATAAAAGCATAAGAATACATGTTGAGAAGAACTTGAATAAAAGTCCCTACTTGGTTTCAATTGCTCAAAAAGTTGAAGATATAATTACACATCTCAGGGAAAGGCAAAGAAGTGTAGAATCTGCTTTAAAAGAGCTAACAGCAAATGCAGAGGAAATAGCAAAGGCAGAAGAAGAACAAAAGAACTCAGGAATGAATAGGGAAGAGTTTAGCTATTTCTGGATTTTACGAAGGTATGGGGTGAAAGAGCCTGAAAATAAAGCGATAGAGATTCAAAATGTTGTCAGTGAAAGAAAACATTGGCTATTCAATGAAAATGTAGAAAGAGAATTACGAAAGGAATTGTATAAGTTGCTTCTCGATTACAGCGGGGATGTGGTGAAGTTGGTTAATGAATTATTAGGAATTGATAAAATAATGCGAGGAGAGAAAAATGAGTGAACTAACAAGAGAAGATATTTTGGCTATTTGCAATAAGTGGCAAAGTGAGTTGAGAGTAAAAGTTAAAAGGGTTCAAATAAGGCATATGAAAAGAAAATGGGGTTCCTGCTCTAAAAATGGAATTCTAACCATTAATAAAGAGCTTCTTAATATGCCGAAAGAATGTGTTGAATATGTTATAGTTCATGAATTATTGCACTTAATCGTTCCAAATCACGGTAGGACATTTGAAACACTGCTATACATTTACTTTCCAAAGTGGGATGAAATACATGAGTTTCTTAAAAATAATGGTAAAATGTGATCTAAGTAGCGTGCGGAACTCTTCACCCGCTGTCTCAGGCTGGTTCTATAGGTATGCTAACGAAAGGATATCTCTTTTGGGCTTTCATTTTTGAACCAAATCACTTTAGGTGCCTCCAGATACCTTCCAAACAAAAGACCCCACCCCAACAACCGAAAGAACAAAAACTATCACCATTTTTCCCGCACTCTTAACTTTAAATACTACCCTGATATGAGCTTAAGGAATTCCTCTCTGGTTTTTATATCCTTGAGAAATATTCCTCTGAGAGCAGATGTGACTGTAAGATGCCCAGGAGACATGGCACCCCTTATGGACATACAAAGGTGTTCTGCTGAGATAACAACACCGACTCCTTTCGGATTAAGTTCCTTTTCAAGGAAATCCGCTATCTCTTCGGTTAATCTCTCTTGAACTTGAAGTCTAAGAGATAAAGCTCTGACAGCTCTTATGAGTTTTGAAAGTCCACATATTACTCCGTTGGGTATGTAAGCTATATGAACGTATCCGAAAAAGGGGAGAAGATGATGTTCACAGAAAGAATAGAATCTTATGTCCTTTACAAGCACCATTTCGTTGTATTCTCCAAACTCTTCAAAAAGCTTCATATCAAAAGATCTCATGCTTTCAAACTCTTCCCACATGCGGGCTATTCTGGTAGGTGTTTCTTTTAAGCCTTCCCTGTCGGGATTTTCACCTATTCCCTCTAAGAAAAGTCTTACAGCTCTTTCTATTTTTTCTTTATCTATCAATTTTTTCCTCCGTTATATTCTATGAGACTATTCCAAAGTAGTTGTGCTGTTTTTTTTGCTATGACTTTTTTTCTTCCCTTAATTATTCCCATACTCCTGTAGAGAAATACCCTCTCCAGGGTTCCTGTTACCATAGCTAAGGCGTATTCAGGTTCTATTTTTAGAATGCCTTTTTCTTCCAAATCTCCTATGACTTTACTCAAAAGATTAAAGGGCAATTTCTTAACCCTTCTTACCTGTTTTTCCCTTAAGTAGTGGAATATGTTCATATATCTAAAAGCATCTGGATTGTTAAAAGCAAAATTTAAAAAAGCTTCTATCATAGTTCTAAAGCGCATTTCATCGCTTGTTTTTTCTTTAAGGGATTCTTCCATAATCTCGTAAAGCTCTGCCGAATACTTTTCAAAAAGTTCATAAACTATTTGATCTTTACTGTGAAAGTGTCTGTAAATAGCTCCTTCTGTTATCCCCACCGCACGGGCTATATCCCTTATGGTAGTTTCTTTTATTCCTTTTTCAGAGAAAAGTTTAAGAGCTTCCACCAAAATTAAATCCCTTGTCCGCACCATGTAAAAACATTGTAATACCTGCAATCCCATAAGCGCCTTTTTTAAGACAAAGTTCTACTTTTCCAAGATTTACACCACCTAAAGCGTATATGGGAATATTTACTTCCTCTGATATACGTTTTAACTCCTCAATGCCTATGGGTTTTGCTTCTGGATGAGAAGATGTTTTAAAAATAGGACTTAAAGTTATAAAGTCCGCTCCTTCTTTCTGAGCGTATAGGGCACTCTCTAAGGAATGTGCTGAATATCCTATAATCATCTCAGGGAACACTTTTCTCACCGCAGAAGGAGGGATACTGTTTTCAGGCAAATGAATCCCATCAGCTTCTACAGCAACAGCAATATCCGCTCTTTCATTTAAAAGAAGAAGAGCTTTATACTTTAGCGTTAGTTCCCTTACTTGCAAAGCCAACTCGTAGAGTTCCTTTCCCGTTAAATCCTTTTCCCTGAGTTGAATCATTCTTACACCTTTATTAAGTATATTTTCTAATGTAAGTAAAAAATCCTTACCGTATTTTTTTCTATCTGTTATAGCGTAGAATCTTGGCAGTTCCTTCACGGTGCTTTATAATATAAAACTCAAGCCGGAGTGGCGGAACTGGCAGACGCGCCGTCTTGAGGGGACGGTGCCCTTTACGGGCGTGCGGGTTCGACTCCCGCCTCCGGCATTAAAGGATTAGGTATGCATGTCCTACTAATAGGTCTCGGTAACATGGGAATGAAATATCTTGCAAAATTAGAAGAATTGAAAGAATCTCTTATTCTGTGTGATATAGATCCCTACAAAAACGTTGGCAGGTATCCCTTTTACTGTCACTTCGGTGAAGTAAAGGAAACTGTAAGCAGGGTTATAATAGCCGTCAATCCGGAGGATCATGTAACAATAGCTTATAAATTTCTTTTAGAAGGAATTCCTGTTCTTTTAGAAAAACCACCTGCCTTAAACAGTAAGGAATTTTCCCTTATAGCGGAAGATCCAAACTTAGAGATATCGGAGATAGAACTTTATTCTTTTCCTGTCAAAAACTATCCTGCAGGCTTTGAGGTAGAGGAAATAGAAATAGAAAGATTAAATAGAGGAAAAGGCTATTTGAATCCCTTTTGGGATCTTGCTTGGCACGATCTCTACATACTTCAGTATCTTTTTGGAGAAGTGGAGATAGAAAAAGAGAAGAGATCTCAGGTTTGGGAACTTGAAGGGCATGCAAACGGTATTCCCTTTAAACTCAAAACTGCCTGGGAGTTTAACGGTGAACCACGCAGAAGATGGATACTAAAGGGTAAAAAAACAAAAGCTGTTATGGATTTTATAAAAGAAGAAATAAGCTATAACGGTCTTATAAAAAAAAGAGCAGGTGGAGACAAACTAAAAGAAATGGTGGCAGACTTTTTGAGAGGATTAAAAAGAAGAGGATCCTGCTACAGAGCAATGAAGAATCTGAAACTTCTGGAATCTCTTCAAGGTTGACTTTTTCTACAGTATTTTATAAACTAATCAATTACTGTAATTGAAATTTTATCATTGCCAAATGAACGATAGAATTATAGGCACTTTAATACCACTGGTTGTTTTTATACTTATTTTAGCGATTTCATTAACCGCTTTACCTCCTGCGGATAGGATTAAAGATATTCTTTCTTCTCAACTTTCTTTACTGGAAATTTCCAGAATAAAGATAATGTATAAAGAAATTAACTCAATAGAAGATATAATCCCTATAAGATGTAAAGGTGCTATACCTGTAACCTATACAAAGGTAGTATCTCTGGCAGACTTGCCTCTTGCGGAAAGAAAGGAAAAATTCATACAAATGGTTTTACCTTCACTTTTAATCGCAAACTACGAAGTGAAACTTGTGAGGAAGAATTTAATCCGTCTCCTGAAGAAGCAAAAAGCAGGGCTTATGCTCAGTCAAAGAGAAAAAACCTTCCTTGAGAAAGTTCTCCAACAATGTAGAGCAAAGTCTGTGGAATCAGCTCTTATAAAAGCAAATCCCGTTCCCTTAAGCATAGCTTTGGCACAAGCAGCTCTTGAAAGCGGATGGGGCACTTCAAGATTCTTTGTAGAAGGAAATAATCTCTTCGGTATGTGGACTTTCAAAGAAACCAGCTCTGCTTTGCCAGCACGTGCGTCTGAGGTTTTACTTAGAAAATACAATTCACTTTTAGATTCCGTCAGGAGTTATATCTATACTGTTAACGTAGGTTGGGCTTACAAAGAGTTCAGAACGCAACGATTGATTGATACCAATCCTCTCAGGCTTTCTGAATTCTTAGATATGTATTCTGTTGAGAGGTTAGGTTATGTTAAAAAAATCAAAAGCGTTATTAAGGAAAACAATTTGGTTCACCTTGATTCCTGTTTTCTTGATCCCGCTTTTCTACAGTAAAGCTTTTGCAGATTACGCTACCATTCTCGTATATCACCGATTCGGTGATGATAGATATCCTTCTACCTCAGTCAGCCTTGAAGATTTTGAAGCCCAGATGAAATTTCTTAGAGAGCAAGGATTTAAAGTTATACCACTTAGCAGTTTGATTAATTCACTACGCAAAAGAGAGAAAATACAACCAAAGACAGTGGTTATTACAATAGACGATGGGTATAAATCTACTATGAAAGCATTTGAAATACTGAAGAAATTCAATTATCCCTTTACCGTTTTTCTTTATATGGAAGCAGTGGATAGATATCCGGATTTTCTTTCTCTTGAGGATATAAAGAAACTTAAGAATTACGGTAAGGTAGAGTTTGAAAACCACTCTTATTCCCATAGAGCTTTTGGACTTATGCGGGACACGGAAACCTTCCTAAAAGATCTTGAAAAAAGTGAAGAACGTTTTGAGAAGATCTTCGGTCACAAACCGAACTTCTATGCTCTTCCGTTTGGTTACTATAACAGTGAAATTTTGGCTATTCTCAAAGAGAAAGGATATAAAGCGGTTTTCACCCAAGATCCTGGAAATGTAAATAACTTTACTGATCTTTACAGAATACCGCGTCAAGCAATTGTAGGAAGCTGGAGTAAAATGGAAAACTTTAAAAAGAAGCTTTTCAGAGAAGCTCTGACTTTACAAAGATTAATACCTACTTATGGATTTTTAGAAGAGAACCCTCCTGAAAAAATAGGAGCTGTGTTAAAGTATCCTAATCTTTACAAAGACTGTAGAATCTACATCACAGAGTTGGGTTGGGAAATAGCAAAGAGAAAAGGAAATTTTGTTTTCCGTGATAATATTCCTTTTCTGAAAAGAAAGTGGAATAGAGTGGGTGTAAAGTGCAGAAATCTTAATGGGAAATGGGCGGAGAGTTTTTGGATAATAGCCAGATGAAATTTCTTGTAGCGGGTGTAGGAGCCATAGGAAGTGTGTATCTCGCATTTCTTACAAAAGCAGGTTACACCACCTGCGGATTGGTAAAAAAAGGGAAGGTAAAAAACAAAATAGAAGTAGAAGGTATATGGGGAGCTTTTTCTGTTCCTGTAAAGACAGTAGAGTCGGTTTCGGAGTTGGACTTTATTCCCGATCTTATAGTTGTATCGGTCAAATCTTACGATACGGAACAAATTCTAAAGACGGTGAAACCGGTAGTAGGTGCTAATACCCTGCTGCTAATAGCGCAGAACGGTTACGGTAACTATGAGAAGGCGGTATCCCTATACGGGGAAGAAAGGGTTGTTCTCTCACGTATCATTTTCGGTGCTGAACAATTAGGTGAGGAAAAAGTCAGAGTAACTGTCTGCGCCGACGATGTTGTAATAGGAGATCCTTCTGGAAAGATTGAAGAAGGGTTTTTAAAGAACTTAGCTGAACTCTTCAGTAAAGCAGGCATACCCACAAGATACAACAGGCAAGTTTACGCTTTTCTGTGGGATAAAATTATCTACAACTGTGCTTTGAATCCTCTTTCCGCTTTGCTGGAAGTAAACTACGGAAGCCTTGCCTATAATCCACAAACTAAGGATTTGATGAACAGAATAGTGGAGGAGATCTTTTTGGTAATGGAAGCTGGAAACATTAAAAGTCTTTGGTCTTCTTCTAAGGAGTATTTGGAAAACTTTTACAGTAAGCTTATTCCATCAACTGCGGATCATTACGCTTCTATGCTTAAGGATATAAAAAGGGGAAAAACGGAAATAGACGCTCTCAACGGAGCAATTTGTCGTCTTGGAAAAAAATTCGGTGTGGAAACTCCCGTTAATGAGGTGATAACTTCTTTGGTAAAAGCAAAAGAATTAATCAGCAATTTCAAAGGCGGAAGGTGAGGATATAGAAGCAGATCCCATAGAACAGTGACCGTTGTAGGTAGCACCTTCTTCAATGACAAACGTATCTACTCTCACGTCACCGGAAAGAGAAGCCCCCTTTTTAAGTTCTATCCTTCTTGCTTCTATATTTCCGTTAACTGTGCCGTGGATTAGTATTTCAGTGCAGTGAATATCTCCTTCTACACTCCCCGACTCTCCTATGATCAACATTCCTTCACTTTTTATGTTTCCTTTAACTTTTCCATCTATCCGAGTAGCTGTTGAGAGATTCAGATTTCCTTCAAAAACACAACCTTCGCCTATAAGTGTGCTTATTTCGGAAGACTCTACGGCTTTAAACTCCTTTTTACTACCTTTACCGCCGAACATATTACCACCTCACATACATGTATTTAAGAGGATTCTGCTTGCGGGAGTGTCTCCACACTTCATAGTGAACATGGGGTCCTGTAGATCTACCTGTAGATCCTACATATCCTATTATCTGTCCTGATTTAACCCACCTTCCCGCTTTGACTTTTATCTTAGAAAGGTGACTGTAAAGAGTTCTAAAACCGTAAGCGTGTCTTATTATCACAGTTTTCCCGTAACCAGACTTCCAACCCGCGTATATAACCTTACCCTCTGCGGTTGCTCTTACAGGTGTTCCGCGAGGGGCTTTTATATCAACACCATCGTGAAATTCATACCTTCCAGTGAAAGGATCAATTCTGTAACCGTAACGGGAAGTTATCTTCCCCCAAACCGGTGGACCCAAAGGTATCCGTGAGAGATACCTATGGGCTTTTTCTGCTTCTTTATAAAGGAAACCTACGTATTCTATATCAAAAAGATCCACCTTACTCTTAGCACCGCCTATACCACTGGGAACTTTTCTTATCCCTTTTTTTCTGAGGAATTTATCTATGGTTATGAGTTTACCTTCCAATTCCTCTACCTTTTCTTTAAACTGTTCTAAATAAGAAGTCCTTTCTTTTTCTTTTGCTAAAAGAAGGGAAAGTTCTTTCTTTTCTTCCTTCAGCTTAGCTACTTCCTTCCGTAGTGATATATTTTGATAAAAAGAGTAAACGGAAAAGGTCAAAAGCCCTATCAGAATGCAGAAGGAACTCAAAAGGAAGCCTTTGAGAACTCTCTTATTTACTTTTAGACTCTTTGCCTTTTTCCCTCCGTATCCAAAGATAAGTATGTTTATATACTTATCCCTCATGATCCCTTTACTATTCTACACTAAGAACACTTAAAAATGCTTCCTGTGGTAGTTGAACATTTCCGAATTTCTTCATTCTCTTTTTTCCTTCTTTCTGTTTTTCTAACAATTTCTTTTTACGGGTTATATCGCCTCCGTAACACTTAGCGGTTACATTTGCTCTCAGAGGTTTGATTCTCTCCGAGGCTATAACCTTTCCCCCTATGGCGGCTTGTATATGGACTTCAAAAAGCTGTCTGGGAATGGTTTCTTTCAACTTTTCTACTATAAGACGCGCTCTTCTGTAAGCCTTTTGGCGATGAACTATAAAAGACAAAGCGTCAACAGGTTTTTTGTTTATAAGGATATGAAGCTTTACCAGATCCGAATCCTTGTATTCTGAAAACTCATAATCGTAGGAAGCATAACCCTTAGAAAGCGTTTTTATCTTATCGTGGAAATCTATTACTACTTCGGAAAGAGGCATTTCGTATTCCAAAAGAACTGTTTTTTCATCAAGATAGTAAAACTTTTTCTGTTCTCCTCTTTTTTCCTGACAGAGTTGCATTATATTCCCCACGTATTCCGCGGGCGTTATTACAGTAACAAGTATATAAGGTTCTTGAACTTTTTCTATTAATCCGGGATTATCGGGAAATTCCGAAGGATTTCTAACCTCAAAAACTTCTTCTTTATGCTTTCTTTTCACCCTATATATAACATTCGGAGCTGTATTGATAATTTTTACACCGTATTCTCTTTCAAGTCTCTCTCTTACTATTTCCATGTGCAGTAATCCCAAGAAACCTACTCTGAATCCCATTCCAAGAGCAGGAGAGCTTTCCGGTTCATAAACAATTGCGGAATCGTTTATAGAATACTTTTCAAGAGCTTCTCTGAGTTCTTCATATGTTGTGTCTTCAGCAGGATAGATACCTGCAAAAACCATAGGCTTGACAGGTCTAAAACCGGGCACGGGTTCGGAAGCGGGGAATACTGCTGAAGTTATGGTGTCTCCTATTCTTATATCCCTAACGTTCTTTATAGAAGCTGAAATGTAACCCACATCTCCTGCTGACAAGCTGTCAAATTTTGTCATTTTCGGAGTTTGAGCGCCTACTTCTGTTACTTCGTATTCTTTACCGGTGGAGAACAGCTTTATCTTGTCTCCTGCTTTCACCTTTCCTTCAAAAAGTCGCACAAAGGCAACAGCTCCTCTGTAGGAATCGTAGTAAGAATCAAATATAAGAGCCTTTAAAGGTTTTTGAGGATCACCTGCCGGAGGAGGAATTCTATGTATTATAGCTTCCAGTATATCTTCAATTCCTATACCTTCCTTAGCTGAAGCTAAGATAACTTCTTCTGGTGGCAGTCCCAAGATTTCCTCTATTTGTTTTATAACCCTATCAGGTTCTGCGGAAGGCAAATCTATTTTGTTTATTACAGGGATTATAACTAAATCCTGTTCCACCGCCTTCCAAAAGTTGGCAACAGTTTGGGCTTCAATTCCTTGTGAAGCATCTACCAATAGCAACGCTCCTTCACAGGCGGCTAAAGCACGGGAGACTTCGTAAGAAAAATCTACGTGTCCGGGTGTATCTATTAGGTGCAACTTATAGGTGTTGCCGTTTTTTGCTTTGTAATACATTCTTACCGCTTGCATTTTTATGGTAATTCCCTTTTCCCTTTCTATTTCCAAGGTATCAAGGAGTTGGTCCTTTTTTTCCCTATCAGTTACAGCTCCGGTAAATTCAAGCAAGCGATCCGCTAAGGTGGATTTGCCATGATCCACGTGAGCTATTATGGAGAAATTTCTTATAAGTTTTAAGCTCATTGTTTATTAATTTTACAAATAACGCAGAGATTGACTTCTGTCATAACAAAGTGTATCTGTAAAGCAGATATTATGAATTGCGCTCAGGAAGGAGGTGCTGTAATGAGTTTTGAATACAGTGAAAAAGTCTTGGATCATTTCCTCAACCCGAGGAATGTAGGTGTATTGGAAGATGCAAATGGTGTAGGCCAGTGTGGTAATCCCGCATGTGGAGATGCAATGCTCTTTACTATAAGGGTAAATCCTGAAACGGACGTGATTGAAGATGTAAAGTTTAAAACTTTCGGGTGCGGGTCTGCAATAGCTGTTAGTTCTCAGCTAACGGAAATGGTAAAGGGAAAACCTATAGATTACGCTCTCAATCTAACTTATAAGGAAATATTTGAAGAACTGGGAGGACTGCCTGCGCAAAAAATACACTGCACAAATTTAGGTTTGGAAACCCTTCATGTAGCTATAAAAGACTATTTACTCAAACAAGGCAGAGAAGAAGAGGCACTCAAAATTCCCGATTGTTATGAAGAAGAAGAAAGGGAAGAAAAAGGTGAATTTGAGTTTCTCAGCACTTGAACGCTATGCAAAGGATCAGGGCTGTCGCACTTCTCAGCGGAGGGCTTGACAGCTCCTTAGCTGTCCGCCTGATTTTAGATCAGGGTATAGAGATCAAGGCGCTCCACTTTTACACAGGTTTTTGCATTACCGAGCACAAAAGGCGCCTTGGTCTCAAGAAAGAGGACGGACAGCACTACGTTAATCCTGCCTTAAAAGCGGCAGCCCGTCTCTCTGTGCCGTTAGAAATGATTGATATATCGGAAGATTATTACAGAATAGTTTTAAATCCTCGTTTCGGATACGGTAGAAATGTAAATCCATGTATAGACTGTAGGATCTTTATGCTTAGAAAAGCGAAAGAGATAATGGAAAAGGAAGGCTTTCACTTTGTAATAACTGGGGAAGTTTTATACCAGCGACCTATGAGTCAAACACCTCAGCGACTAAAGTTAATAGAAAAAGAATCAGGATTAGAAGGGTATATACTCAGACCTCTTTCGGCAAAAGTTCTTCCTCCGACGGTTCCTGAGATAAAAGGTTGGGTTGACAGGGAAAAACTTTTGGGTATAGTGGGAAGAAGCAGGAAAGTTCAAATAGATTTAGCTAAGAAGTATTCCCTTGAATACGAACAACCCGCAGGCGGTTGTTGTTATTTAACCGATGAAACCTATGCAGAACGTTTCAAGGAGGCTTTCAATACAGAAGGAATTGTCACTAAGGAAGATCTTATACTTTTTGCAGTGGGAAGACATCTCAGATTGCCTTCTGGAACTAAACTCATAGTGGCGAGAAATGAAGGGGAAGTTAAATTCCTTCAAGGTTTTAAAAGTAGATACAACTACGCCTACAGAAGGGACGGAAAAGGCACCTTTTGTCTTATAAAGGGCTCACCTACACTCGCGGAATATCAAATCATAGCCAATATCATAGCAAGATATTCCAAAAGAGAAGAATCTGAAATATACATGAAGATAGGAAAAAAGGAAATGCTTTTGAGAGGCTATCCTGTTGAAGACAGTTTTATAGAACCCTATAAGATATATCACAGAGAGAGGGTTGTGCGATGAAAGTTGAAAACATAAAACCAGACGTAGTTCACGATGTTACGGGAACATACTGCCCCATTCCAGTGATAGAAACAGCGGAGCAGATAAGAAAAATTAAGTTAGGGCAGATATTAGAGCTTATAGCGGACGATCCCGGCTCTGTTGAGGATATACCCACTTGGTGCAAAACCACAGGGCAAGAATTTCTGGGAATGTATGAAAAAGATGGAGAGTATCATTTTTTTATAAAAAAAGTGAGGGAAATAAGATGACCACTGTAAAAATTACGGAGGATATCCTTCTTAAGGAACTTTTTAAGCTTATCCCGGAATCTAAGGAATTGCTAAAACCGTATGGCTTTCTGAAGATAGAGAAGTTAAACATTGAAGATGTTGTAACAGATAAACTGTCCCTTAAAGGTTTCTTAAAGCTAATGGGTTACGGAGAAGGAACTGTTGGAGCAGTCCTTAAGGATATACAGATACTTTACAATAAAAAATTGGAGGAAGTGTAATGTCAGAGAAAGAATTCGCCGAAGTAGAGAAAGTTCTTGAAAGAATAAGACCCGCTCTTAAAGATCATCAGGGTAGTTTGAAGGTGGTGAATATAAAAGAAGGCACGGTTTACCTTCAGTTTACAGGGGGTTGTTCCGACTGTCCTGTAATAGACGTATCCCTTAAGAATGTGGTGGATATAGCCCTCAAAGGAAACCTCGGCTGGGTGAAAAAGGTAGAGATACTACCTGCAAAGATAAAGATTTCATGAGGATTACCGGAAAAGTGGAGATATACGGCGTTATAGGATATCCGATAAAGCATTCCCTTTCCCCCCTTTTTCAGAATGCAGCTTTTTTTTGGACAGGGATAGAAGCTCTTTACGTTCCTTTTGAAGTCTCTCCGGAAAATCTTAAAAAAGCACTTGAGGGACTCAGAGCAAGTGGTGTAAAGGGATTAAACGTAACTATCCCCCATAAGGAAGCGGTTCTATCCTTCGCAGATGTAATTAGTCCAGAGGCAAAAGAGATAGGCGCGGTAAATACTCTGAAGTTTACAAGAACTTCTGTAGAAGCTTACAATACGGATTGGATAGGCTTTCTTAAAGCTATTCAAGAATTGGAAGATCCAAAGGGAAAAACTGTTCTTGTTCTCGGAGCAGGTGGAGCTGCCAAGGCGGTTATTTACTCTTTAAAGAAGGTAAAGGCACAGGTGCTTGTATGGAACAGAACTCCTGAAAAAATCTTTCCTCTTGAAGAAAAGTTCGGAGTGGAGAAAATCAAAAGACCGGAGGAAGCTCTGCCTGTAGCGGACATAATTGTAAACACTACAAGTGTGGGATTAAAAGAAGAAGATCCTCCCCTTTTTGATTACTCTCTTCTTGAAGAAAAACACATCGTAGTAGATCTTATATACAAAGATACACCTCTTTTAAAAGAAGCAAAAAAGAAAAGCTGTCGTGTTCAAAACGGTTTTCCTATGCTCCTTTATCAAGGGGCGGAGAGCTTTAGGATATGGACAGGGTGTAATCCACCTCTTGAGATAATGAAATTAGCTCTTAAAGGAGAATTTCCTACAGGTTATTCCAGAATTCCTTAGAGAATTTCATAGCTGCTTTTTTAAGAGCTTTAACAACTATCTTGTCCTTTTCGGGAAGTTTATCGGTTCGTGCTGCCCCTTTAGAACACTGCCTTTTCTTTACCTTGCCATTGTAAACACCTGCTATGATAACTTTTCCTTCACGGATTCCCATTACCTTGGCGGATATTAACGCTTCCGCTTGTCTTGTAATACAAAATTCATTTCCTCTTTTAACCGAACCTTCGGAGTAGTTGATTTTTAAAGGTTCAAGAACTATCAAAACTTGAAGATCGGATTCTTCTCCTATTTTCTTAATCTCCTCAGGTGTAATAGATTTTATCCTCTGAACTTCTTTACGCGTTATGAGTATAAGATCTACTTTTTCTCCTCCAAAAGCTGTTTTAAGGGTGTGGGTTACTGGCTCTTTGAGTAGATAAGCTTCAAATTCTCTAACAGCAGCTTTTTGATAAGCAGGATCTATACCTTCTCTTTCCATAAGGACTACTTTTGTCCTTACGGTGGTAGAATCAACTACCTTATGTATAGGTAACCTGGAAGTAGTAGCACAACTTAGAATAAATACAGCTAATAGTAAGTATAAAACCCTCCACATCCCCTTATATTTTACCAAGGCATATAATTATTTTGATGGGAGAAGTTTACGCTCTGGGAGTAAACTTCAAGACTGCACCTGTAGAGATAAGAGAAAAATTAGCTTGTAGTCTTAAAGAAGCGGAAAACATCTTACCGCAGTTGAAAACTTCTGCCGGTGTAGAGGAACTGTGTATTCTCTCCACCTGCAACAGAGTAGAACTTTATTCCTACTCTTCTACTAAGGAAAACGTTGAACTTTTGCTTTTCCTTTTCTTGAGAGAAAAAAATCTGGAGGAAGCAAAAAAGTATATGTTTCTCCTCAAGGGCGAAGAAGCTGTATTTCATATCTTCAAGGTAGCTTCAAGCCTTGATTCTATGGTTGTGGGAGAGCCTCAGATAACCGCTCAGTTCAAAGAATCCTTTCAACTTGCCCGACGGGTAGGAACAACAGGGAAAATTCTTAACAGACTTTTTGAAAAAGCTCTTAGAGCTTCCAAAAGAGTGAGAGTTGAGACAGGCATAAGCAGGAATGCTGTATCTGTCAGCTATGCAGCTGTGGAACTTGCCAAGAAGATCTTTGGAGATTTGAAAAAAGCAAAGGTTCTTCTTGTCGGTGCTGGTGAAATGGGAGAACTCGCTGCTAACTATCTTAAAAGAGTAGGTTGTCAAATATTTATAACCAACAGAACTTATGAAAGAGCGTTAAAGCTTTCTCATAAACTTGGAGGAAATGCTCTGCGTTTTGAAGAGATGGAAGATTACCTTAAGGATATGGACATAATCATAGTTTCAACAGGAGCAAAAAATTACATACTCACCCAAGAACTTGTAAAAAGGGCAATGAAGAGAAGAAATTACGATCCTATGTTCATAATAGACATATCCGTTCCTAGGAACGTAGAACCGGCGGTTGGCAGAGTAGATGAGGTTTTCCTTTATGATATAGACGATCTTAAAGAAGTAGTAGAAACCAACTTAAGGGATCGTATGAAAGAAGCTAAGAGAGGAGAAATAATTCTCTGGGACGAAGTTAAAAAATTCAACAACTGGCTTGAAAGTCTTAAAGTGGAACCGTTTATACTCAGACTTAAAGAGATAACCGAGCACAGGAAGAAAAAAGATCCGTATTTCAGAAGACTGCTTTTCAAAGCTATAAAAGAGATGAAAAACAATCCCGAAGCAGCACCTATAATATTTAGGATTTTTAATGAGGAGGTTAAAGATGTCTCCGGAGGAAAAGGTATATCCTATGTCTATAACAGAACTGATGGAGCTTGAAGGTGAGAACGCCATAAGGGCGTATATTTTAATTAAGGCAGATCCCCGGGAAATACCCTCTATAATGTTGGCTCTTTCCACCTTTGAGGGGGTGAAAACGGCAGACGTGGTAACTGGACCTTATGACATTATAGTGTTTGTTGAAGTAACGAACCAAGACGAATTAGGAAGGTTGGTGATTAACAAAATCCATTCCTTGGAGGGTGTAAGAGAAGCCCTTACATGTGTGGTAGTTAGAATATGAATTACCCGAAGGTAGTAGAGGAAAAGGACAAGATCATAGTTATCTATTCGGAAGACCCTGTTCATAACTGGGAAGAAGACGACGGAATCATTCTTTTCTTTTCCAAGGAAGGAGAAATTGTTAAGATAGTTATTCCAAAAGATGAAGATTACCACCTCCTCTTTCTCTAAATTTTTTGTTGTTGAGGGAGGGTTTAAACTCCGGGGAAGAGTAAAGGTTTCAGGATCAAAGAATGCCAGTTTACCTATTCTGTTTGCGAGTCTTCTAACGCCGGAGGAATGCATCATAACGGAAGTTCCCGAACTTTTAGATATTCTTTGTGCCTTTGATCTCCTTAGAGAGTTCGGTGCTTGTATTGAAAAGGAAACCTCTGCTGTAAAAATATACACTGCAACAGCAAATAAGTATTTAGCTCCGCAGGAAATAGTCAGTAGAATGAGAGCTTCCCTCCTTTGCATAGGTCCTTTACTTGCAAGATTCGGCAAGGCAGTTGTTGCAATGCCGGGAGGTTGTTCAATAGGGGCGCGTCCTATAGATCAACATTTAAAGTTCTTCTCTACCGCCGGTGTAAGAATCTCTTCTAAGGACGGCTATATTTATATGGAAGTTGACAAGAAGAAACCTATTGAGTTTAGTTTTGACCTTATAACTGTAACAGGAACAGAAAATGCTCTACTTTATCTTAGCGGAATTGAAGGGAGAAGTGTTCTTAAAAACATAGCCTTAGAACCAGAAGTTATGGATCTCGTTAAAGTTCTTCGTTCCATGGGAGCAGAAGTTGAAATAGAAGGTAGGAACGCTTTTATAAAAGGTTCTTCTCAATTGAAAGGATTTAAACACAAAGTAATTCCTGATAGAATAGAAGCGGGCACTCTTATGGTTGCTTCTCTTATTACAGGAGGGGAAGTAATCCTTCAGAACGTTAGATTGGATCATATGAATTCCGTAGTTGAAAAACTCAAAGAAATAGGAGCAGAGATAAAGGAAGATAACGGAGAAATTCTAATAAGAAGGAAATCTTCTCTATCACCTACTGATATAGTTACATGTGAATACCCGGGTTTTCCCACGGATATGCAGGCTCAATTTGTAGCTATGCTTTCTGTGATAGAGGGTATTTCTACTGTTCAGGAAAACATTTTTGAAAATCGCTTTCATCATATATACGAACTCAATAAGATGGGAGCTAACATAAAACTGCGCGGGAGAACGGCTTTTATAAAAGGTGTTCCTTTTCTTAAGGGAACTAACGTTAAGTCAACTGATTTAAGAGCTTCTGCTTCTCTTGTCTTGGCAGGTCTAATAGCTCGTGGAAGAACGGTTATTACAAACATACATCACCTTGATAGAGGATATGAAAAATTAGATGAAAAATTGAAAAAGCTGGGAGCCTTTATAGAACGGCTCCCTTCTTAGCCTATTTCTACCTTGGCTTCTTTGGTAACCTTGACTTTGGGAATTCTTATTTCTAAAACACCGTCTCTGTATTCCGCTTTTGCTTCTTCGGGTTTCACTTCAGCAGGAAGCGGGAGGATTCTTTCTATCTTTCCGTAAAACCTTTCCACCCTGTGGATATTTTCAGTTTTTTCTTCTTTTTCTTCTTTTCTCTCCGCTTTAATGTGAACCGCATTCTCTTTTATGGTTACATCTATATCTTCCTTTTTAACACCGGGTAATTCTGCTTTCAGAACTATTTCACTGTCGGTTTCGTATACATCAACTGGTGGGGCTAAAATTTCCTCCCTCTCAGTGGTAGCGGGAAGAACATCTTCCAAAAGCCTGTCAAATTCTCTTCTTATTCTTTCAAGTTCTGCAAAAGGACTCCACATTGCTAACCCTCTCCTCATCTTTTCCACCTCCTTTACATTGTTTTTCATAAATAATTTAAGTCCGTTATTATCAAATTGTCAAGTCTTTTAGCTCAGCAATTACAGCTCCCATCAAAAGCATACTCTCTAACGCTCTTTCCGAATCTCCAGGTTTTACATCTACTCCTTTCACCGCATCAGATAGAACCACTACAGCAAACCCTAAGTTTAAAGCACCTATGACTGTGTTCTTCACACAGTAATCAGTAGCAACTCCTCCTACAAATACTCTTTTTATCCCTCTTTCCCTGAGCAGGTTTTCAAGAACAGTCCCTTGGAATCCTGAGTAGGCGTCAAAATCCGGGGAAGTTCCTTTTGATATTATAAACTTGTTATCCACCGGAATTTTAAGTTCAGAGTGGAATTTTGCACCTTCGGTTTCTTGAACGCAGTGGGGGGGCCATATTCCTCCGTGTCCTTTGAAGGAAATGTGATTGGGAGGATGCCAATCCCTTGTGAAAAAAACTGGTAAGTTTTTTCCTTCAAAGATGGAGATGTATTCATTTAGCACGGAAACAATAGAATCACCTTCCGGCACTGGTAGAGATCCACCGGGCATGAAATCCTTCTGCATATCTACTACTATGAGAGCATCTTTTTCTGTAACTTTAATCTTCATTGTTAAACCCTCCTAATTTGAAAATATAACAGGTATTTCTTTGTTTATGTATATCTGTTCCAAACTTACTTTACAAAGGAAAGCTTTAACCTTGAAACCCTTTTTGTAAAATTCAAACAGTGTTTTTGAAAAAACTTCGTCAACATTGAAATTGGGTGAGAAACGGGTTGCGTCTTCTCTTTGAACTACAAAAAAAACAGCTGGTCTGTAGATCTTTGAAACTTCCATAAGTTTTACTATATGCTCAGTTCCCCTTTTTGTGGGTGCATCGGGAAAAAGAGCTACACTTTCTTTCACAAGATTTACAGATTTAGTTTCTATAAGTTCTCTATCGTTTATAAGAAGATCAATTCTACGCCTGTCTATTTTTATCTCACGACGCACTTTTATAGATTTCTTTGCTAATAGATACTCAACTACAAGTTGGGGTGTTATATGGGAATTAACACATACAAAAGTTTTCCCTTTCTTTACAAGAAAAAGTTCGTAATTGTATTTACCTTTATTTTTTCTCTTTAAAAAAACCTCTGCACCTTCTACAAGCAGTTCTTCAAGTCTTCCTGTGTTTTTCAGAAGAACCTTTTCTTTCCCTTTTCTTGTGTAAACCTCACATACAAATCTGTTTATTCTTAGTAAAAATCTGGCGGGTAAGAGTTTTCCTATTTTCATCAGAACTTTTTAATTTCTATGTGGTATTTCCTTATCCTGTAATCAAGTTGTCTGAAAGTATAACCGAGTAGCTTAGCAGCTCTGGACTTTACATAACCTGTCCTTTCAAGAGCTTCTATTATTTTTTCCCTTTCGGTATTTTGTAGTTCTAAGGGTAATTTACAATTACCTTCTTGTTGTTGCTTTTGTTTAAAAGCAAGTATATGAGGTGGAAGATCTGTTGTTCTTATAACACCGTCATGCATAACTACAAGTCTTTCTATAGTATTTTCAAGTTCTCTTATATTGCCTGGCCAGTCGTAAGTTATTAGAGGATCTATTACATCAGGAGATAATTTGACCTTTTTGTTGTATTTTGAATTGTAAATTTTAAGGAAATGTTCTATGAGAAGAGGTATATCCTCTTTTCTTTCCCTCAGAGGAGGTATGTGAATAGGGACTACGTTTAATCTGTAATAGAGATCTTCTCTAAACCTTCCTTGTTTAACTAAGGCGTGAAGATCTCTATGGGTTGCGGCTATTATGCGAACGTCAACTTTTACAACTTTTTCACTTCCTAAGGGTTCTATTTCTTTATCTTGTAAAACTCTGAGTATTTTACCTTGTAATGAAAGAGGCATATCGCCTATTTCGTCTAAGAATATCGTTCCCTTGTTTGCCATCTCAAATTTTCCTCTTCGTGAAGTGTAAGCTCCCGTAAAAGCTCCTTTCTCGTAACCGAAAAGCTCCGCTTCAAGTAACGTTTCAGGAATGGCTGTGCAGTTTATTGTTATAAAAGGTCCTTCTTTTCTTGGACTGAGAAAATGTATGGCTCTTGCTATTAGACTTTTACCTGTTCCGCTTTCACCGGTTATCAAAACAGTGCTGTCGGTAACAGCTATTTTTTTAATCAGTTCTATGAGATTTAAAATAGCCTCACTGTTTCCTACTATTCCGTGAATGTTGTATGTTTTCTTCAACTCTTCCCTTAGTAATCTTCTTTCCTCTTCCCATTCCAGTCTTTCTCTTTCTATACGTTCACTGAGTCTGTAAAACATACCTATCAATGTTCCCAGTATCATAAGAATTTCTATACCACGCTCTACACTGTCCTTTGAGGAGAATTCTTTAAATACTGCCAGCACGCCTACTATATCTCCTCCTACTTTAATGGGAACCGCTATGAACACTTCGTTCCCCTTCAGTCTTTTGCGAACTTGCGTTCTGTTAAGAAGTGCGGGATTGGTTTTGAGATCAGTAAGAACAACAGGCACACCCCTTTTGAAAACTTTTCCCGTTATCCCTTCTCCTTTTCTGAAGATGCCACGGTTTATCTCCTCCTTTGTAAAGCCGAAAGCTTTTACTATACGAACTACTTTGCGATCCGAGTTGTACAGAGCTATAAAGCTCAGATCTACATTCCAAAAGGAGTAGAGTATTTTTAAAATATCCTCCGTAGCCTTTTCAAAGGAGGGTTCTTTACTTAACAATTTCGCGACTTCGTTTATAACTGTTATCTCTTGGGATTCAAGACTTTTTCTCTTCTTAGGAATTTCCATCAAAAATAATATAATTTAATTTAACGCATTTATGGGGACGTAGCTCAGACTGGGAGAGCGCCGGCATCGCAAGCCGGAGGTCGGGGGTTCAAATCCCCTCGTCTCCATTTAAATCATAGATTTTGTATTTTTATTTAATTTTTGAGCTTTTAAATGGTAGGCGGGACGGGACTTGAACCCGTGACCTCAGCCTTGTAAGGGCTGCGCTCTCCCTACTGAGCTACCCGCCTTTGAAAATATATTAATCGGCTTTTTACTTGCTTGCAACCTAAACGGAAACTAAGTATATTATTCCTGTCATGAGCGTAGATCTAAAAGAGATTAAAAAAGAATTTACTAAATTCTTAAAACGTAAAAACATGAAAGTAACTCAAAGCAGACTTGATCTTATAGACTTAATAGCGGATTACGGTAAACATTTTGAAGTAGAAGAACTTGTAAGTTGGGTATCTAAAAGAACAAATAGAGGAGTTTCCAGATCAACAATATACAGGACTCTAAAACTTCTTCAAGATTTTGGTATTATTAAAGAGGTTATAAAGCAAAACAATAGAACAATTTACGAATTCATAGTTGGTAAATCGCACCATGATCACCTTGTATGTGTTGAATGTGGAAAAATAACAGAATTTGTAGATGAGGATATAGAAAATCTTCAAGATGAAGTGTGTGCTAAATACGGCTTTTCCCCTCTTAATCATAGATTGGAAATTTTTGGTATATGTTCTGAGTGTATGAGTAGAAAGAAAACGTAAAGCGGACATGTTTTACAAAAGACGGGTTCAATTTTACGAAACAGATGCGCAAGGAGTAGTCCATCATTCTAATTACCTTAGATATTTTGAAGAAGCAAGGGGGGAATTTCTCAGAAGCATAGGAATCCCTTACAGTTTCATAAGGAAGGAAGGTTACGAAGTAGTTCTTCTTGAAATTAGTTGTAGTTTCAAAAAACCTCTTTTTTACGATGAACTTTTTGAACTATGTATAGAGCTTGAAGAACTCAACAGATACACGTTTACTTTCAAATATCAAATAAAAGTTGAAGAAGATCTAAGAGCAGAAGGTAGGACTAAACACTGTGTAATTAAGAACGGGAAAATAGTTTCAATTCCTCCCTTTATACTTAACCAATTTTCAGCAAAAATTTGAGTTATGCTTAGAAGGATTATGAAAATACTTCTTTTCTTTTTTCTGGAGGTGATTGTAATGGGAATTGCTCTTGCTCATGAACTCTATATAAGAGATTTACCCAACGGTGCTAAGCTCATTGTAAAAGCAAGAGAGGATACTTCCGCGGTTGCTCTACAGGTATGGTTCAGGGTTGGTTCTGTGTATGAAAAATACAACGAAAAAGGAATGGCTCATTTCCTTGAACACATGCTCTTTAACGGCTCTGAAAAGTATTCCTATGGTGAAATGGACAGAATAATTGAGAGTCTTGGAGGCAATATAAACGCTGGAACTTCAAAGGATTTTACCTACTATTACATAGAAATTGCTTACCCTTACTGGAGGCAAGCCTTGGAGGTTTTATACCAGCTGACAATGAAAGCTCTTTTGAAAGAAGAACATATGAAAAAGGAAAAGAGTATAGTAATTGAAGAACTGCGCAGGAGTAAGGATAACCCCACAACACTTTTGTGGGAAACCTTTGAAAAAACCGCCTACAAAGTTTCACCTTATAGATTTCCAGTCATAGGTTTTGAAGAAACCATAAAAAAGTTCTCTCCTCAGTTGGTAAAGGATTTCTACAGAAATTTTTATCAACCGAAAAATATGGCAATAATTGTAGTAGGTAATGTAGATCCTGAAGAAGTAGAAAGCGAAGTCATGAAAACCTTCGGAAAGGAAAAAGGAAGACCACTTCTTAAAGTAGATATACCTCCCGAACCCGAAAGACTTGCCGTAAGAACGGAAACAGTAAAGGATTCTCGTGTGCAAAAAGCTTACTGGATAATAGGCTGGGACGCACCAGCTATTGGGAAGACAGGCTACTACGCTCTTGTGGTTTTAGATGAAATCTTAGGAAGTGGAAGAACTTCTGTTTTTTACAGAGAGTTAAAGGAAAAGGGATTGGTGTATTCTTTTTTTTCTGGGGATCTGGGAAGACCGTTGAGTAATATGTTTGTCATAAGTGCTACCTTTGATCCTATGAAATACGATCAGGTTAAAAGGGAAGTTTTCAAATTACTTGAAAAAACCTACAAAGAGCTGACGGACGAACAAGTGGAGTGGGCTAAAAGAAAAGTTATAAACTCACGAATTTTTGAAGAGGAAAAGGTATCAGGAGAAGCTTACGATATAGGATACGCTTATACTGTGGTAAGGGATCTGGACTTTTATCGCTATTTTGAGAAAAATATAAGTAAGGTTCGCAAAATAGACATCATGAAGGTTTTTGAAAAGTATATAAAGCGTGATAATTACGTTGAAGTTTTAATGCTTCCTGCGGAAAACTGAGGAGGATTTTATGAAAAAATCAGTGCTTGTTCTTACCTTTATATCAGTGCTTATAAGTTCCTGTGCGGAAGTTGTTATATTCTCCGCAGGTGTGATTGTCGGTGGTGGCTTGGGTTACTACGCAGGTAAGGAAGGATACAGTATAAAAGTGGAAAAAGAAGAAAAATGAGACTTCTGCTGTGGCTTGTTATTTTTATAACTTCTGTGGGGAATGCAACTATGGTTGAAACAAAACTTTCTAACGGAGTTAAAATCCTTGTTAAGGAAACGCAAGGCAGGGGAATAGTTTCAGGAGTTCTTTTCTTCAAGGGCGGTAAACACGGAGAGCTTAAAAGAGGAGAAACACATCTTCTGTTCACACTCCTTCTTAAGGGAAGTAAAACTTATCCTACTTCATACCATATTTCCTTGCCTTTTGAGGAATTAGGTGGATTTATATACTCTTCTTCTGGAGATGACTTTTCCGAAATAGGGTTTTCTACAAAACAAGAAGGGATAAGATCCGCTCTTGAAGTAATTGGGGATATTTTGACTTCTCCTCTTTTCAAAGAAGAAGACATAGAAAGGGAAAAAAATAATACGGTTATGGCTATAAGATCAAAAAGAGAAAGAGGCATGGAATTTGCTATGGAGCATTTACGCAGATTAACTTTTAGAGGAACTCCTTATGAAACATCACCGCTTGGAACTGAAAAAGATGTAATGTCCCTTAAACGAGAAGATATAATCAGAAGATTCAAGGAAATAGTAAGATCCGGAAATATTGTTGTTAGTATAGTAGGTGATATAAAAGCAGAGTACCTTATACCCTTATTAGAAGAAACCTTAGGAAAAATTCCTGAGGGAGAGCTTACCTTAGCCGAAGCTGAAAATCCGGTAAGGGAAAGTAAGGTTCTGCGTATAAAAAGGGAAGGAACTCAAACTACTATTCTGTGTGCTTTTAACGCTCCACCTCTTAAAGATAGGGATTACTTTACCTTTAAAGTTCTCAACAGTGCGCTCGGAGACGGTATGACTTCAAAACTCTTCAGAGAGCTAAGAGAAAAAAGGGGATACGCTTACGCTGTTTATTCCTTTTATCCTACGCGCTTTACGTCTCCCAGAATGTTTGCTTACGTAGGAACTTCTCCCACAAAAGCGGACGGTGCTTTGGAAGATCTTATAGCTCTTATTAGAGAACCTCAACTCAGTGAGGAGGATATAAATATTGCGAAGAAGAAAATAGTAGGGGACTTCTTGCTGGATCATCAAACAAGATTAAGACAGGCGTGGTATCTTGGTTTTTATGAAATAATGGGATTCGGTTGGGAAATGGATTTAAGGTATCCCGATTTTATAAGTAAAGTGTCTCTGAAAGAGATTGAAAGAGCTATAGTTAAGTATTTGGACAAGTATCACTGTGTGATGGTAGAGCCGGGAGGAGATTGAATTGTTTCCCTTAGGGAAATACAAACTCTCCTTAGATCCTTGGCGCATACCTTTGGTTGAGGAAGAATACCTTGAAGAGTCTGCCGATATAGGAAGTTCTGATATAGAAACTTCCGTGTGGAAGCCCTTGGAAGGAACTCCTTCCTTCAATACCAAAGTTGTCTTTGTAGATGGTGTTCGCAGAACAGAAGCTTTAATTTACATAGAAGACGATGAAGGCAACTTACGAAGAGGTGCTTTCGTTTCCGTTGCCGCGGGCGCTCTTTTTATAGAACACGGCAAACTCAACGATATAAGAGATTCACTTTGTAACTGTGCAGTAAAAAGATATTTATTTTTAGAAAAAGACCTTAATACAGAAAAAGAATACTTTGAGCTTAGCTCTATGCGTATAAAATTTAAGATAAAGAAAATAGAAGGAGAAATCTCTCCCAATGTAAACAGGGAAATGTCCAATTTGGAAGTTTTAGTGGCGGAGAAAACTTTAAAAGAAGTGAAATCTGAACTTATTTTAACAGACGGAACTGTTCACTACAGTGCTGTATTAAAGGATCTACCCTTTGTAGGGTATGTGAAGAAGCACAAGAGAATGTACATTCCTTCTGAAAAAACTTATATTCTCAGAGAACTCAAAAGGGGGCAGAGAACACCTATAATACTGATCCATTCTCAACCAACCATGGACAGTAGGGAATCCAGTAATCTTGATAAGTTTACTTGGTATGTGAGAATAAGTGAAGACGAAGGATTAGGTGGTATATGCAGGCTTGAAGTTTCAGCGGGATTGGGCTTAGAAAAAGCAAAGAAAATTGCGGATATAACAGCGTGGTTAATTCCTCAATTTGCTTCTAATGAATTCACAGACAAAAGAGCGCCTCAAAATCTTTTACCTATAAAGCATTTGGAAAACTCCCTTAGACGAAGACTTGGAAGTCAATCTCTTATAAGGAGAACTCTAATGAGGGATCTTTTTATGACATAATTTTAATAACCATGGATTTGCGCACCGTTCTACACCGTATTTCCGAAAGGGAGAACCTGAGTAGTGAAGAGATGTATGGAGTTTTGGAGGAAATAGTAAACGGGAATGCTACTGACGCTCAGATAGGTGCTTTCATAATAGGCACAAAGATGAAAGGTGAAACTGTTGAAGAAATAGAAGGAGCAGGTAGATTTTTCAGAGAAAGGGCAACAAGAGTTGAAGTTTCTTGTCCTGAAGAACTTGTTGACACCTGCGGAACAGGGGGGGATAGAGCGGGAACTTTTAACGTATCAACGGTTACAGCTTTTGTATTAGCGGGTGCCGGTGTTAAAGTTGCAAAACACGGAAATCGTTCCGTTTCTTCCCGATGTGGGAGTGCGGACTTTCTTGAACAGGCAGGAGCTAAAATAGATCTACCAGCGGATAAAGTATCCGTGATGATAGAGGAAATAGGTATAGGCTTTATGTTCGCTCCTCTTTTTCATCCTGCAATGAAAAGGGTTATAGGTCCTAGAAGGGAAGTAGGTGTTAGATCAATTTTTAATTTAGTGGGTCCTTTGTCAAATCCGGCGGGAGCTAAGAGACAGATCTTGGGAGTCTTTTCAGATAAGCTTGTTGACAAACTCGCTCACGTTTTAAAAAATCTTGGCATAGTAAAAGCTTTTGTGGTTCACGGAAGGGACGGTATAGATGAAATATCTATTTCCGACGCTACTATTGTAGGTGAGGTAAGTGAAGGAGAAGTTAAACTATACGAGTTCCGACCTGAGGATCTGGGAATAGGGAAGAAGGAGATGAAGGATATCTGTATAACCTCACCAGAGGAGAGTTTCCGAATGGGGTTTTCCGTCTTAGAAGGGGAGGAGGGACCTCACAGAGACATAGTTTTGTTGAACGCAACCTTCGGAATTCTTGTAAGTGGTAAAGCTCAGGATAGGGAAACAGCCTTTGAAATGGCAAAGGATTCCATTGACAGCGGAAAGGCTAAGAGAAAATTAGAAGAGTTTATAGAACTTTCTCACAAGCTTGCTTAAAGTAAGTCTAGGAATGCTTGAATACTTTTTCAAATATATAATCTCTGTATTTTAAAAAAAGCCAAGGATCAAATATACTATCCAGTTCCTGCCTTGAAAGGTATTTTTTTATTTCCTTTTTTGTTAAGAGAACGTCTTTAAAACTTCTGTCAGTATTCCAACTTTCCATCGCACATTTTTGAACCAAATCGTAAGCTTTATCTCTTGACATTCCTTTTTCAGTAAGAGCTACCAAAACTTTTGAAGAAAAGTAAAGTTCCTTAGAAAGTTTCATGTTCTCAACCATTCTGTCTTTATTCACCACTAATCTTTTGAGAATATTACGGAAAAGATGCAAAATATAATCAAGAGCTATGGTAGAATCAGGAAGTATTATCCTCTCTACGGAAGAGTGGGATATATCTCTTTCATGCCACAGTGCTATATTTTCAAGAGCTGGTATCAAATTTGATCTTATAATACGTGCCAGACCACATATTCTCTCCGCGTGAATGGGATTTTTCTTATGAGGCATTGCAGAAGAGCCTCTTTGTCCTTCCTCAAAGGGTTCTTCTAATTCAAGGACTTCTGTTCTCTGAAGATGTCTTATTTCAAGGGCAAACTTTTCAAGAGAGGAAGCGGTTATAGCCAGTGCAGTCATAAATTCAGCGTGCCGATCCCTGTGAACTATTTGGGTTGAAGCGGGTTCAACCTTTAATCCGAGTTCGGAAAGAGCTATTCTTTCTACTTCAGGTGGAACGTTAGAGTAAGTGCCAACAGCACCGGATATTTTACCGTAAGATATTCTCTCGCGAGCTTTTAAAAGCCTGTCTCTGTTTCTTTTCATCTCATCATACCATACAGCGAATTTTATACCTAATGTTATAGGTTCTGCGTGAACACCGTGTGTTCTTCCCATCATCAATGTATCTTTATGGACATACGCAAGTTTGTGTAGTTCTTCCATAACAGAATCAACACTTCTGAGAATTATGTCCAGAGATTCCCTCATTAAAAGAGCTAGAGCTGTATCAACAACGTCAGAGGAAGTAATTCCCATGTGAATGTATCTGCCTTCTTCTCCCACTTGTTCTGCGATCACCGAAACAAAGGAAAGGACATCGTGTTTGTAAACCCTTTCGTATTTTTTAATTTTCTCCAAAGCTTCATTGTCTATTCTTACTCTTTCTTCTATTTTCATAAGTGCTGATCTTGGTATTCTTCCCAATTCCGCCCAAGCTCTACAAACAGCCAACTCAACTTCTAGCCATTTTTTAAAACGGTTTTTCTCAGTCCAAACTTTACCTATTTCCTCTCTTGTATAACGTTCAATCATGAATAAGATTATAAGAAAATGGTAGCATTTCTGTTATAAGGGATTTATCCTTATTAATTGCGGGTTATGATAGTATCTGAACTTACTCCTATGCTTGCTCAGTATCACCATTTTAAAAATCTGTATCCGGACTGTTTACTTTTCTTTAGGCTTGGAGATTTCTATGAACTCTTTTACGAAGATGCCCTTGTAGGATCTAGAGAGCTTAACCTTGTTTTAACCTCAAGACCTGTTGGAAAAGGAAGGGAAAGAATACCCATGTGTGGTGTTCCTTACCACTCTGCATCAAATTACATATCCAAGTTGGTAGCAAAGGGATACAAAATAGCTGTATGTGAGCAAGTGGAAGATCCGTCACAAGCAAAAGGAATAGTAAAAAGAGATGTAATCAGAGTTATAACTCCGGGAACTTATTTTGAAAAGGAAGAAAGCGGACTTGCCTGTCTTTACAGAAAGAGTGGCTACTTCTACGTAGCTTACGTGAATTTAGCGGTGGGAGATTTTTTTGGTAGTAAGATTAAGAGAGAAGAACTCTTGAATTTGCTTACCAAGTTTCCTCTCAAAGAAATAATAATTCCCAAGGGAGATCAGCTTCCCCTTGAAATAAAGGATAACCTCCGTGTTTGTGTAACGGAGTTAAGTGAAGACTTTTTCTATGAGGATCGCAAACTACTCAAAGAAGCCTTTGGAATTTACAGTCTCAGAGCCTTGGGCTTTGAAGAAGAAAGCTATCTTATTCCTATTTCTGCTGTTTACAAATACGTAAGAAGCACTCAGAAAAACTTTACCCCCTTTTTGAAAAAACCTAAGCCTTTTGTAGATGAAGGTTTTGTAAGGATAGACTTTAAAGTGAGAAGGGGCTTAGAACTTCTTGAAAATATGGAAGGAAAAAGGGATCACACTCTTTTCTCAGTTATGGACAAAACCTTGACTGGAATGGGAAGAAGGAAGTTGAAATTTCACATTTTAAACCCTTTCAGAAATATACATCAGATAGAAAAGATCCAGCAAGCAGTTGAGGAATTAGTTCTAAATATTTCCTCTCGCAGGAAAATAAGGGAAATACTGGAAGGAACTGCGGATTTGGAAAGATTAGTTTCACGTATAAGTTCCAATACAGCAACACCACGGGATATAGTGCATTTGAAAAATACGCTGTATCGCGCAGAGGAGTTGAAGGAGGAAATAGCAAAGCTTAAATCTCCTTTCTTCACTGAAGCTGTAGAAAACCTTGAAAATCTTAAGGAATTAGCTCAAGAAATAGACAGGACTCTCGTGGAAGATCCTCCTTTACACCTTAAAGAAGGGGGACTTATAAGGGAAGGAGTCAACGATTACCTTGACGAACTCAGATATTTAAGGGATAATGCCTGCAGACTTCTAAAGGACTACGAAGAAAAACTCAAAAAAGAAACCCGCATTTCAAGTTTAAAAATAGGCTATAACAAGGTTATGGGCTATTACATAGAAGTAACAAAGCCTAATCTCAAGCACGTTCCAGAATACTTTAAAAGACGTCAGACCCTTTCTAATGCGGAGCGTTTTATTACAGAGGAACTCAGCATGCTTGAGGAGAAAATACTATCCGCTCAGAGCAGAATAAACGATATTGAATACGAAATTTTTGTAAAGCTTAGAGATAGAATCACTGAAGATTTAGAGAAAATAGGTAGAAATGCTCAAATAATTGGAGAGATAGATTACGTTCAATCCTTAGCGGAAGTAGCTCAACAGAGAAGGTGGGTAAAACCTCAACTACACAACGGTTATGAGATCTTTATAAGAGAAGGCAGGCATCCTGTGATAGAAGAGACCGTAAAGGATTATGTTCCCAATGATACTCATTTGACAGAAGAAGAATTTATTCTTGTAATAACTGGACCCAATATGGCGGGTAAGTCAAGCTATATAAGACAGGTAGCTCTTATAGTTCTGATGGCTCACATGGGAAGTTTCGTGCCAGCCAAGGAAGCTTATATAGGTTGTGTTGATGCTATCTTTGCAAGGATAGGATCAGGGGACATGTTGGCTTTAAGGGTATCTACTTTTATGAACGAAATGCTAGACGTTGCCAATATTCTCTTTGGAGCTACTTCTAAGAGTCTTATAGTCCTTGATGAGGTGGGAAGGGGCACTTCAACCTATGACGGTATAGCCATCTCCAAAGCTTTAGTTGAATACATTTCACAAACTCTGAGAGCAAAGACCCTTTTGGCTACCCATTTTCTAGAGCTTACAGAGCTTGAAGGTAAAGTAAAGGGAGTTAAAAACTACCACATGGCGGTTAGTCGTGAAGCGGATAGGATAGTATTCCTATACACTCTTGAAGAAGGAAAAGCGGAAGGTAGCTTTGGGGTTGAAGTAGCTAAGATGGCGGGTTTACCCGCAGAACTTATTACTAAGGCTGAAGAAATACTCCTGTCTTTTGAAGATAAAACTCTTCCCTTATTAGAAGAAACTTACAAAAAATCTGAGGAAACCCTTTCACAAGAAGTTAAAAAAATCGTAGAAGAAATACTGTCTATTGATATAGGTAATACTACACCTCTTCAAGCTCTTTTTAAACTTTCCTCTTTTAAAGAAAGATTGCTTAGGAGAAACTAAGTAAATGGGAAGGAAAATACTTATCTTGGGATTTCTTATTTTGGGAATTCTCTTCCTCATAGGTGCAGTTCAGATTTACGCAAATAAAAAAGCAGAAAAGAATCTGCAGGTTTTTCTAAATAGATTGGGTTTAGAAGGTAAGACTTCTTACGGAAGAGTAAATTACTCTCTCTTTAAAGGATCTACGGAGGTGGAAAACCTGCGTATATCAACAGCTCAGGGAATAACCACTGTTGAAAAGGTGAGAATTCTCAAAATTTCTCCGAATAATCTTAAATTTTCCCTAATAGGAATTTCCTCAAATTCAGAAGATTTTAGAGGTTTCAGAAAAAATATGGAAGAACTTGGCTACAGAGAAATAAAAATAAACACCTACTTTTCTGGAAAATTCAGTGACGTTAAAAAAGAGCTTTTTATAGAAGAGTGGAGAGTTGAAGTGCCTTTTGCTTTCAGTATAGGTGTGAAAATGCACTTAGACAGGATAAGTAGATCCCTAATCTCTTCTCTGATGGAATCTTCCGACAATGAAGAAAGTATAAAAGAACTTTCTGAGAAACTGGGAAAAGTCAGAATAAGGAGTTTTGAGTTTATTTTTAAAGATGCTGGTATTAGGAAAAGATTGTTTGAAAAGAAAAAAGTAACGCCGGCTGAAATACTTCAAACTCTTGATGTTTACTTAGAAAGGAATGTAAAGTTGGATTCCCTTTTCAGGGAAGAACTTCACAAGGCTCTTAAAGAATTCCTAACTAAGGGAGGCACACTGAGAATAAGATCTGATCCTATTCCACCCATTGACTTTCAGACTTTTGTTCTCTTAGGTATTTTAACTGTTCAATCGGAAGATTTATCCGAATTCATATACAGATTAAATCTCAGAGTTAAGTATCTTCCTTAATCCTTCTGTATACAAGATTAGTTAAGTAAACAAGGGATTCTGTGTTCTCAAAGGTGTTTTTTAACTTATGTAAAAGCTCTCTGTATAAAGCCTGAGCTTTTTCTAAAGCTTTTTCAGTGCCTAAAACAGACCAGTAACCGTTTCTGTCCAGTATATCATCTGTGATTTGAAAAAGAAGTCCTACCAATCTTCCTACACTTTCCAGATCGCTCAGAATATCCTCCCTGCGAGAGATTATCCCTGCGCACATAAAGCAAGCTTCAAAAAGAGAAGCAGTCTTTTTGAGGTTAACCCTTTCCAAATCACCACTTCCGCAAATGTCTAAGGCTTGCCCTCCCACTATACCCTCAGCGCCCGATTTTAACGCAAGCACTTTTGAAATTTTCAAAAGATCTTCTGCTTTTAAGCTCTTGTAAAGGGAGATATCGGACATTATCTCAAAAGCGTAAGTAAGAAGAGCATCACCTGCCAGTATGGCGATGGCTTCCCCGAATTTCTTATGACAAGAAGGAAGCCCCCTTCTGTAGTCATCATTGTCCATTGCTGGTAAATCATCGTGTATAAGTGAGTAGTTGTGAATCATTTCAACAACACAACCAACCGTTATGGAATCTTCCAAATCTCCTCCTAAGACTTCCGTAGTAGCTATTAAAAACAAAGGTCTTATTCTCTTACCTTTTTGCAGAACATAATAACTAACAGCAGGGGCAAGTTCCTTAGGTTCCTTTATTCGGGACATTAAACTAACAAGTCGTTTCTCTAAACATTCCCTCCATAAGGAGATTTTATCCTCAGACATTGGTTAAAATTATAAAACCGTTAAAAGGAGCTTTAAATTGAAAATAGGTGTTTTTGATTCAGGAGTGGGTGGTTTAACAGTTCTCAAAGCTTTAAGAGAAAACTTTCCAGAGGTTGATCTCTTTTACATAGGAGATACTGCCAGAGTTCCTTACGGGAATCGTTCTCCTCAAACGGTAATCCGTTACAGCATTGAGTGTGCTACCTTTTTAGTGGAAAAAGGTGTGGACATTTTAGTGGTAGCATGTAACACCGCAAGCTCATACGCTTTGGAAGCTTTAAGGGTGAAATTTGCGCTACCGGTGATAGGCGTAGTAGAACCGGGAGTAAGAGAAGCTTTAAAAGTTACAAAAGGAAAAGTGGGAGTAATAGGGACTCTTGCAACTGTAAGAAGCGGAACATATCAGAGACTTTTAAGAAGAGAAGGAGTTGAAGTTTTTTCAAAAGCATGTCCCTTATTTGTTCCCCTTGTTGAAGAAGGCATCTTTAAGGGAAATATAGTGAAAGCTGTTGCGGAGATGTATCTGAAAGATTTAAAAAAACAAGGTATTGACACCCTTATTTTGGGTTGCACCCACTATCCCCTTCTTAAAGATGTTATTCAAGAAGTAATGGGAGAGGTAAATATAGTAGATTCATCTTTGGCTACAGCTCATCAACTTGAACACTTAATAATAAAAGAAGGAGAAGGAGAAACCGCTCTATACTTTACCGATGAATCACAGAACCTTTATAAACTAATAAAGATTCTCTTAGGTAATAATCTAAAGCCTGTGATCCTTCAAGAAGACATTTGTCATGGGAAAAGTTAATTTACTCTTGAGTTAAAATACAGATAAACTGCCATGAGCGCATCTGTAGAATTTTGGATATCTGTTTTGCAGTTATCACTTGAAAGGAATATGGAAAATAATCTCAGAAAAACTTTAAATCTCTCCCGCTTGGTTCCTAAGGGGGGAATTCTGTTGTTACCCGAAATGTTTATATGGAATTTTGAGGAAGAGGAAATAGAAAGACTTTCTTCTATGACACCGCAGGTGCTTGATGCACTTGGAGATCTGTCAAGAAAGAGAGATCTTATTATATGTGGAACACTTCCCGAAAAAACGGAAGAAGGTATAAGAAATACAGCTTACTTAATAGACAGGGGCTATTTGATAGGTAAAAGGAGTAAGATAAAGTTGTTCCCACTTTTCGGAGAAGATAAACATTTCATTCCCGGTGAAGAAAATCCCGTTTTCAACACTCGTTTCGGTAGGATAGGAATTCTTATTTGTTTTGAACTCAGATTTACAGATCTTGTTATGGATCTTAAAAAAAAGGAAGCAGAGCTCATTCTTGTTCCCGCTCAATGGGGTCTTGATCGCAAACCTCACCTTGAAACCTTAGCTAAAGCCAGAGCTGTAGAACTTCAGAGCTTTTTAGCAGTATCCAATATATGGGGAACTCTTAAGGAAACAGAATTTGCGGGTTCAAGTGGAATATACTCTCCTTGGGGAGAAATCTTAGGTTTTTCCGATAAAGGAGATGCAATTATAACAAGCCGTATAAGACTCGGTGATGTAGAAGATGTTAGAAGAAGAATTCCTGTCAACATTGGTTAAAATACTCCCATGAAAGAAATCTTGAGAATAAGGACTACTAAACGAACAAGTATAGTGAATATAACTCCTTATATAAGAGAAATTCTCAAGCGTTCAGGAGTAAGGGAAGGCTTATGTCTTGTATACGTCCCTCATACTACTGCTTCTGTTTTTATAAATGAAGGTGCTGATCCTGACGTTCTTAAAGATATCGTTTACACATTGGAGAAGTTGATTCCTTGGGAAGATCCTTCTTACGAACATGCAGAGGGTAATTCAGCCGCTCATATAAAAAGTGCCATAATAGGCAATTCAAGGATAGTTCCTATATCTGAAGGAAACTTGCTTCTTGGAACTTGGGAGTCCGTTTTCTTAGCTGAATTTGACGGACCCCGCGAGAGAAAAGTGGTAGTTAAGATTTTCCCTGATGTAGATTAGAAGGAGGAGAAAATATGAAAAAAGCGGAACTTATAGAAATTATGCTCTACAATACAGCTTTGGAACACTCAGCCATAGTTCAGTATTTACACCACGTTTTTTTAATAAGAGATGAAGAAATAACAGCGGAAATAGAAAAAATAGCCCGTCAAGAAATGAGACATATGAAGTGGTTTGCTCAAAAAGCTGTTCAGCTCGGCGGAATAGCTAAGCTAAATAGGATAGAGGAAGAAATAAACATAGGCGGTCCGACAATGGACGATATGTTAAAAAAGAATGTCAGAGCGGAAGAAAAAGCTGTAGAGATCTATACAAAACAGCTTGATTCTGTAAAAGATGATTCTGTTCTTAAGCTTCTTGAAAGAGTTATAAAGGACGAAGAACAACATAAACATGAATTTTCAGAGCTTTTGGATAAAATTTCTCAAGGAAAGGAAATAAGGGAAGAAAGAGAGAAACCGAATAAAGAAATCGTTAATCTTGTAAATAAACTTCTAAAGGAGGAGTATAGAATACTACTCTCTTACTTACACAGCTTCTTTCACTCTAAGGATTGGGAATATAAGGATATAGCTATGGATCTTGCAATTGAAAGTATGGTTCACATGGGAGAACTTGGGGAAAAGCTCAGAGATATGGGAGAAATACCGGATCTTAGCATGCCTCAGCTGGAAGAAGGAGTTTCTGTAGAAGATTATATACTTGAAGAAGAAGGTGCGCAGAAGGATTATTTGAAAAGTATTGAAAAAGTTAAAGACCCAGAGCTTATAAAACTTCTTGAATGGATCAACTCCCATGAACAGTATCACAGGCACAGGCTTGTGGAGTTCTTAAATCGCATGAAGAGATTCTCCGTAGGAAAGCCGTAAATAAGTAATGATCCTAGTTGTTTTAGTTTTTTTTCTTTTGTCTTGTTCTTTAAAAACTGAAAAGGATAGGATAGTATACTACAAAAACGGTGAACCAGAGGTAGTATACCTAAGCAGAGAGCAGGCAAATGAACTTATTAAAAAGATATACAAGGTCAGAGAAGTTACTCTTTATCATTTAATTGAAGACATACTTGAATGTCCACCGGGAGATTCAGCTTGTTTTTATCTTTCACTTCCCTTTTCCTTAGTGATTACACTTATGCATGGCAATACTGGTAACATAGCGAAATGTCCTTTTGAGTTTATATACTACTACTACGGACTTGGGGAATACTTGGGTTTAACAGTATCAGGAATAAAAGAGATCTATAGACTGTGTTTCGGTTTTAATACCACTGATTGGTTTCTTCTTGTTAACGTAGGAGAAGAATTTAAAGTTTATAAAGTAAAAAAAGAAAAAGTAAGAGAACTTATAGAGTTTTTGGAAAGTTTAAAAGAAAAACGCAATCATCAATAGGGTAGTCTAAAAAGATAGTCCAGCAGTATTCCCGGAAATATTCCCAGCAGAAGGATTCCTGTTGAACTTATCATAAGTGTGATGGATTCCCCTGTGGAAACCTTCACCGCACCGAAGCTTTTCTCTTTTTGGAAGAAAAACATATAAACTATAACTTTTAAATAGTATCCTGCGGATATAACACTTGCTATTACGAAAAGAATAGAGAGTATGAGCATTTCTCCTTTAATAAGTCCCATGAATATACCCAGTTTACCTACGAATATTGCCATAGGTGGTATTCCTATAAGAGCAAATAAAAAGAAAGCTAAAAAAGACGCTAAAACAGGGTGTTCTTTTGCAATTCCTTTGAAATCTGAAAAGTTATGAGTCCACAGATCTTTCTTTTCAAGGATTGAAAGGACTGTAAAAGCTCCCAAGGTTGAAAGAGCATACACGAAAACGTAAAAAAGAAGTGAAGATATAAGGAATTTATCCGCTAAAGTAAGTGCTAATGTAAAGTAACCCGCATGAGCAATGGAAGAATAAGCTAAAAGCCTCTTTACACTTTTTTGAGCATAAGCAAGGAAGTTCCCGTAGAACATAGAAGCGATAGCAATAGATCCTATTAAAAATTTCCAAGAAGTCAAAGAAGAGAAAAGATACAGTGTTAATTTTGCAAAAAGGAAATAGATAGCTACCTTAGGAACAGTAGCTAAAAAAGATGTTGTTGGTGTAGGAGCGCCTTCATACGCATCTGGAGTCCAGAAATGGAAA
Source organism: Aquificaceae bacterium (assembly GCA_026981975.1). Lineage (GTDB taxonomy): Bacteria > Aquificota > Aquificia > Aquificales > Aquificaceae > Hydrogenivirga. Next base: position 12,200 of record JALSHV010000003.1, on the reverse strand, counting down.
GGGAAAGCTGAAACTTTTAGAGCAAGAGCGGACATAAGAAGCAAAACACCTAAGGCAAAAAAAGTTCCACTTCCTTTTTGAAGATTAAGAACAAGTGTTCCCGTAGAAGCGTATACAAAGGCTGTTCCTAACACGAACATGGAAGTTCCGGCTGTTCCAAGAACTAGATACTTAAAAGCTCCTTCTTTTGAGATATAGTTTTTTCTAAAAAGCCCCACAAGTATATACATACTAATGGAAGCAAGCTCAAGTCCAACGAACACAATGGCGAGATTTTCCGAGGATAACATAAACATAAAACCTAAAAGGGTTATTAAGTAAAGATAAGAAAGCTCACCGTAAGCAGAGTTTTTCTTTTCAAAGAAATCGTAAGAAGACAACAAAACCAAGGCGGTAATGATTCCAAGGAGAAATTTAGCAGTTAAGTTAAAAGCACTAACGGAAAAACCTCCAAAAAGTGTGCTTACAGGGTAATTTACCATTAAAACGGAAAAGGAAGATATTAAAACAATAACAGCTGCTAAAGCTGTAAAGAACCTGTAATACTTTTCTCTTAAAAAAAGCTCAAGAGCAAACAAAAGCAGTATCCCTCCCGAAAGCACGAATTCTGGTATGAGAGCATTCCAGTTCATTTTTAACCTCCCAGAACAAAACGTGCTGTGTGGTTCATTATCTCCACAAAGGGAGCAGGATAAAGCCCTAATAAGAAAGCGGCGAATAAAATAAGGACAAAGGGTATGATATGGTGGATTTCAAGATCTCTCAAGCTTTTCCACTTTTCAATTCTGCTTTTGGGAAGAGTTTCCTCTTCAAACATTACCCGTTTATACATGTAAAGGAAATAAGCAGCTCCCAGAATCATACCAGAACCTGCTGCTATAGCCCAAATAGGATACTTCTTGAAAGTTCCCAACAGAACAAGAAACTCTGCTATGAATCCTGCAAGTCCGGGAAGCCCTATGCTTGTAAGTCCCGCAATCATGAAAACTGTTGCGAAGTTGGGTAGATAACGAGCTAAACCACCCAAATCGTCCATGTTATAGGAGTGAATCCTATCGTATATAAATCCCGCAGCAAAAAAGAGAGCGGCAGAAGAAAGTCCGTGAGCTATCATCATGTAAACTGCTCCGTTGAGAGCGTCTCCATCAAGAGCAAATGTGCCAAGAGTCACTATTCCCATATGGGATATAGAAGAATAAGCTATAAGTCTTTTTATATGAGTTTGGGCAATAGCCATCATAGCAGCGTATATAACCGCTATAACACTAAGGATAAAAATAAGAGGAACATAACGTTCTGATGCTTCAGGGAAGAGAGGCAAAGAGTATCTGACAAAACCGAAAGTTCCCATCTTAAGTAGAACACCTGCCAAAATTACAGATCCTGCTGTAGGAGCTTCAACGTGAGCATCAGGTAGCCATGTGTGAACTGGAAACATAGGAATCTTAACAGCAAACCCTATAGCGAAAAGCAGAAAGGCAATACTCTGAAGCCATAAAGGATATTCCATTTTAAGATGTTCAAAATAATCAAAGGTTATAAATCCGTTTTGGAAGTATCCGTATATTATGACCGATGCAAAGCCCAAGAGTAGAAAAAGACTACCAAAGAAGGTGTATATAAAGAATTTATTAGCAGCGTATACTTTTCTCTCGTGTCCCCAAAGTCCTATTATGAAATACATGGGAATAAGCATTCCCTCCCAGAATATGTAAAAAAGGAAAAAGTCTAAGGCTGAAAAGACTCCCAAACATGCAGTTTCCAGCATTAGGAAAAGGCTTATATAAAGAACAGTCCTGTCTTCTACTCTCCAAGACCAAACAAAAACTCCGAAGAAAAGAAGGGCTGTCATAAGGATAAGAGAAACTGCCATTCCGTCTAAACCAAGATGATAGGAAATACCTAAGGGTGGTATCCAGTCTATTTTCGTTACAAACTGAAATCCTTCACGGTTGAAATCAAACTTCAAGAAGAGAACAAGTGAAAACAGAAATACTAAAGCCGATACTGATACAGAAGCTATCTTAGCAAAGGATTCATTTCTAAGAAGAGCAACAACGCCAGCTGTAAGGAGTGGAAGAAAAATTGTAACCGTTAAAAGATGCTCCATCTTACTCCTCCCTATTCAGTAAATAGGAGAACAAAGAGAAGAACAACAAGAAAAGAAAGCCCTCCTACCATACCGAAAGCATACCAATTAAGTTTTCCCGGTTGAGCAAACCGCAGATTTTTTCCAACATTTTGAACCGCAGTTGCCAATAAATTTACAAAACCGTCAACTATGTGCTTTTCACCTACTGTGTGAACTATCTTTGAACCTTTCAAGTAACCTACCGCAAGAACTCTGTGATACAACTTTTCAGTGAAGAACTGTTCTTTAAGGGTAGTGTGAAGGATCTTTAAAGCACTGTAAGCTTTTTCCGGATTAGGTATTCTTTTTACAAAAATCACGTAAGCGGAAGCGATACCCAGAGAAGCGAGGATAAAAGAAGAGAGAGCCACATCAAGATGGATACTCTTTTCCATACCACCCACAGCTTTCATATACCACCCTTCTGCAAGACCTGCGATTACAGACATAACAAGGAGAACCAACACAGGAATTTTCATTTCACTTCCCACTTCTCTGATTTCATAACCAACCCTGTTTCTGAACCTTTCTTCACCGTGGAAAACCACAAAACCTTCTCTGAATATGTAATAAGCAGTTATGAAAGCCACAACACTTCCGAGCAGACCCCACACCAAGCTCACCTCGTAATAACTACCTATAAGTCTGTCTTTACTCCAAAATCCGGATAAAGGGAAAACACCTGCCAAGGACAAAGCTCCGACAGTGAAACCCGCATAGGTTACGGGCATATACCTTTTCAAACCACCGAAGCTGTAGATATCGTATAGCTTATGATGGAAAGCGGTTATAACACTTCCGGCAGCTAAAAACAGTAAAGCCTTAAAAAAGGCGTGAGTAGTCAGGTGATACATAGCACCCTCTGGATCACCCACACCCAAGCCGAGGAACATATAACCCAGCTGACTCATAGTAGAGAAGGCGATAATTTTCTTTATATCGGTGTGGGAAGTAGCAGCGAGGGCGGCGAACAAGGCTGTCAAGCCACCGATTAGAGCCACGAACTTAAGGGTTTGGGGAGCGGCATCAAAGAGGGGGTAGAGCCTTGCTATCATATAGACACCTGCAGCCACCATAGTAGCGGCGTGGAGCAGGGCAGATACGGGTGTAGGACCTGCCATAGCATTAGGTAGCCATGTATGCAAGGGCAGTTGTCCTGATTTACCCACAGCACCTCCGAAGAGGAGTAAAGTAGCCAATCCCAGGAAGTAAGGATCAGCTGAAGGGATTTTATTGAAGATAGTCAAGATATCAAGGGAATTGAAGATAAGGAAACAGGATATGATACCGAATATAAAGAGCCAATCACCGATTCTGTTCATGATGAAGGCTTCTAAGGAAGCGTTTGAAGCTTTTAACTGTTGGTGGTAGTAGCCGATGAGCAAGTAAGAAGCCAAGCCGACACCTTCCCAGCCGAAGAAGATACCCAGCAGGTTATCGGACAGGACGATAAGTAGCATAGCGAAGAGGAAGAGGGAGAGATATGCGTAGAACTTAAAAGTCCAATTACCGAATTCGTGGTGCATGTAACCTATGGAATACACGAATATGAGGGTAGCGACGAATGTGACCACTGCGGAGGTGATGGAGGATAGGGGATCAAAGTAAAAGCCAACGGACAGATCGTATCCTTCCAGTGGAAGAAATTTGTAGAGTTTTATGTGATAGGGTTCTTCTAAGCTTCTGAATACCGCTCCTAAGGAAAATACAAAGGACACAGCTCCTGCGAGACTGGTGATTATCCCACTTATCTTATCCCCTATGCTCTTTCCGAAAAAAGAAATCAATATAAAAGAGATAAGTGGAGACAGCAATATTATCAAACTCTCCATACCCTTTACCCCCTCATGTCAGTAATCTCATCGGTAGAATCAACAAGTCTGTATCTGAATATAGCAATAATTATTCCCAGACCTACAGCTGCTTCCGCAGCTGCCAGAGCTATTATAAAAAGGGCGAATATCTGTCCTTCAACTAAACCCATGTGATAATCTGCACCGACAAAAGCAACGTTTACAGCGTTCAGTGCAAGTTCTAAACTCATCAAAACAGTTACAAGATTCCTTCTAACTATCATACCCAGCAAGCCTAATACAAATAATGCAGTGCTTACCGCAAAATAAGCTTCAACGGGTATCGTCTTCATAGGTTTGGTTCTCCTTTCTTCCTATAAGAACAGCACCTATCATTCCTATCAAAAGCACAAGAGATACTACTTCAAAGGCAAAAAAGTATTTACTGAACAAAATAGAACCAACTACCTCCGTATTACCAAATTTTTCTATTAAACCTCTTAGCTGACCTTCCGGAGAAGCAGTAACCCCCAGAAGAAAAACAACAGCTATTTCTAAATAGAGAAGAAGAATAAGAGGAAAGGACAAAACTCCTTCTGTTCTGTAATGGCTGCTCTTTTTCACCGCTTTTTCCCACGGAACAGCTGTCAGAACAAAAACGTAAAAAACTGCTATGGCAACTGCGTATATCAATAGTTGAAGCGCTCCTACCAATTCCGCACCTGCAGTGAAAAATATTCCCGCAATAGCGATTAAAGCTGAGAGCAACCAAAGTATAACGTATATCGGATTAGTGAAAGTAATAACTCCTATAGCGGATACTATAGCCCAAAGAGAAAAAAAAGTGAATATTAAAAGTCTTACCATTCGTGTCTCCCCTTTTTCTCCGATTTTTTAAGTTTTAAGTTGTTTTCATACCATAGTTTATTTCTTTCCACATCATCAGACCAAAGTCTGTCAGGTTCTTCTTCTCTTCTACTCTGCCAATCTCTTCCTATTTTTTCAAGGAGTTCTAAATCCAAGATGGCATCTTTACGGGTAAAGGAAGCGGTTTCGTGAATATCTGTTTGATAAAGACAATCCACAGGACAAGCGTCAACACAAAATCCGCAAAAAGTGCATAACATCAAATTCATGTTAAAAACGCTTACCACTCTTTTTCCGTTTTCAAGTTTTTTCCCCTCTATCTGAAAAAGTTGAGGCACAGGACATGCTCTTTTACAAAGCATACATACCACACACCTACTTCTACCGGGGATAACCTCTATCTTGAATCTTTCTACCCATTCATCGTAAGCAGGTTGGGGTTCATTTCCGTCAACAACTTTGTGAGCGAAGAATCCACGAAATCTCTTAGGAGGTGTAAGCTTTTCGTAAGGATAATGAGTAGTTATGGTTTTGCTAAAGGCGTGTTTTATCGTTACAGATAAACCCTTTATAAAATCTAAGAAAAGTATTCTTTCAAGCCAACTAAGAGGTTTTACTTTCAGCTTTTTTACCATTACAAACCTCCGAAAGCGATTATTTTACTCAAGCTTATTCCTTCTTTCATTTCCAAATCAAAGGAGCTATTACCGCTGTAAATACTATATTTGCCAATGCAAGAGGCAACATAATCTTCCAAGCCATTTCCGTTATCTGATCTATTCTGTATCTCGGAAGAGTCCAGTGGAGCCAAAGAATAAATAGAAAGAGTGCTGTGACTTTAAGTAAAAACCAAACAAAAGGAGAAAGCGGACCCAGAAAGAATAAGGGATCTACAAAGCCTAAGAAGGGTATATTCAGCGGAGACCAACCGCCGAAAAACAGCACTACTGCTATAGCGGATAGGGATAAAACTTCTATATACCATTCTACTAAGGGGAATATACCGAACTTCATTCCTCCGTATTCAACGGTAAAACCAGTAACCAGTTCTGCTTCCGCTTCCTGAATGTCAAAGGGAACTCTTCCAGTTTCCGCAAGTAAGGAAAACATGTAAACCACAAAAGCTACAGGTTGAATCCAAACATACCACAGCTTCTGTTCTATTTGATTTACAACTATCTGGTAAGTGGAAAGGGTTCCTGCGAGTATTATAGGACCCATAACCGCAAAGGTAATTGCAACTTCATAGGAAATTATTATTCCCGCCTTTCTCATAGAACCTATAAGAGGATATTTAGAGTTAGAAGCCCAGCCTGCTAGAGCAACTGCGTAAACTGCAAGGGATCCTAAACCGAAAACAAGTAGAAGAGCCACGTTAACATCTGTAAGAATGGGTTTTATCTTATAACCGAAAACTTCAAATTCAGGACCGAAAGGTATTACAGCAAAAACCAAGGTTGCGGGAACAAGTGCTAAAACTATTGCCAAGTTGTAGAGAAAGCGATTTCCGTATCTGGGAAAAAGATCTTCCTTTGTTATAAGCTTAAGACCGTCCGCTAAGGGTTGAAGTAGTCCGTGCCAGCCCACCACCATGGGTCCGGGACGTCTTTGTATATGAGCTGCTACCTTTCTTTCAACCCACGTCAGGTAAGCTCCAACTCCTAGAACTATTCCGAGAATAACCAATATCTTTACAAAGGCAACGGCAAGATTAAGAGCTACGCTTTCCATTCAGCGCCTCCTATCTATCCGTTTCTCCTACAACGGGATCTATACTTGCCAGTATGGTTACCGCATCTGCAATAACTCTGTTTTTCATCAGATAAGGGTATACAGACAAATTGTAAAAGGAAGGAGGTCTTACTTTAACTCTGTAAGGCTTAATAGCTCCTATTGAAAATACGTAAAACCCAAGTTCTCCCCGCGGATTTTCACCTGAGGAGTATATCTCTGAAGTCGGAACTTTTAACCCTATACCGTCCATGGATAGTTTTATCTTTTTTTCTTTAGGAACCTCTGCAAAAAAAGGAGCTGATTCGGGTAATTTTTCAAGTTTTTTTACACACTGTTCTACTATTCTTACACTCTGTTTCATCTCTTCTATTCTCACTAAATATCTGTCGTAACAATCTCCTTCTTCTCCTACTGGTATGTCAAATTCAACTTCTGCATAAGCATCGTAGGGATCAATTTTTCTAACATCGTAGGGAATACCGGAACCTCTAATTACAGGTCCTGTAACGCCGTAAAAGTAAGCTTCCTCAGGAGGAATAACTCCTACACCTTTGTTTCTCTTGAGCCATATTCTGTTACGAGTAAGTATTCTTTCCCAATCCCTTAGCTCTTTTAAGAATCTACCTGTAAAGGATTTTATTGCTTCCAATGCTCCCAAGGGTAAGTCCATTCTGACTCCTCCCACCCTCGGATAGGAAATTGTTAGCCTTGCACCGGTTATTCCTTCAAGAATATCCATAATTTTCTCTCTTTCTTTAAAGCAGTATAAAAACACAGTAAGAGCGCCTAAGTCCAGAGCGTAAGTTCCAAGCCAAAGGAGATGGGAATTTATCCGCTGAAGTTCTGAGAGCATTGTTCTTATGTATTTAGCTTTTTCGGGAACATACTCTTCTATACCAAGCATTCTTTCTACAGCAACTACCCATGCTTGATTGGAACACAGGGCGGATAAGTAGTCCATTCTGTCCGTATAAACTAAGAACTGATTATACATTTCATTTTCAGCGAGTTTTTCAACCCCTCGGTGAAGTTGTCCCAGTATAACGTCAGTTTGAACAATCCTTTCTCCCTCCAAGTCAAAGAGGAACCACATTGTTCCGTGAGTTCCCGGATGCAGAGGACCCCAGTTGAGGACAATTTGAGCTTTTTTTTGCAAACGTTTTCTTTCCGTTATTTCCAAATCCTCTAAGGTGGGAATAAAGGTGTGTTTTCTTTCATAGTTCATAGTTCCTTGCAGTTTATCTCCTTTGATTACTTCGTTCAACGAAGGAAGTTCCTCTTCAGGAAACCCTTCCAAGGGAAAGTCTTTTCTCAAAGGAAAGTAAGGATAAGTTTCCCACATAAAGGCTCTTACCAGATTTTCATGACCTTCATACTTAATGCCGAACATATCGTAACACTCTCTTTCCGCCCATTTGCAGGCAAACCACAGCTTTTCCGCCGATGGCAGGGTTTCCTTTGTGCGTGTTTTTACAACTACTCTTTTTTTCTCATCAACGTTAAAGAGAATATAGAAAGCTTGAAATCTGGAAACTCTATCTTCTGGAAAAGCTATTATACTTTCTGCAACAGCATTTTTAAAATCTTTATCTTTCTCTAAAATATCTTTTAGATCTACTACTGAATGATCAAGGAATAGTTTATAGCCCTTTTTCTCTTTTAAAACTTTTAGCAAGTTGAGAAGCTCTTCCTTTCTTACGTGTAAAGAAGTTGTCCCTTTATTCTCAACTACTTCAAGAGTCTTAAAGGGTTCTTTCAAATCACTAAAATCACTTTCTCTTGCCCAGGCCATTTTTCAGAATTCCTCCCTTTCAAATTGCCAGTTGAGCGCTCCCTTTTTCCAAGCATAAAGTAGACCGTAGGTTAATATAAGGATAAAAAGAAACATTTCAATAAAACCGAAAATTCCAAGCCACCGATATACTACCGTCCAGGGAAATAGAAAAGCCGCTTCAATATCAAAAAGCAAAAGAAGTAATCCTAACAGATAATAACCTTGATGAAATGTCGTCTGGGCACATTTATCGTAAAGAGGAACTCCACATTCATAGGGATAATCTTCGTATTCTTGAGGTGTTTTAGGACCGAAAAGCCAGTTCAGGGAAATCATAACAAGAGCTATTCCTATCATTACTGCAAAGAACATAAGAAATCCTATGTATTCCATATCTGCTCACCTCAGAAATAAGCTTTCTGATGCTGAATTTATAAGATTTAAAATTAATTCCGGCATAACAGCAAGACCAACTGTAAGGAGTGTAAGAAAAGTCAGGGATATAATCTCCAACGGATTTGTTCCTTTAAGGGAAAATTCTTTTTCTTTATCTTTCATATACATCAGAACGACTATACGGACATAGTAACCAGTTGAGATCCCTGTGGAGATTATCATAACAATGGCAAGCCACCAAAGCTTATCAAAGGATAAAGCCATAAATACGAGCGTTTTTCCTACAAATCCTACTGTTGGCGGCACTCCCAGCAGAGCAAACATGTATATCATGAAAGAAAGAGCCAAAAAAGGAAGATTGAATCGCATTCCCGATAAATCCTGTAACAGATTTTTCCAATTGCCCATACGCTCCAATAGTGCAATTACAAAAAAGGAACCTGCTGCCATAATAGTGTAAACTACCAAGAAATAAACTACCGCTTTAAGTCCTATGACTTCCGTAACAGCAATCCCTGCAAGTATGTATCCCGAATGTGCTATGGAAGAATAAGCCAGCAATCTTTTTATATCCTTCTGCACCAAAGCTACCATGTTTCCGTAGATCATAGTAATCGCCGCTATTATCCCGACGGTTATAATCCATACATCGGAGAACTCTTCCCTCAAAAGAGGCATAATTCTTACAATTGGAATAAAAAAAGCCAATTTACCAACGGAAGCCATGAGAGCTGTTACAGGTGTAGGAGCGCCTTGATAAGCATCCGGAAGCCAAAAATGGAAAGGAACAGCACCTATCTTTATAGCAAAGCCTATCAGAAATAAAACTAAACCCAAAATCAGATAGTGTTGATCTTCTCCCTTGTAAGAGAGAATCTCCCGTAAATCCAAAGATCCAGCGTATATATACATAAACACAGCACCGTAGGAAGCCAGAGCAACACTCAATCCTCCCAGTATTAGATATTTAAAAGCTCCTTCTTTTGAAATAAAAGAATTCCTAAGCAATGCTGTAAGTATATAAAAACCTATGGAAACTAATTCCAGAGCAACGTAGATAACTATAAGATTGTAAGAAGAAGAAAGAATCATAGCTCCCGCAAGAGTAAAGGACAGTATGTAGTAAAACTCACCGTAAAAGGAATTCCTTGAACTGTAATACTTCTGAGCGAAAACAATCACAGTTAGAGCTATCAGAATTTCAAAAGTCTTAACGACAGTTCCCAAGTGATCCGCTGTGAAGCTTTTGTAAAAAGTATCTCCTTTTAGTTTATTCAATAGTATTACCGTAGCCAGTGATAGGGAATAACCCGTTGCTGTAATGATGGGAAGGATTCTTCTTTTCATCGGTGATGAAAGAATAAGATCAAGAGTAAAAATTACAAAAGCGGTTATCAGAACAATAAGTTCGGGAATAAATACATCTAATCTCGGAAATTCTACAGCTTCTATAGGCTGATTCACTTGCATTTTCCTTACTCCAATCCTACTAAGCGTTTTAAAATGAAGTTTATAGATCCGTCAAACATGTTGAAGAACAGATGAGGTAAAAATCCCACTGCAAGTATGGGAATAAGTAAAAGGAAGAAAGCTGCGAATTTAAAACCTCTTATGTCTTGAAAATGTATAAGAATTCCTTCTTCTCTTACATCTAAAAAGAGAGTTTTCAACAAATAAAGCATATAAGCAGCGCTGAAAAAACCACCCACAAGAACCATAAGGGCTAAGGCATAGGAGTATTCCCTTGCGGAAAGAACAGTAAGAAACTTTCCCCAAAAAGAAGATCCTCCCGGAAGCCCCATGGCGGCGAAAGCTGTGGAAGCTGTAATAACCGCAAAAAGGGGCATAAATCTTACAGATCCTCTTAGACTTTCCATGTTAAAAGTGTGTAGTCTGTTGTAAATGAAACCCGCTATCATAAAAAGTGAAGCGCTAGTCATTCCATGAGCGAACATTTCTATAATAGAAGCTCTTAATCCCTCGTGGTTGAGCAAAAAGGTAGCGGTTACTATAAAACCCATATGACTCACCGAAGAATAAGCTACGAACCTCTTAACATTGTTTTGAACTATAGTCATCCAAGAAGCGTATATGATAGTAATAATTCCTAAGGCTACCAGAAAAGGCATAAGCTTGAGTGAAGCTTCTGGAAATAGTCCCAGGTTGAACCTTATTAGAGCGTAAGTTCCCATTTTAAGAAGAATCGCGGCTAAAACAACAGATCCTGCTGTAGGAGCTTCACCGTGAGCGTCAGGAAGCCATGTGTGAAAAGGAACTATGGGCGTCTTTACCGCAAAGGCAATGAAGAAAAGCAGAAATATGAAAATTTCTAATGATGTATTGTAGTTGTTTTTAAGAAGATCAAAGTAACTAAAGGAAAAGCTTCCGTAATTAAAGTAATGCTGAACTGCAACGGCGGCTATTCCTAATAACAAAAACAAAGAAGATACGAATATGTATATAAAGAACTTATAAGCAGAATACAAGCGGAGCTTATATCCCCAAACTCCTATGGCAAAAAGCATAGGAATAAGGGTAAGCTCGTAAAAAGCGTAAAAGACTATAAGATCAAAACTTGAGAAGACTCCTATAAGAAAACTTTCCGTTAGCAGGAAAACCGCAAAGTATTCCTTTAATCTGGTAGTTATTTGTTTATCCCTTATTGACCAAACGACAGCTACTAAGGAGATAAGAGTTGTGAGAAAATACATCAAAAGCGATAAACCGTCTAATCCTAAGGACAGGTAAACATTGAACTCTTCGTATAAGGGATATTTTTCGTAAAACTGAACAGAATTTGCTTTATCGTAATCAAACAAATAAAGAAGCAATAAAGAAATAAAAAATACAATAGTGGTTCCTGTTACAGCAAGTAGCCTTGTGAATCTTTCATTTAAAAAGAAAACTAAAAGTGAAAAAACAATTGGAATTATCATAGAAAGAGATATAAAGGGAAACTCTGCCCTAATCACTTCCATTATCCCTTCACCTTCTCAAGCAGATAAAGCATAACTCCTAACACAACTATAATTCCTACAAGAAGAAACATAATGTAGTTATTTAGTAACCCTGTTTGAAAATTTCTTAGGATCTTACCACCCCTGAAGGAACCTATAGCAAGGCAGTGAAGAAGCAAATCTATTGATTTAACGTCAAAAATCTTCCAAACAAGTTTAACGGTTTTTATAAAAAGAACATAAGTGCGGTTTATAGTGCCATCTATAAGGGTTCTATCTCCCAAGGTATAAGCGGCTTTGGAAACCAACATATATCCTCTTGCCAAGCCTTTGTGATACAAGTATTCTGTGAAAAATTGATTTCTCAGAAGCTCACCAAGAGGTTTTAAAGATGTATACAAAGCTTGCGGAGAAATCAGTTTTTTTACAAAAATCACGTAAGCGGAAGCGATACCCAGAGAAGCGAGGATAAAAGAAGAGAGAGCCACATCAAGATGGATACTCTTTTCCATACCACCCACAGCTTTCATATACCACCCTTCTGCAAG
>JALSHV010000002.1 GCA_026981975.1 Aquificaceae bacterium | reverse complement strand
CTTCCTCCACACCCACTACTTCAGTGGGACTACCTTCTGCAATTATTTTACCTTCAGATATTATGTAAACTCTATCAACTATTGTTATTGTTTCCCTTACATTGTGATCAGTAATAAGGATACCTATATTCTGGTGCTTAAGATCCCTTACTAAATTTCTTATATCACTTACTATGATGGGATCTAAACCCGCAAAGGGTTCGTCCAAAAAAATGTATCTGGGTTTTGTAATAAGACTTCTGGCAATTTCCAATCTTCTTTTCTGTCCTCCCGAAAGAGTGTAGGCTTTTTGATGACTCAAAGAAAGGAGTCCGAAATCTTCAAGTAAAGCTTCTGCCCGCGTGATTGCTTCTTCTTTACTGTCGGTGAAAAACTCAAGGAATATTAGAAGATTCTCCAAAACTGTTAAATCTTCAAAAATCGTATGTTCCTGCGGTAGAAAGGCAATGCCTTTTTTAGCTCTTCTGTAGGGAGGTAAATCCGTTATATCTTCTCCGTCAAGCTCTATACGCCCTTCTTCCACCTTTATAAAACCGATGAGACTGTTAAAAAGGGTGGTTTTTCCAGCTCCGTTAGGACCTAGCAAGCCTACTATTTCTCCTCTCTCCAGATTTAAACTGATACCCTTGATGACTTCTCTACCTTTAAAGAATTTCCTCAAATTTTTAGCAATTAGCATTATCATAGAATTATATATTTGATGAAACTTCCTCTTTTCATTCACGGTTGGGCTTTTTCTTCAAAGGTGTTTTTTCCCTTTACCGGAATAAAACCTGATCTTCCAGCTCACGGTGGTAGCAATGAGATATACACAGATTTAGATAAAACAGTCGCAAAACTCGCACTTACAATTCCCGACAAGCGCGACGTGGTGGGTTGGTCCCTAGGAGGAAGCCTTGCCATTCTGTTAGCCTTCAAGTTTCCTGAAAAGGTGAAAAGACTCTTCCTTATAGGAACTTCCCCCTTTTTCGGAAAGGCTTGGCCTGAGGAAAACCTAAGAGCTTTTAAGATAATGATACGTAAGAAAGGAGTATCAGCCTTCAGAAGTATGGTAATTCCCAATTTTAAAGATAGGATAGAAGAAAAGTATGCTATGAAAATGCTTGAAGATTATATAAACCTTGATCTTAGAGATATAATACCCGTTGTAAAAAAAGAGGTTTTCATACTCCAGGGAGAGAAAGATCCAATAGTTCCCGTAAAGGAAGCTTTTATCCTTCACAGTCTCTTTAAAAGGAGTAAACTTATAATTCTTCCCGGAGGTCATTTTCCCGCTGAAGATGAAAGAGCTGTTATCTCTTCGCTTCTCAAGAGCAGCTAAAACTTATGAGAAGTGGGCAATTCCCCAACGAAAGAGTGCTGAAATTTTGGTAAAGTTTTCTCAACCAACGGGTGCTGTGTTGGACTTAGGCTGTGGGACAGGATTTGTCTCCCGCTTCCTGCCTTCAAGTTGTTTACCCACAGGGATAGATATATCAGCTAACATGGCATCGGTGTATTCTCAAGAGTTCGGTAGAGCTGTTGTGGGAGATGCTGAATCACTTCCTTTTAAAGAAAAAAGTTTTGACTTTGTTTTGAGTAACTTCTCTCTTCACTGGACAAATCTTGATAAGAGTCTTACCGAAGCCTTGAGAGTATCCCGCCAAGGAATTGGACTGGCTTTTCCTGTTGAAGGGAGTTTAGAAAAGTTTGGCTTTCCCTTTCCACCTGCTGAAAGAGTATTGGAGTTCTTTTCCCGCTTTTACCTAAACTATTTTTTCTTAGAATTGGATATACCCTTTAAAGGGTGGGATCTTATGAAGTTCTTTCACTTTACTGGAAGTTCTCTAAACCCAAAAAGAAGGAAATCGCTGAGTCGTTTTGAAGTAGAAAGACTTCTAAACTCAGTAGAGAGACCTTTTTTCCGTGTGTTATTTTTATCTGTGAGGGTAATATGAGGAGGAGAAAAATGAAGGCGTTTACCCTTGTTTCCTTTCTTATGTTGGCTCTTTTCCTTGCCTGCAAGGCAGAAGACATTTCCGAGTTGGAAAAGTCTAAAACAGTTACCTTAAACAACAGCGGAGTCTTAGAATCTTTTCAAAGAGAACTTACCCGTGTAATAGACAAGGTTTCACCTTCCGTTGTTACCATATTTGCCAGGCAGGAAGTAGAGTTCAATCCCTTTGAAGAATTTGATCTTCCCTTTAGATTTCCCATAGAACCCTTCAGAAGAGAGAGAAGATCCTTAGGATCAGGAGTTATAGTCAAGTATGAAAAGGGAAAGGTTTACATACTCACTAATAATCACGTTGTTGAAGATGCAAAAAGTATAACTGTCAGATTTGACAAGCATACCGAAAAGGAAGCACGTATAGTAGGAACAGATCCTAAAACCGATATAGCGGTGTTGGAAGTCAACGCAAAGGGTTTAAAAGAAATAAGCAAAAAAATAGCAAAACTGGGAGATTCTGACAAAGTCAGAGTAGGGCAAATAGCTATAGCTATAGGGAATCCCTACGGCTTAGAAAGGACAGTAACAGTTGGAGTGGTATCAGCTTTGAAAAGAAGCATAGGTATAACTCAGTATGAAAGTTACATACAAACAGACGCAGCTATAAATCCGGGTAACTCCGGAGGACCTCTTATAAACATATACGGCGAAGTAATAGGGATAAATACCGCTATAGTAGCTTCGGGACAGGGATTGGGTTTTGCTATTCCCATAAACTTAGCACGCTGGGTTATGGAACAAATACTTAAACACGGAAGAGTTATAAGAGGCTGGCTTGGTGTAGTTATTCAAGAAATAACACCTAATATAAGCGAAGCCATAGGAGTTAAAGAAGGAATACTGGTAGCCCAAGTTGTTGAAGGAAGTCCTGCCCACAAAGCTGGTTTAAAAGAGGGGGACATTATAATAGCTATAAATGAAAAGAAACTTGACAGCGTGAGGGATCTCCAGTTCACCGTAATGAAAACAAAACCCGGAACAGAAGTAACCCTTACCATAATAAGAGAAGGGAAAAAGAAAAAACTGAGGGTAAAAATAGGAGAGCTTCCCGAAAAGATATCTTCCCGTAAACCTTCCTATGAAGGTGAAAACTTAGGACTCACTGTAAGAGATATGACACCTCAAGAGAAAGCAAGATTAGGAGTTGAAGGTGTTCTCGTTACAGCGGTGGTTCCGGGAAGTCCAGCGGATCACAGCGGACTCAGACCTGGAGATATAATAATTAGAGTAAACAACCGAAAGATAAACAACGTGAGGGAGTTTAACAGAGCATTGGACAGATTAAGAGAAGCGGGGAAAACAAAAGCTCTGCTTTTGGTAAGGAGAGGTGAAAGCAATCTATATCTAGTTCTGAGTATTAAGTGAGAGGTTTACTATGCCGGATACCGAACAGGAATTGATAAATCAGTATCTTAAGAAGATTTCCAAAATACCCTTACTTTCTCCCGAAGAAGAAAAAGAGCTTGCCTATAAAGCAAAAAAAGGAGATGAAGAAGCTCTTAAGAAACTCGTGGAATCTAACCTACGTTTTGTAGTAAGTGTAGCAAAACAGTATATCGGATACGGTCTTCCTTTCTCAGAGCTTATAGCAGCCGGTAACTTGGGACTTCTTGAAGCTGCTAAAAGATTTGATCCAGACAGAGGAGTAAAATTCATATCTTACGCTGTTTGGTGGATTAGACAAGCTATAATGCAAGCTCTTTCTCAGCAAACAGGAGCTGTTAGAATTCCCTTAAAACAATCCCATCTGATAAGTAGAATAGGAACTATATACGCAGAACTTGCTAAGGAACTTGAACGAGAACCCACACCAGAAGAGGTAGCGGAAAAACTCAACAGGGATATGATAGCGAAGGAACTGGAGAAGGAAATAGGCAGAGAACCTACAGAAAAAGAAATAGAGGAAAAACTTAAAACAGAAGGATACAAAATGTCTCCGGAAGAAGTTGAGAAGTATCTACAGGTGTGCAGGATACCTCTTTCCTTGGACGCGCCGGTGGGAGAAAATGAGGATACTTTCTTCGTAGATTTTCTGAGCAAACACGGAACAGCGGAAGTGGAAGAAAGCGTTATTCAAGAAGTCTTAGAAAAGGAAATTTACGATTTACTGGAAAAGCTTCCCGAAAAGGAAAGAAAAGTAGTAGAATTAAGGTTTGGTCTTGGTGGAGTAGAACCAAAAACTCTGCGGGAAATAGGAGATATACTCGGCGTCTCTCGGGAAAGGGTTCGCCAGCTTGAAACAAGAGCTTTAAGAAAGCTCAGGAGTCTTGCAATGAAAAGACACCTTAAAGACTTTTTAAGCTGATCCCATGGAAGGGATCCTTGTAATAAACAAACCTACGGGTATAACTTCAACTCAAGTTGTAAACAAAGTAAAAAGAAAACTAAAAACTCGTGTAGGTCACAGCGGCACCTTAGATCCCATAGCTGAAGGGATTTTACTTCTTCTGATCGGTAAAGCTACGAGATTTTCGTGGATATTCACACAAATGGAGAAAACCTATTATGTATCAGCTCTCTTAGGTGTAGAAACAGATACCTATGATTTGGAAGGAAATCTTCTAAGGAAAAAGGAAGTTAACGTCTCCTGCAAACAGTTGGAAGAAATACTGAGAGAATTCAAAGGGGAAATACAACAGCAACCTCCACCTTTCTGTGCCAAAAAGGTAAAGGGAAAAAGGGCTTATAAACTTGCAAGAAAAGGGATAACTCCCCCCCTTAAACCCATAAAGGTTAAAATCTATTCCCTTAAGCTGAAAAAGTGTCATATTCCTCATTTTGAAATAGAAGCTTCAGTTTCTTCTGGAACTTACATAAGGAGTCTTATACACGATATAGGAAAAAGGCTATCTACAGGAGCTGTTGTCAGTCGGCTCATTCGCACAAGGGTAGGTCCTTTCTCCCTTAATGACGCTATTTCTTTGGAAGATTTCCTGAAATCGGAAAATCCAAAACACTATCTCCTATCCACTGAAGAATCTCTTCGCTTCTTACCTTCTGTTTTCCTTGACTACTTTCACGGGAAAAAAGTTCTTAACGGTAATACGATTCCCTTAAAAGACTGCTTTAGAGAAGGATCTGTTAAAATATACGTAGATAACAAGTTTGTAGGAATAGGGGAAGTTAAAAACGGCTTACTGAAACCGCGCAGGTTGCTTCCCATACACTTGACATAAATACACTCAGATTTTATTTTATATGCCTGATAGATATGTTTATAGGAGGTCTATAAATGCCTTCTACCAAAAAGGACTACTACGAAATCCTTGGAGTTCCGAGAAACGCTTCCCAAGAAGAAATAAAAAAAGCTTTCCGAAGACTTGCCCGAAAGTATCACCCTGATATAAACAAAGATCCCACAGCACAGGAAAAGTTCAAAGAAATAAACGAAGCCTATCAAGTCCTATCCGATCCCAAAAAGAGAAAACTTTACGATACATACGGACATGCTGCTTTTGAAGGGACAGGGCAAACTCAAAGCTATACCCAAGATATACCCTCTATGGAAGATTTGGATTTTCTACGGGAATTCCTCAGTGAAGCTTTTGATTTGGGTTTTGAGTCTATTTTTGAAAGAGCAACCAGATCAAGAAGGAGAAGTGGCACAAGACCTTTTAAAGGTGAAGATATTTTCAAGACAGTAGAGATCTCCTTAGAAGAAGCCTACAGGGGAACAACCCTTGAACTTGAAGTGGACAGGCTTACTGAATGTATCTCTTGTAAGGGAACAGGATACGATAAAGACAAAGGAGTAAAAACCTGTCCCGTATGTAAAGGAAGCGGACACGTAGTTCAGAGACAGTTCATAATCACCATATCCCAAACCTGTTCCAACTGTCGGGGAGAAGGAATACTGCACGAACCTTGTAAAGCTTGCGGTGGACGCGGAGCAATTCACAGCAGGGAAACTGTGAAAATAAGAATACCGCCCGGTGTAGATAACGGTTCAAAGTTAGTAGTAGAAGGCAAAGGACATGCAGGCAGACACGGAGGACCTTCCGGTGATTTGTATATCCAAATAAAAGTAAAACCCCATAGAATCTTTGAAAGACGTGGCGAAGATCTCTATTTAGACGTATGGATCACTTTCCCAGAAGCTGTTCTCGGAACAGAAGTAGAAGTTCCAACTCTTTCCGGGGAAAGGATTAAGGTAAAAATTCCCGCCGGCACAAAGCACGGAGATCTTATCAGAGTAAGCGGTTACGGAATGCCTCAACTTAGAACTTCAAAAAGAGGAAATCTATTCGTAAGGGTAAACATAGATGTTCCGAAAATAGGTTTTATGGATAAGATGTTCAAAGACGGTAAGAAACTGGAAAAGCTCCTCAAAGAACTCACAGAAGTGTTACCCGAACCCGAGCGAATAAAGGAGAAGTAAAGATGAAGAAGAAAAGACTGTATACCATAGGAGTTGTAGCGAGAATGTATGACATACACCCCCAAACTCTGCGTCTTTACGAAAGGGAAGGACTCCTTAAACCTTCAAGGACGGAGGGCAACACACGCTTATATTCCGATGAAGATCTACAACGCCTTGAATTCATTCTTTTCCTTACCCGTGAGCTTGGTGTAAACTTAGCGGGTGTGGATATAATTCTCAACATGAAAGAGCAGATGGAAGAACTTCAAAAACAAATAGATCAACTTTTTGAGATAATTCAAAAAGAACTGTCAAAAGTCAGATCCACTGAAGAACTCAAAAAAGCTATAGTAGGTGTTCCCAGAAGGAAAGTAATGCGCCTTGAGGATTTGATCTTACAGAAAAAACTAACCGATGAATGATATTCTTGTTCACGCCTGCTGCGCTGTAGACTCTTTTTACTTTTTAAAAAAACTAAGAGAGAATTTTCCTTCACACCGTATAGTGTGCTTTTTTTACGATCCTAATATTCACCCTCCAGAAGAATACAAACTTAGACTTGTAGAAACGCTACGCGTATGCCGATATCTCGGTATAGAGTTTGTGGAAGGAGAATACGATCCGGAAAACTGGCTAAAAGCAGTTAAGGGACTTGAGAAAGAACCGGAAAGGGGAAAAAGGTGTGATGTATGTTTTTACTTTAGATTGGAAAAAACCGCTCAGCTCGCAAAAGACTTAAACTGTAACAGCTTTACCACGACACTTTTGATGAGTCCTAAAAAGGATTTTTCCAAGTTGGTTCAAACAGGTAACGAACTGGCTGAGAAGTATTCCTTGCATTTTCTTACAGTTAACTACAGGAAAGGGAACGGTGTTCAAAATATGTTTAAGTTGGCAAAACAAAACAAGATATACCTTCAGGATTACTGCGGTTGTCTGTATGCAATGAAAAAAATAAGTGAAGCCTTTAACACACCCAGATCTCCCGGCTCTTCTGGAGAACTCTTATTTATAAAAGAACTCAGACTTAAAGCGGAATCTCTTAACCTTCCTGCAGAAGAAGGAGAATTTCCATTTTTAAACTGGAAGGTAATTGAAGGAGGCTTGTGGAAGGAAGGTAAAGCTATCCCCTCCTATATACTTCCGTATTCTCAATCTATAAAAGGAAAAGTAAGAGCTGATGTAAAAGGAAGGAAAGGAAATATGCTGTTTTTGAACAAACAGTTTATTCGGATAATTTTGACAGAAAAACCGGAAAGTGTATTCCTTGAAGAACCAAGAGTTCTTACCGAACCCACATTTCTTGTTCCCCTTTCCTACAGCAAAGAGTTTCTCAACGGAAGAATAGAAGCTTCCCTTAAAACGGAATTCGGAAACGACATCTCACACTGGCTTGCAATAGGAGATTTGTCCGCAGACTGTATAGTGGGTATCCCTGCTGATACTCTTCAAAGCGGTAAAGGGTGGAGCTTAGAAAAGGCTTACTCCTACCTTATACGAAAAAAAGAAGAGATAAAAAGAGGAAAACTTACCCTTGTCTTCTTAGGAGCTTATTCCCTTTGTAAAGTAAGTAAGAAACACTTTGAGCTTACCACCGGCAGAAAAATAGAAACGGTTCTTCCCTACTGATTCCTTTTTATTTCTTCCCAGAGTTTCTCAAGTTCTTCAAAACTCAAATCGCCCAATTCTTTACCGGCGGATTTTATCCTTTTTTCTAACCGTCTGAATCTGTCCATTAATCTCTTGTTAGCTCTTTGAAGAGATTCCTCCGCGTTGATATTTAAAAGCCTTGCAAGTTCTGAAACAGCTGTGAGAAGATCTCCCAGTTCATGATCTATTCTCTCTCTATCTTCTTTAATTAAAGCTTCTTTAAGCTCTTTGAACTCTTCTTCAACTTTGTCCAAGATTTCCTTAATATTTCTGAAACCGAAACCTTTCTTTGCCATTCTCTCCTGTATCTTCTGAGATTTCATCAAAGCCGGCAGGTGATTAGGGATTCCCTCAAAAGGATCTTCCCTACTTTCCATTTTTCTCCTTTCCCAGTTTTCAATAACCTCTTCAGGTTTTGCATTTCCGAATACGTGAGGATGACGATCTTTGAGTTTCCTTACTAAAAGATCCACAACATCTTCTATAGAAAAAGCTGATCTTTCCTTGGCTATTTGAGCGTGGAATACTGGTTGAAGTAGCAAATCACCCAGTTCTTCCTTAAGCTTTTCGTCATCACCTTTTTCAATAGCTTCCAGAACTTCGTAGGTTTCTTCTATAAGATACTTTTTCAAACTCTCATGGGTTTGTTCCCTATCCCAAGGACATCTTTCCCTTAGATCTTCCATAAGCTTGATCAGATCTTCAAAGCTGTATTTTCTCATTGATGTAAGATTTTAACTGATGGAAAAGTGTAAGTCTTTAAAAGAAATTCTTCTGCGAATAGAAAGCGCTTGCAGGAGAGCCGGAAGGGATCCTTCAGAAGTCACTCTCTTAGGAGCTACAAAAACTGTTTCTCCTGACACAATAAGGGATTTTTTTGAATGCGGACTTAAAGTATTTGGGGAGAACAGAGTTCAGGAATTCCTTAAAAAGTATGAAGTTCTTAAAGATCTGAACATAGACTGGCATTTTATCGGTAGACTCCAGAGTAACAAGGTTAAATATCTTATGGGAAAAATTTCACTAATCCACTCCTTGGACAGAGTTTCCTTAGCACAGGAAATCCAGAAAAGGGCTGACAAAGCGGGTGTAGTTCAAAAGGTTCTCATAGAAGTAAACATCGGAGAGGAAAAGACAAAAGGAGGGGTTCTCCCAGCTGACCTTTTTGATCTTTTTAAATACACGCTTTCTTTGAAAAACTTAAAAGTTTTAGGATTAATGTGTATTCCTCCCTACACTGAGAATCCCCAAGAAGCAAGACACTACTTTTCAAAACTGAGAGAACTCAGGGATACTCTTGAAAAGGAGTTTTCAGTAGAGCTACCGCATCTGTCCATGGGTATGTCCCATGATTTTGAAATAGCTATAGAAGAAGGTGCTACCATTGTAAGGATAGGAACTCTCCTTTTTGGAGAAAGGAAAAGGTGAAAATAAGATTCAGAATTTGGTTAGAAGTAGAAGGCAAGCCTATCATAAGTGAAGGTAAATACCGCCTTCTTAAGGAAATAGAACAATCCGGTTCTATCAAAGAAGCCGCTAATAAGTTGGGACTTAGTTATAAAAAAGCCCACAGTCAAATAAGAACAATAGAAGAGCGCTTAGGGAAAGAAGTGGTAAGCAGAAAAAGGAGAAAAGGAGCGGTTTTGACTTCCACAGGAAAGAAAATCATTGCTGAATACGAAAAGATATTTGAAGCGTTTTCCAGTTTATCAAAAAAATTTGCTGACAAATAAACGTTTTTCCAACTCAAGGAGTTTCCTTTTGATATCCGTTCCGTAAGAAAAACCTCCTAAGCTCTTCCTCCCCACAACTCTATGACAGGGAATAATAAGAGGAAAACGGTTTATTCTCATACAGTATCCAACAAAGCGACTGTGTTCATTGGAAAGCTCTGCAAGCTCACTGTATGTTATGGTATTACCCGGAGATACACATTCTTTCAACTTTTTATAAAGCCTGATAACTCTCGGACTGTAATCTTCAAGACACAGCTTCTCAAATGGTATACAAATGTCAGCTTCACCTTTTAGATATGGAGTGAGTATGTTCCATTCCTGAGGAATTTCATCACTCTTTGTGGTAAACTGGGTTCTTTCTATCTTCTTCTCTTTTTTGAAAATACGCAGATACAAACCTTGGGTAATTTTCACTACCATTTCTTCCCAATATATGTTAAAGAGATTTAAAATAAAGGTATAGATTCCTTTTAGGAGGGGTTTGTTATGGTATTTAAAAGAAGGAAATTACTCTTGGTGGGGGCTTTACCTTTCTTAGTAGCCTGTGGCGCCAAGACGGGACAAATTGATCCCACTTCTTATCAAATAACTCCCGCTGACAGAGTAAGAGTAGAAATACCTGATGCCTGCAGAGTTGCCTATGAGAATGCAGTTCCCAAAATAGCGGTGGTTGATTTTGCTAACAATACTACTTTTGATTTAGCAAAAGTTGTGCAGACGCAGGTTGCTGGAACTTATGAAAGAAAAGAAGTCCACGGTGGAGCGGTAGGTATAGTAGGCGGTCCGGGTGGAGTAGGAATAGGTTATGTAGGTGGCTCTGCAGAAAAAGCAAAATGGCAGGAACAGGCTCAAACAGTATCCCGTGAGGTTAACGCCAAATTAGGAGAAAGTGTGGCAGAGGCGGTTGTAAGCGAACTCGCCAACATAGGCGGTATGAAGATATACACGCGCAGAGATCTTCAAAAAGTTTTAGAAGAGCAAAAACTTCAGATGTCTGGATTAGTTGATCCTAACACTGCTGTTCAAATAGGTCAATTGGCAGGAGTTAGATATATAGTTACAGGAGCTGTCAACAACATAAACCTTAAATGGGTTGAAGTAGGAGAAAGTGTAAAAAAGGGACTGTCCCAACACCTTGGATTAGTAGGCACAGCATTAGCAGCTGCGGCATCAACTCAAGAGGGTTGGAATCTTACAATTGATGTAGTTCTTAAAGTAGTGGATACGGAAACGGGTGAGGTGGTTCTATCAAAAACAGTTTCGGGCAGAGAAGTTCTTGGTAAAACTCCCACTTTTAACATAGACTCTATAATAGGAGGAGCTAAGAAAGCCGCTCAAGAAGCTCTTGAAGATATAAGACCTGAACTTTCAAAACTGTTTCCCTTAAGGGGTTATATAGTTCAGCTCAGAACAGCTCCCGATAAAAGTTCCCGCTATGCTCTAATAAACATAGGATCACGCAACGGTGTTAAAGAGGGACAGGAATTCTTTGTAATAGATTTCCAAGAAATACAAGATCCCATTTCTGGCAGAATTTCCTGTGATCAAATAAAGCTACCCGTCACACTTATTGTTTCTTCCCAAATTCAACCTGATAAAGCGTGGACAGTTGTGGAAGGAGACAAAAATCAAATAATGAGAGTAAAACTGGGTCAGGTAGTAGAGAGAAAACCCCTTGAAGGAGGAAGCACACTGAAAAAGCTATTCTGAGGAGGGAAGCATGAAATCCCCACTGCTGATTCTATTAGTTACTTTTTTCTCCTGTGCAGTAAGCTTAGGACAGCTTAAGTTAGCTCAACTGAGTAGTCTCGGATCACTGAACACCTTCAATGCAGGAGACAAGGTTATTCTAAAAGTTAACAGCTCAAATTGTCCCCCAGGAGGAGTAACACAGGAACTTTCCATAGTAAGAGGTGGTTATGAGTGCTTAGACTACAAAGGCAAGCGCTGGATCAGACCCTTTGATGCGGGTCTCTCCCTTTTTAGGGATATAACCCCTGAGAGTAATTTCTCCCTTGAATTTGAATTCCTTGCCTTTAAGGAGGGTTGCCCTTACGTAAATGTCCTTCTTCTTTCCGAAAAAGGAGTAGTTGCAGCCAAAAAAGGTGATTACAGATTTGGTGGAGAAGCCTTTGTTTCTCTCAGAGGCTCCTGTAACAGTTTTAGAGCTGTTATTAATTCCAAACCTACTAACTATGAAGTCTTTGAATACGAACGGAAAATAAAAGGAGAGGAGATTCACAAGGTTGCTCTTTCCGTCAGAAACGGCATGGCTTCTATTTATTTAGACGGAAAAAAAATAGCAGCGGAGCCTTTCAAACCCGTGGAATCCATAAAAGGCGTAGGGATCTTTTTTTACAAAATATTCTCAACGGATAAAGCTTACGGAGATTACCCTGCACTTATCAGTAATTTAAAATTATCCCTTTACACAGGCAAAAAGCAGATTCAGCAAGAATCTCTTCCATCTCCCGCTACCACCGCTCTCCCTCCCCCTTCCAGATCCTTACCGAAAAGGGTTGTTTCAGCCACACCTTCCAGACAAACGGGAAATGTGAAATGTATAAATTCCGTAGGAATTGGTGAAGCATCGGTTATAAAAGGAGACAGAGCTTCCGCAAAGGTGGAAGCAACTGCAAGGGCTAAATGGGACGCTATAGAAAAGGCTTTAGGTGTAACCACCAGTGTAAAAACAATAGTCCAAAACTTCAAACTACTTGATGAAGTCATAAAAAACGAAGTAGGAGGCTTTATAAAAGATGTAAAAGTAATTAAGGAAGAGAATTTTGAGGATATGGTAAGAGTTCAGATAAAAGGCTGTGTATATCCCAAAGAAGCAGAGAAGGCTCTCAGCCTTGTTTCAAGGGATACCGCTTTCAGTGTTATAGTTATTACCAAAAGACCGGGAATAGTAGAACTGGACGAAATGAACCCCGTCACCACAGAACTTATAAACATACTAAATCAGCAGGGGTTTAAAGTTTACGATTTTGCGGGAAATCCTAATGTCAATCCTTACGATATAGAAAAAATCATAGCACAGCGCAGATTTATAGCCTTAAGGGCTTATATGTCAAGAGTTCTATCCGGTGCCATTGTAGTAGGTAAGGTAGAACTCATTCCTTCTACAAGAACAGGACAGGATATAGGATACGGTATAAGAGCCACTTTTAATGTGGTAACCGCACGTCTTAACTATTTCTTGCTCACCCATGATAGGGACGGATTGAGAATAATAGCCTCCGGCTCCTTATCTGCTATGGGAAGAGCGCCTCATATAGAAGATGCGAATTTCAAAGCCATGGAAGCTTTAGCTCAAAAATTGGGAAGCGATATGCTGGGTAAAATAGAAAGATACATGGCTTCAAAGAGAAAATACGTTACCGTTGTAGTAAAAGGTATCAAAAACACCACTCAAAACTTTGCAATAAAGGAGAAACTCCAAAGAATTCCGTGGGTTCAATCTGTAGAGGATATGGGTTTGGGAAAGTTCAGGGTAAACTATCTTGAAAACACAGTTTATCTGGCAAACGCTATAGAGAGAATACCGGAACTTCAGCTTATTGAGTTTTCCACCACGGAAGTAAAGGCTCGTTTGTTGTGAGGTTTTTGAGATGAAACTGGTAGTAATTCTTATTGTTTCTTTACTTTTTTCCTGCGGACAGAAGTCAACAAAGGTTTCTTCTGTGTCTCCTTCCAAAGAAGTTCAGATTCAAAGAGCGGAGAGAGCCTTTGAGGAACTGGAAAGAGAAGTTCATAAACCGGCTTCAGAACTAACACTTGAAGAGGAAAAACCTCGTAAGGAAAAAAAGCCCCATTACAAAAAATACAAACCCCAACTTGCAAAGAGAGAATCCCCAAAGACAAAGTATCCCATAGTTAACGGTATGCCTGTGTGGGTCAGCAATCCCAACTACGGAGGTGTATTAGGAGGAGTAGGTGTTGCTAAAAAAATTCGCGGAAAAGGTTATGCGGAACAGAAAAGACTTGCCAAGCAAATAGCTCTGGCGGATCTCGCTAAACAAATAGAGGTTATTATAAAAGCGGAAGTTACAAAAGAAGAGATAAACATAGACACTCACCAGCTTGAGTATTATAAAAAGAAATTCAGCTCCTATTCCGAACAAGAAGTAAGAGCAATGCTTATAAAAAACGCTGTCATAGAAGACGAATGGATAGATCCCGCGACAGGAGATTTATACCTTTGGGTGGTGATACGTTGAAGAATTTATTTTATACAGGAGGTTTAAAATGAAAAAACGTATTCTGATGGGGGTTCTGGCTTTTAGTTTGCCCGCATTGGCGGGAGAGTTAGGTATCAAGCTGGGTGGAGCTGATATTAATTGGAAAGGGGGAGGAAGCACCTCCCTTGATATGTTTGTATCCGTATATGCGGAATCCCTTTCTACAGTTTCACCTATGGTGAAGGCGGGACCCTCCTTTGAGATAGGCTACGGGAAAAAGGACATAGGAACTTTTTACTGCGTAGGTTACGGTGTCTGCTCTGTTGATCTTACTTATACCACCTTAGAGCTAAATGGAAAAGTTGCCGTGTCTCCTATGCCTTTACTTGACATATTCGGCGGTGGAGGGGTTTCCTACAGCAGGTTCGGATTAGATGCCACAGATCCTTACACCGGCAACACTGTCGGCACTCTGGGAGACGAATTTGGAACAGGTTTTCAACTCTTTGCAGGAGCACAGGCGGTTTTTGGAATATTCGGAGTGGGACTTGAATACAAATACAAGAAGCTCAATACAGATTCAATAGACAGTGTTTCAGCAATTACCCTTAATTTATCTTTAAGATTTTAAAGGGAGAAGCACCATGAACAAGGCTGTTATTGAGAGTTTGACAGAGCAAAGAGAGAGTCCCCAGTATCTTCAAATAAGTTGGGCAGCTGCTATAACACTGGGATTTGTGCCAGGCCAGTTTTACGGCGGAGCCAAGTTAAATTGTATAAACACGCTACTTACTTATCCCTCTGGCTGTCATGCTAACTGTGCTTACTGCGGTCTTCAAAAAGCGAGAGATATAGAGTATTCCAAAAAGAACTTCATAAGGGTAGAATGGCCTACCGTTCCCTTAGAGGAAATCATAGAAAGAACCGCTTCCGTCGGACACGCGGAAAGACTCTGTATTTCTCAGATAACTCACCCCCGCGCAGTTGAGGATACGAAATACGTTGTTAAAAAAGTTAATGAAAAACTATCGGATAAACTCTTTATATCTATTCTTATGAACGCCACTGGTCAACGTTATGAGGACATAGAAGATTACAAACGCCTTGGGGTAGATACTTTAACGGTTGCATTAGACGCTGCAACCCCTCAACTTTTTGAAAAGCTCAGAGGAAAGAGTATGAGGAGTCCCCATCGTTGGGAGACTTACTGGAAAGTATTGCAGTGGTGTGCGGAAGTTATGGGTGATGGATACGTAGGTTGCCACCTTATAGTGGGACTCGGAGAGACAGAAAGGGAAATGGTAGAGATTATTCAAAAAGTAAGAGATATAGGAGCAAGAACCCATCTGTTTTCCTTCTACCCCGAGGAAGGATCTCTTATGGAAAAGGAAAAGCCCTGTCCTGCTCCCCAATACAGAAGAGTGCAAATGGCAAGGTATCTTATAGACAACGGTTTATCAAGATACGAAGATATGAAGTTTAACGAAAGAGATCAGATAATAGACTGGGGAGTGTCCCGTGAAGTATTTGAAGAAATATTCAGCACAGGAAAACCCTTCATGACTTCCGGTTGTAGAGGTAAAACCACAGAAGCAGCGTGTAACAGACCTTACGGTGACAGTCCCGTGTCCGATATAAGGAGTTACCCCTTTAAACCAAAGCGGAAAGATCTTGAAAAAATAAGAAAACAGCTCTTTGATTACGAAATGGATAAAGCTTATCCGGACATACTGAATCCGAGTATCTTACGTTATCAATGACTGTAAACCCAGAAGCCCGAAGAAAGTTTGAAACCAAGATAAGAGCTGTTCTTTACGTATCTTCTACACTCTTGGTAATTGTAAGTCTGTGGATTTTAGATCTGGAAATTACACGAGAAAACGAAGTCGCTGAAAAATTAGAAAAGGGTTTTGGTAGAGTAGCTTCAATAAGGATACCCTTATACAGAGGAAGTATAAAAGATTCACGGGGTAGGGAATTAGCCATTAGTGTTCCCGCTATTTCCGTTTTTGTCCACCCTGATACTTCCTTCCTCAGAAACAAAGAGGAGTTTATAAAAGGTCTTTCCCGTATAACGGGTATCCCTGCCAGCAGAATAGAAAACAGAATAAAAGAAGGAGTGAATAAACCCGTAAGAATCATCAGAGGTATTGATATAAATCTAAGAAAGAAAATACAGGAATTGATACTGAAAACAGAAAACTCCAGATTTGTGGGAATTCAAGAAGAGTATATTCGCCACTATCCTAACGGAACTACAGCTTCTAACCTTCTTGGCTTTGTGGGAATTGACGGTATAGGTTTAGAAGGGCTTGAATACGCTTTAAATGAATACCTTAAAGGGGGGTTCTCCCACGCTCTTATACACACCAACGGTGGGTTGGGAAGAATATACCTTCACCCTCTACGAGGCATGTTGGGAGAAGAAAGAGATGTGATCCTTACAGTAGATCTTGGCATTCAGAACATATTAGAGAGGATAAGAGATGAAATAGTAAAAAAGTGGAAACCTTCTAAAGTTTCCATAGTTTTAATGGACGTAAGAACAGGAGATATACTGGGATTAACCACCTACCCCTATTACAATCCCAACAGATTCCAAAAATACCCGCCCGAAAAGAGGAGAAATTACGCAATTACGGATTTATTTGAACCCGGCTCTATAATGAAACCCTTTTTTATAGCTTGGGCTTATGAGAAAGGCTACGTATCTCCTTCTTATACCGTAAACACAGGTAAAGGAAGAATTAAAGTTTACGACAGATATATAAGAGATTATAGATCTTTGGGAAGGATAAATCTAAAAGAAATTATAGTTCATTCTTCCAATGTAGGAACAGTGAAAGTAGCTTCTCTTATGAGTAAAAAAGACGTGGAAACCCTTTTGGAAAGTTTTCACATGCACAGGAAATTTGGGATTTTACCCGGAGAAGCAAACCCCCGCATTCCCAACTTAAACTATCCCGCCAATATACTCTATATTTCCATAGGTCAAGGTATAGCAATGAATACCCTTAACGCAGCCGTTGCCTTTGGTGCTTTAGCAACAGGTAATATAGTTAAACCGAGAATACTCAAGGAAATAGTTTCCTCTGACGGCAGGGTTGTTTACAGAGAACGCGTTCATCTGTGGAAAAGGCAAGTTCTTTCTCCCAGCACAATAAGGTGGATAAGAAAAGCTCTTATAGAAGTGGTAGAAAGAGGAACAGGTAAAAAAGCCCGCTCCCGATATTTCACAATAGCGGGAAAAACAGGAACTTCTCAGAAATTTGATATAGAAAGTGGAAAGTATTCAAGAGATAAAGTGGTAACCTATTTTGCAGGCTTCTTTCCCGCTACCGATCCGAAGTTTGTAGCTGTTATAGTAGTAGATGAACCTAAGGGTAGAAGACTATACGGTGGTGAAGTAAACGCTCCCTATTTTAGAAAACTGGTGGAACAAGTTTCCTTTTACTACGGATTAAAACCCGATAAGCTCAAGAAGTAATTCCCTTTGAGTTTTTGAAAGCACAAGACTGTTTGTTTTTGATATACACACAGGTTTAAAGCCTGTCATCTCTTCTACTATGAGTGGATTCATCTTTTCTGAAGGATCTTTTCCTTCAAAACCGTTGAGAACTATCCCCTTCAAGTTCAGTCCAAGATTTCTTGCATAAAAAACCGTCAGAAATGTATGATTCAAAGTTCCAAGCCCTGCTCTTGCAACTACAATAACCTCAAGTTGCCAATCTTTTGCAAGATCAGCGTAAGTGTAGTTTCTCTTGAGAGGAACCGCTATCCCGCCGGCTCCTTCTACAAGAAGGATTTCATACTTTTCTTTAAGGCTATCGTATTTTTGATGTAGAGTTTTGATGTTTATTTCCTGCTCTCCTTCCAGTTGAGCAGCGTAAGGAGAAAGGGGTTTCCTGTATCTGAAGGGAACTACCTCCGCAAGTTCCTGTCCTGTTACCTTAGCCAACAGATTCCCGTCCTGGGGTATATTCTCAACCCCGGTCTCTACGGGCTTGAAATATCCCACTCTTATGTTTTTTTCCTTAAGGGTAAGAGCAATATTGTAAGTTATAAAGGTTTTTCCCACACCCGTATCTGTTCCCGTTATAAGTATAGATCTCATGGAATATTAGGATATACTAAAGGCTACTATGTTCTTTGTATTGATTTTTTTTCCTCTTTTGATTTTTGGGAATAACTTTGTCTTTTTCAAAAGAAGTGCTTATGAAGAAATCTTCAAAGAAATTGAAAAGGCTCGCGTAATATATCTGGGAGAAGCTCATACTCATAAGGAGTTTCACCGTTTTCAAGTTAGAGTTATCCGAGAACTTGTAAGAAAAGGTTATAAGGTTATTATACTTATGGAAGCTTTTCAACAACCTTTCCAAGATGTCATTGACGAGTATTTAAACTGTGAAATAGGAGAAGAGGAATTTCTTGAAAGAACGGAATACAAGAAAAGATGGAGATTTGATAAAGAACTCTACGCTCCTTTGTGGAGACTTTCCAAAGAGCTGAGTATTCCTCTTTTTGCTCTAAACGTTCCCACAGAACTCAAACAAGAGGTTAAAGATAAAGGTCTTGAAAATGTTATATCTCGCTACCTACCACCTGAAATAGTTCCCTTTGAAGAAAGACACGAAGAGTTTCTCAGATGGGTATTAGAACAACACGGAGATGTAGATGAGAAAAAATTCTTTGATGTTCAATTAATGTGGGATAACGGCATGGCTTACAGAATAGCGAAATTAGCAGTGGGGAATCCCAATGCCAAATTAGTGGTTATAGTAGGTAGAGGACACGTTTGGAGAGGCTACGGTATTCCGGAAAGAGTTAACCATTTGCTGGGAGATATACCCCAAGCTGTGCTTTATGTAAACGAAGATGAAATCTATTTTCTGTTTTCAAAGGACTTTTCAAGCGAAATATCATCTACAAATTCCAACAGTGATCCGAATTGAAGACCGTAAGATATTCTGCTGATTTTTACAAAGGGAAATCTCTCCCTTAAAAGTCTTGCAATATAGTTTGCAGTTGCTTCCCCTTCCGCATTAGGGTTCGTGGCTATTATAACCTCTTTAACTTCGTATTTTTCAACTCTTTCCAAGAGTTTTTCTAAGGTAAGATCCTGCGGTGATATTCCTTCAAGAGGTGCTATCCTACCCTGAAGGACGTGGTAAACCCCTTTGTATCTTTCAAGTTTTTCTATGGCGTAGGCATCTTGAGATTCTTCCACTACGCATATAAAGCGTTTTCTGCGGTTAGGATCACTACATACGGCACAAATTTCTTTGTCCGTCAGCAGATAACACTCCCTGCAATTTCTTAAAGACTCCACCGCTTTAAAAAGAGCTTTTACCACTTCTATCCTACGCTCAGGAGTGAGTTTGAGTAAATTGTAAACAAGCCTAAGGGATCCTCTCTCTCCGTAGGTAGGTATTTCGGTAACCTTTTCAAGAGCTTCCTTCAAAGTTTTCGGCATCATCTCCTCAAAAGCCAAGTCCTAAGCCCCCAAGCAGTGAGCCGAAACGTCTGTTGAACTCTTCCTTCGCTATATCCCTTGAGATGTCTTGAGCTTGATTTATAAGATCAATGAGAATGGGTTTAAGAGAATCCCAGTCTTTTTTTAACTTTTCTTCTTTGACTTCTATGTTTACCACTTCTCCAAGTCCGTTGAAAACTATCTCAACTCCTTCTTTTTCTATTATCTCCTTACGCACCCTGAGAGATTCCTTTACTTCTTCAAATCCCTGCTGAAAGCTTTTAAGTTGCTTCATCATTGAGTAAATGTTCATCACACTTGCCTCCGTTAAACTGAACAGCTTTCACATTCTTCTATTTCAAGAATAGACCTGCTGCGCAGGTAATACACACTTTTCAGCCCTAACTTCCACGCTAACTGGTAGATAGAAGAAAGGGTAGGACCGTCTATATTCCGAGGATCTATAAAAAGATTGAGACTCTGAGATTGATCTATCCACTTCTGCCTAACAGCTGCGGCTTTCACTATCCACCTCTGATCTATATTGTAGGCGCTTTTGTAATGCCAGTAAAATCTATCTATCTCCGGTGGAACTTGAGGCAGTATTCCGCTCATGTTTTCTTCGTTGTAATACTTGGCAAAGATGGGATCTACGGAGGGTGTAGCGCCCAGTATCAGCGAAGTAGAACCCGTAGGCATAAGAGCAAGTAAATAGGCGTTTCGCATGCCGTATTCCCTTATCTCTCTCAAAAGCAAGCGCCAAGGTAAGTTGTTATCGTTTGCGCGCGAGTTTTCCTCAATTTCCTCTAACTTCCTACCGAAAAGTATTCCTTTACTCCAATCCGATCCCTCAAAGAGTTCGTATTTTCCTCTTTCCTTTGCTAAATCCACAGAACCTTTAAGAGCGTAAAAGGCAAGCATTTCAAACAGCTTATCCGCAAAGCGCAAATGATCTTCAGATTCCCAACGTATGCCGTTTTTCACCAAGCAGTAATGGTAATTGGAAACCCCTATACCTATTGCCCTGTATCTTCTGTTAGTGTATTCCGCTTCTGGAATAGCGTAGTAGTTCATCTCTATTACATTGTCAAGAAGTCTGACTAACACAGGAACTACCTTTTCCATTAATTCCTTACTGTGGACTTTTCCGAGATTTACAGATCCTAAATTGCAGACTACGACATCTCCCATTTTCTTTTTTGAAATAACCTCTCCAGTAGCAACGTTCATTTCAACACCGGTGTGCTTTGTAACGGACATATTTTGAACAATTTCCATACAAAGGTTGGAACTGTAAACCATACCCACATGCTTATTGGGATTCAATCTGTTAGCGGTATCTCTGAAAAACACATAAGGTTCTCCCGTTTCAAAGGCAACTGTAAGGAGTCTTTTCCACAACTCAAAGGCAGACACTTCCTTTTTAGCTTCCGCAGGAAGTTCCTTTTCCAATCTCAGGTATTCTTCTTCAAACTCCTTGCCCCATAAGTCTTCTAAGTTTTTATCTCCCTTCACCTTTTTTGTGTAGTAAGGATCAAACAGAGTCCACTTTTCGTTCCTTTCCAACCTTTTCATAAAAATATCTGGCACAGATACAGCAGGGTGTATATCGTGCGCTTTTTTTCTTTCATCTCCCGCATTGGTCTTGATTTCAAGGAAATCCAGTATATCCTTGTGCCAGATGTCCAGTGTTATAGAAGCGCTTCCCTTTCTCATTCCGAGCTGATCTACGTAAGTCATAACATCGTTGAATATCCTTACAACAGGAATCACCCCCGAACTTGCTCCTTTAAACTT
Organism: Aquificaceae bacterium; assembly: GCA_026981975.1. Classification (GTDB taxonomy): domain Bacteria; phylum Aquificota; class Aquificia; order Aquificales; family Aquificaceae; genus Hydrogenivirga. Next base: position 88,164 of record JALSHV010000002.1, on the reverse strand, counting down.
CTTTATAGGAGCTCCTGTAGCTCTTAGTTTACCCAGATATATACCGAGTCCACCTGCGTGTTTTGATATCTGAGCCGCTTTTTGAACATTGTCAAAAATATCGTAGAGATCGTCTTCCACGGTTAAAACAAAGCAGGAAGAAAGTTGAGTGAAAGGTCTTCTGGCATTCATAAGGGTGGGAGTAGCAACTGTTATGAAATGTTCGGACAGTAAGTTATAAAACTCCTTAACCCATTTGAGTCTATAAGGTTTTTCTTCCGGAATGGCAAGAGTCATTGCAATCAGCATATACATCTCCTGAGGAAGTTCTACTATTTGTCCTTCACTGTTTTTTGCCAGATACCTATCGGTAAGGATTTTTATACCCGTGTAGTTGAAGTAAAGATCCCTTTCAGGTTTTATGCACTTTCCCAAGAGAGAAATTTCATCTTTTGAGTAGTTTTTCAGTAAATACTCTCCATAAACACCCTCTTCAACATAGCGCTTTACAAAAGAGTAAAAGTTCTCCGTATCGTAAGTTCTGTATTCCTTTGATAGCTCATCTTTAACCTCATAACCTCGGACATGAGCCACCTTTTTGTAAAGGTCGTAAAGAAGAAGTCTTGCAGCGGCAAACTGCCAATCCGGTGCTTGCGGGGAAACTTTTTCCGCTGCTGTTCTTATGAGAACCTCTTGAATTTCCTCCGTGGTTATGCCGTCTCTGAACTGAATCCGTGCGTCTGTTTCCAGCTCAAGAGGATCTACGTTCAAACCTTTAAAGGCAAACTCAAGAGCAATCCTTATTTTGTTTATGTCTAAGCGCTCCCTTTTCCCACTTCTCTTTATCACTTCCATGGACATAACCTCCATTTGGAAAATTGTAGAACCCGAAACCGACGGAAATCGCTTTCCAATCTTGTTGGTAGTTCTGAAAATTTAACCCAAAGTTAAAACTCTTTCACTTTACTGAATTTTTTCCGAGTGGAAATATAATGTATTTTAAAAAGGGGGGATTGCTCTGCTGGAAATTGTTTTGGGAGCGCTTCTTCTCATAGTGGTAATACTCCTATACAGCAGAAAAGTTAAACGTCCGGAGAAAAAGGAAGAAAAAAAGGAAGAAAACCAACCTCTTCGCAAGGAAGAAGAAGTTGTAGTGACTTACTCAAAACACATACCGGGATACGAGGTTAAAAGAATTTTCGGCACAATAGAGAGTTACTCCGTTGTTCCTATAGAAGACGGATTTGCAGTAGAACTAGCTGAGGAAGCAACAGTTGAAAAGTTAATGGACAAAGCCAAAGAAATAGGAGCAAATGCTGTTCTTGAACTCCAAATAGAAAAAGAGGAACACGCCACTCACATACGGGTTATCGCAAGAGGTCTTGCGGTAAAGATATAGGCTACTCTTCCTTCCAGAAATCCTTTAAAATTTCTTCTCTTCTTTTCTGTTCCTTACGGTATTTAAAGTAAGCTATCAGTAGAATTACAAGAAACAAACCCAGAATAACGGGAAGCACTACTATTCCTATTATCAAAGCAAGGGCTGTAGCAAATCCTAAAACAAATCCTGTCAGAAATATAAGAAAATCCTTCATAAGGATAAAATATAGGACTATGATAAAGCTTGCAGTTTTAGGATCCACCGGTTCCGTAGGAACTCAGACTTTGCAGGTAGTAGAAAAGTTTAAAGAGGAAGTGGAGATAACAGCTCTTGTCGCCAAAAGAGCTTCTGAGAAATTGCTTCATCAAGTGATAAGATTTAAGCCAAAAATAGTGGTGAGTTACGAAATTCCCTCAAAACAATGGCTTTCTTATCTTCCGTCGGAAACGGAATATCTGCACGGAGACAGCGGATTAACCGAAGCTGTGAGAATTTCCGACAGGGTAATGAACGCCATAGGGGGTGTCAGCGGTATAAAACCCACAAACGTGATACTTAAAGAGAAGAAAATTCTTTTGGCTTCCAATAAGGAATCCATTATATGCTTGGGAGATATTGTAAAGAAAAACAGAGAGCTTATAATTCCCGTGGACAGTGAACACAGTGCTTTATTCCAGCTGATGCACTGTGTAAACAGGGAAGAAATCAAATGTGTGTATATTACCGCCTCCGGCGGTCCTTTCAAAGACTGGAGTCTGGAAGAAATGAAGAAAGCCACTGTTGAACAAGCTTTAAAACACCCCCGCTGGAATATGGGAGCTAAGATAACAGTGGATTCCGCAACTTTGATGAATAAAGGTTTTGAAATGTTAGAGGCTGTAAACCTTTTTAATTTAGATATGGAAAAGGTCAAAGTTGTAATTCACCCCGAAAGCTCTGTTCACGGAGCAGTTCAGCTCAAGGACGGGACTTTTCTAATGCACGTAGGGAAAACCGATATGAGAATTCCTATAACTTACGCTGTTTTTTACCCTCAAAGAAAGAATTATCCTTTCGGTGAAACTTCTCTTCTTTCCCTGTCTCCCCTTCACTTTGAAGAAGTTGATGAGAGTAAGTTCAAAGCAATATCCCTTGTAAGAACAGTGAGCAAGAAAGGAGGAGCTTATATTCCCGCTCTTGTAGGAGCAGATGAAGAATCAGTAGATCTCTTTCTGAAGGGAAAGATAGGATTCCTTGATATAGTTCCAATGGTAGAAAGGGTTCTTGAAAAGGTTAACATTCCAGCACCGAAAACGGTGGAAGAAATTCTTTTTACTGTGGAATGGGCAAGGAAGCAAGTTAAGGAAATTTACGAAAAGGAATATGCAAAAGTAGGATAGAAATTCCGCCGAAAACAGCAGAAGAAAGTAATAAAAAACTGTGAGCTATAAAACCCGCCTTAAGGGCATCTCTTAACTCAATTCCCATCATATTAAGAGGTAACAGAAATCCCGCTTCGTATGTGCCAAAACCCATAAAACCGTGAAAAGGCAAAACACTTGTAAGCTCTCCTCCCGCAAAGGCGGTTGTAAAGATAAAGAGATTTATATCAAGAATATTACGGGTAAGTATAAAAAGAGCATACGCTTTTGCAACAACCCCCAAGAAGGAGATCAAAAACAACTTCAATGAAAGAGAAGATGTAAATTCCTTTCTCAGAAATTCTTTTAAATCCGTAAGCTTACCCACAGAAGGTATTATCCTAACCGTAAAAGGTAGAGTATAAGCAACAAAAAAACAGAGAAGTAAAACAAAAAGTGTAAGAAAGTTCACAAAAACCAAGGAATAGCTTATTGAAAAAATAACAATAAGTGAAAAAAAATCGTAAAGTCTTCCTATAAGAAAACTCCACAGTGATATCTTTAAGTTTATACCTAGCTTACGACTATAGTAAAACCAACTCAACTCACCGCTTCTGGCAGGTAAGATATTGTTGAGAAGTATATTTGCTGAGTTCAGAAGAAAAAGTTTACCAAAAGGAATTTCTTTCATAAGAATCTTCCACCTAAAAGTTCTGCTTATTTGACTTAAACTGTAAAAAAGAAAAGAAAAGAAAAATGTCTTTATGTCTATTGCTGAAACACTTTTTAACAGTTCATTCAAAGGGATAAAAGAAAAGAGAATGTAAAGAAATACCAGAAAAATCAAAAAAGAAAGCAGAGATTTAAGATTCACCCTTCTGGGGGAACATCGTGAACTACAAGGGGAGAACCAGCCCACTCGGAAAGTATGTCTATAGCCACCTGAACACCCGTGCCGGCAGCGGTGGTAAACATAGAACTTACCCCTGCCAATACACCTGCAACGAACAAGCCGTCTCTTATCTTAAAATTACCATCGTGTTTTAACATAACTCTTCCGGGTTTGGGAGAACGGAAATTATCAACAACTTCAGCTCCTTCGCATTCTATATCAAATCTGTGGAAACCCGTTGCAAGCACTACAAACTCAGAGGAAAACTCCTTTCCCTTTTCGGTAGTAACGGTAAAGTTTCCTCTTTTTCCTTTTACCTTTACTACTTTGTCGGATAAAAAGTCCACAGAATTCCAATTCTTTATCTGCTGCTTTATCCTCTTAAGGAGATTAACTCCTAAGATCTCTTCTATGCCGGGAACGTTTTTAAATAGTGCCTTGTTCATGTCAGAACGATCTGTGTCAAGCACAAGGTAACGCCTGTTCTCAGCCCAATCCCAACCTCTACCTTTTGCGGAAGCTAACGTAAGAGCGCAGGAGAGTCCAGCCGCTCCCGCCCCTACAATTATCACATCGTATCGCATAATTGACTATTATAACTGCAACTCCTCGGCTTTTTCCAAAAGTTTCGTAAAAGTTTTCTCCACTTCCGCTGGAAGTTCTTTACCGTAGGATAAAAGGTGATACTCTCTGTAAAGATCCAAGGGTGTAAGCTTTTCAAATTCAAGGTTTTTGGTTTCATAAGATCTGTGTTCTATTTGCTCCACCTTTACAAGACGTTCTCCCAAATGCTCCCTTAGGCGATCCATGGTAAAGGGTAAAGTTTCCCTTTCTTCAACTTTAATAATTAACTTTAAATACCCCGGTGTGTTTTTTAGCTCCCCAAGCCTGCGCAGAACTTCACTCTGTGAGAGTTTAAAGAGATTCAAGGGATTTTTTATATCCAACTTCACAGCCTCAACGCAGGGAGGTCCTTCTTCCAATCGGACGAAGTTAAAAAACTTATCCTCTCCCGCTTCTGAAAAGTCAAGCTGATAAAGAGTTCCCGTATAAAAAGCGTAAGTGGGAGAAGCTTCTACTCTCTGATATCTGTGAACATGTCCAAGAGCTACGTAATCAAAAACCGCAGGTAGTGAAGAAGGAAAAACCGCGTAGTGCTGTGTAAGAGATGCTTCCCTTTCTGTGCTGGTATAACGAGAACCCGCTATGAAAAGATGAGTTAAAAGGACTTTTTTTCTTTTTTCCTTTACCCTGTCCGCCATGTAGTTAAGAAATCGGGAAACCTTTTCAGCGTATTGGATTTTGGATTTTTCCTCCGCAGAGGTTAAAACTCTTTCCGAAGGATAAGGAAGGCAGGCTATAGCAAGATCTCCTTTCATAAAGAGGAAGTTATCCTTATCGGGTCTGTCGTATATGTGAACTCCCGCTAATCGGGAAAGTTTTTTAATACTTTTGAGAAAATCGTAACTGTCGTGGTTTCCTGCTATAAGAACAATTTCCGCTTTGTAAGATTTTGCTTCCAGAAAAAAGTCAAAGACGATTTCTTTGGATTCGCTGTCCGGGTTGGCTTTATCAAAAATATCACCCGCTATGAGGATTAAATCAGGCTTATTGTCCCTGCAGAAGTCCAAGATCTGACGCAGTGCGTAGTAAAGATCCGGATTCCTGTTTACTCTACCAAGAGTTTTTCCCGCATGAAGATCAGCTATGTGCAAGAGTTTCATGATTTTTCATTATCCTGCGCAGTTTTTCCATAAATACGGTCTCCTCACCGTAATACTCCTGAAGATAGCGGTATTTTTCTCTGCTTCTTTCGTATATAAGTTCCATAACTTCCCGCGGTGTATCCACAAGATTTATAAGATCTATATCTTCTCTGTTTATTGTGCCGAATTTCACCATTACATTTTCCATAAAATCCAAAAGAGGTTTCCAGTATTCACTACCCACAAGAACAAGGGGAAAGCGATAACTTTTACCCGTCTGTATAAGAGTAAGGGCTTCAAAGAGTTCGTCCATTGTGCCGAATCCACCCGGAAAGATTACGTAAGCTAAGGAGTATTTAAGGAGCATAACTTTTCTTACAAAGAAGTAGTTAAAACGCAAAGACAAGTTCTGATATCGGTTCGGATGCTGTTCCGTAGGTATTTCTATATTGAGTCCTACCGAAATAGTTCCGCTATCGTAAGCTCCCCTGTTAGCAGCTTCCATTATACCCGGTCCGCCACCTGTGATTATCGTATATCCTAATCTTCCCAAGTTAAAAGCTGTTTCATAAGCAAGACGGTAGTATCTGTCTCTCTCTGTGCTTCTGGAACTGCCGAAAAAAGTCACAGCGGGTCCTATATCCGCCAATTCATCAAATCCTTGGACAAACTCACTCATTATCTTCAATACTCTCCAAGTGTCACCCTGACGCAGTTTTAGTTCCTCTATAATTCTCAGGCTATCTCTACTCATACGTGTCCCTGAGTATTTCGTTTATCTTAAGGCGTTCAGCATCTGTTCTTATATTTACCCGCGGAGGTATGTATTCCCTGTATTTTTTCTTAAATTTCTTTTTCAGAGTTTTCTTTGTTTTCTTAGCTACGTAATTTTTCCTATCTTCCGCACTCCAGAGAGCGGTAAGAAAAACAAGCACAATAAGCAAGAATAAACTTTTCATCGGACATACCTTACAGACGCATAGGCATAATTATACACTTATAGGGATCTTTCTCGTAGTCGTCCGCTTCCAACAAAGCGGCGGTATCTGGCGTAGTAAACTTAAACCATACTTTCTCCGAGTCAAAGGCTTCAAGAGCTTCAATTAAATACTTACCGTTAAAACCTATTTCAAAAACATCTCCCACGTAATCCGCGTCTACCTCTTCCCTTCCTTCACCGAATTCCGGATCGGTGAACTCTAAAATCATAAGGTTGTCGTTGAGGGTTACCTTTACGGGAAAAATTTTCCCTTCCGCAAGTCCGGAAAGCCTTCTCAGGGCTTTTTTCATCTGATCAACGGGAACGAGAACTTCCGCCGAGAACTCTGAAGGGATCACCGCTATGTAGTCCGGATAATCCCCTTCAAGAAGACGGACTATCAAAAGCCAATCCTCTCCTTTGAAGCTTGCAAAATTTCCCTCCGATCCGCAAGCAATTTCTATCTCCTCTATACCCGTCAGTAACTTATTCAGAACTCTCAGACTCTTACGGGGAATCAAGAGCTGTTCTGAAAAAGAGCCTTCGGGTTGATACAAAGCCAACCTGTGCCCGTCCGATCCTACAAAGTGGATTCTTTCTTCAAAACCTCTGATATACAATCCCTGAAGTGATATTCTTGTTTCATCTTTAGCTATAGCGTATTCCGTTTTCTCCGCTCCTTTAAGGATAAGAGAACCTTCTACTTTTTCTCCGCCCGTAGGGGGAATAGGAAATTCCGGGAAATCCTCCGCGGACAGTAGAGGAAGTTTAAATCTGCTCCTACCGCCTGTGATCAGGAGTTTATCTTCTTCTTTTTCCAAATACACCAGAGCGGAAGGGAGATTTCTCACTATATCTGCAAAGCTTCTTGAGTTGACACAAAGTGAGCCTTCTTGTTGAACGTCCGCTTTTACCTTGAGAATAAGGTAATTTTCCAAATCAGTTGCCTTCACAGTTAAACGCTCATCTTTTCCCTCTAAGAGGAAATTTGTCAATATAGGAAGAGCAGACTTCTTTTCCGTAGCTTCACGTGCTTTTTTCAGAGCTTCTTCAAGAAGCTCCCTGTCTACTTGAAGTTTCATAGTTTAAATTTTATCGCATACTTCCGATGAAGGCTTTCCTATGTAAAAACCCTGAGCGTAGTCTATTTTCTTTTCCTTAACCGCTTTGAGTATTTCTTCACTCTCTACGAATTCCGCTATTGTTTTTATCCTTAGAGTTTTCATCATAAGAACTGTGCTGTCCACAAAAGCCCTGTCAACTTCACTCTTTACCATAGAACGTATAAAATCCCCATCTATTTTTACAAAGTCAACAGGAAGGAGTTTTATATAGGTAAAGGAAGCAAATCCCGATCCGAAATCATCAACAGCCAACTTAAATCCCTGTTTTTTCAACTCGGTTCCGAATTTCCTGAGAATTTCAAAACTTCTGACGGTTTCCCTTTCTGTTATTTCAAATACTATGTTTTCAAAACTCACTCCGAAACTCTTTATTATTTCTTTTACATTTGTTAGAAACTCCTCCACTATCAAAACCTTGGGAGAAAGATTGAAAAACAGCAAAGGACTGCAATCTTTCCTTACAACCTTCTCCAATGCACTTTCCATAAGGGAAGTGTCTAATCTGTGAATAGAAGCGGTTCTCTCCGCTGTGTATATAAAATCGGAAGCGGGCATGATTTTCCCTTCCTGTTCAACTCTCATCAGAACTTCATACCCTTCCGTCTTTTGTGTTTTAAGATTGAGTATAGGTTGGAAGAAGGGAACAATCTTAATCTCTCCAGACCTTTCTAATATAAAGAAACTCTTGTTAACAAGCTCTTGCTCCGCTGCAATATCTTGCTCCTGGGGTATAACGTATCTGTTCTTGCCTGCTTCCTTTGCCCTGTAGAGCATACTGTCTGCTAAAATAAACAGATCTCTTGAATCTTGTCCGTGATCCGGAAAAACCGCTATACCTATGGAAGACGTTACTTTGATTATCTTACCGTTAGGAGCTTCTATGGAAAGTTCATCAAAGGCTTTAACTAATCTCTTTGCGATATTCTCCGCCTGCTGGGAATTCGTGTAGGGTAAAATTACCGCAAACTCATCACCTCCGTAGCGTGCTATGATGTCCTCTTTTCTAAAGATCTTTTCAAGAACTTGTGCTATTTCTTTAAGAACTTGATCTCCAAAGTTATGACCGTAAACGTCGTTTATGAGTTTGAAATTGTCCAGATCTATTATGAAAAGAGAAAATCTGTAGTTATGTCTTTTTGCTCTCTCTATCTCATAGTCAAATAGCTCCCAAAAAATCCGCTGGTTGTAAAGTCCTGTTAGGGGATCTCTTGCTGCAAAGTATTCCAACTTTTCCGTGTATTTGCTGATTGCCTTTATAGATCCGAGAATGTTCAGCAGAGTGGTAAGAAGCCCTTCTACAGCGTGTTCCTTCGCTTCTCTGACTGTTTCCTCTTCCCTTACCGCTATTCCTACCAGTATGTCCATAAAAGGTTTTTTCAGAGAAAGACGTTTTGTGCTAAGCCTGAGCTTTAACAATTCGCAGTTGTTCACTCTTTTAACAGTATCCAAGGGAATGTGTTCAAACTCTATTTGAGTCCTCAAAGAACAGAACTTCATTTCCCTGAGCATATTTATTATTCTTTTCTCCGAGCTTTTTCTGAAAGATTCCTCTTCATAACAGTTACAGCACCAGAAAAGATGAACATCAAAGGACTCATTCTCTTCCTTGGAAATCACCATAAAATAGGTAAAATCAAGAACATCGGAAACTTCCGTTAAAACAGATTTAAAAAAATCCTTCCAGTCTGTTATTGCTTCCGAAGTAAGAACAGACTTCTCCAAAAGAGAGAGTTCAAATTCAAGAATATCTTTGTCTACCGCTATTTCCCTTAATCTGTCGGTAAGCTTTCCTATGCTTTTTCCTATGCGGTTGAGTTCTTCAAAACCGAAGTTTATCTCGTTAACCTTTATAGTTTTAAGGTCAGATACACTTTGAAGATGTTCAACACTTTCGTTGAGTTTCCTCAGAGAAGATTCAACCCTGCGGTTAAATATAAACAGAACAATACCCGCACCTATAAGAGGTATGGGAATTATATAAAGACCTACTACAAGTAGTTTCCTTTTAAGAGCGGACATAACCGCTGTCAGATCTTGCTGTATTTCTATAACTCCCAGAACATCTCCTTCTTTGGCGTTTACATGACAGCGCAAACACTCCGCTCTTGCCTTAAGAGGATAAGCGTAGTAGAGAATGTTGTTTCTGTCTTCCTTTATTTCTCTGCCTTCTTTAAAAGCCTTTTCCACATACTCACTGGGGGGTGGTTCTTCTATATCTCCGAAGAGTTCTCTTACTAACACACCTCTGTATATGTTTACATCTACTTGAATATCAGTATGAGCTGTTTTAATTCCTTTTAAAAACTGAAGAAGTTCTTCTCTTGTCCAACCTCTTCTCATGAGCTGGAACATATCGTTAAAGGTTTGTCTTGCAACAGCTCTTGCAAAAGTTTCGCTGTTTTCTTTAATAAGAAAAACCGTTGAGTTATAAACAAAAAGATAAATAGCTAAAAAAACCAGTAATGCTACCAAGGAAATGGTTATAAGCAGGAAGCAATCAAGCCTTTTTACTGGTCCTTTAAAGCACATATAAGTTTCTGAAAACTAATTATATTACAATCGGAAGATTTACTATAATATTTAGCTATTAACAGATAAGTTAGACTTATAAATCGGAAAAGAAATTTTTAATTCTTTTAATATTAAAAAAAATTAATATATAATCAAGGAGGTGACGGCGATGAAGAAGAGGAAAGCTCTTTTGCTTCTGGGTATCTTCTCGGCAGGTGGTGTTGTCTTTGCCGGTTCCAACATAATGGGATCTAAGCACGATCTTAGAGCTTCTAACACCGCTGCTACTATAAGATCTCAAAGCGTTAATGAAGTTTGTGTTTTCTGCCACACTCCTCACCATTCCAATACCGCGTTTACTGGAGCTCCCCTCTGGAACAAGGAAACTACCGCTTCCACATTTACAATGTATGGCACAACTGTATCCGGAACATCTACTGATGCACAACCCAATGCTCCTTCAAAAGCTTGTCTTTCCTGTCATGACGGTGTAACAGCTATAAACTCAATAGTCAACCTACCCGGTGCAGGACTTGACGGTGCGGGTGGAGGACTCGGATCTCCCATAAACTACGTATCAATGACAACAGATGGGGGAACAACTTGGAGTGGAGGTGTAGCTGTTCCTATGCCTACCAACAGTTACGCCAATATAGGAACAGATCTTACAAACGATCACCCAATATCTATAGTCTACAATGCTCCTAATGTTGATCCGGATCAGAACCCCGGTAGCTTGAGACAAACTACTACATCACTTACCGGCACGTGGCTTGTAAGAGATTCGGACGGAGTTGCGGGACCGACAATAGGTGATCTCCTGAGGGGAGGAAAAGTTGAGTGTCCTTCTTGTCACGATCCGCATGCGGATAATCCTATAGCAGGCGGTGGTCAGCATCCTCTGTTTTTGCGTAGAGTTGGAGGAAACGCGGACAGTGCCATTTGTCTAACTTGCCATGCCAAGGGACCGATGCCACCCTAAGGAGTATGCAAACGGAGACGGGAAAACTCGGTGTAAAGTGTTTTATCTTAGCAATTGCTTTTCTGCTTGCATCTTGCGCACCTAAGAAGGAGGAGGTTTGGGTTTGGCCTCCTCCTCCCGAAAAACCCCGTATTAAATACATAGCCAGTTACAGAGGAGAAACTGACTTTAAAAAAGTAGATATCTTAGGTGCTTTACTGGGTGAGCCTGCTGTAAAGATTGAGCTTATGAAACCATACGGTGTATGGGCTAAGGGTGAAAAAATATACGTAGTGGATACAGCCTTCAACACGGTTTTTATCTTTGATCTCAAAGAAGAAGAGGTTAAGCTTGTAGGTAGATTTATGGGTGCTGTTAACATAGCGGGAGACAACAAGGGAAGGCTTTGGGTGTCCGATGCAAAGGGAGGTATGGTTTACGCCATAGACGAAGAAGGAAAATTCCTTATGGGAATAGGAAAGAACAAACTCAAAAGACCCACCGGTTTAGCCATTGATGAGAAGAGAAACAGAATATACGTAGTTGATACGGGAGAACACAATGTAAAGGTTTTTGACATAGAAAGCGGTAAGCTCATAATGACCATAGGCAAAAGAGGATCCGCGGACGGAGAGTTCAACTACCCCACCAATATAGCGGTGGACAGAAGAAACGGCAACATAGTAGTAGTGGACACCTTTAACTTCAGGATTCAGATTTTCACACCTGAAGGAAAATTTATCAGAAAATTCGGACAGGCGGGAAACAGACCCGGTGACTTTTACAGACCTAAAGGAGTAGGGATAGACAGCGAGGGGCATATATACGTAGCAGACGCCGCCTTTGATAACTTTCAGATTTTTGATCAGGAAGGTAGGCTTTTGCTGTTTGTGGGACATGCGGGAAGCGGACCGGGACAGTTTCACCTGCCTGCAGGCTTATACATTGACGAAAACGACCGAATATACGTAGTAGATCAGTTTAACAGGAGGGTTCAGGTATTCCAGTATATTAAGTATCCTGAAGATTGACGGAGATGGCGGAGACAAATGCACACAAGAAATTGGGCGGTGGCTGTGGGAATGCTGAGTTTAAGCGTTTCGGTTTTCTCCTATCCTATTATCGGAAAAGAAAGAGGCTTTTACGGAAAAATAGAACTCGGATATACTAAGGAAAACTGGAAATACAGAAACGGTTATAGGTTAACAATAGATCGGGACCTTTTTACACAAAACTATCAGTTAGGTTTCAGCGGTTTTAGTCTTTCTCCACGCCTTTTTAGTTTTGACATAAGAGGGGACTTTAAAATAGACAAATCCACTTATAAGAGTGAAGGCACAAAAACCACAACAACTCTTAAAGGATTCGGCTATTTTGTAAACCTTAGATTTTTTAAAGGAACTCTTTTACCCATTCATCTGTTTGCCTCACGCACTTATATGCCTACAAGGATAATAGCGGGGACTTTTCAACAAGATGTGGATACGGAAATAGATTCAAGAGGAGTTTCCGTAACTCTTAACAGAAGGAACTTTAATATAACCCTTTCTCACACGGAATCTGATGTAGATTCCCTTATACAAGGAGTTGATTACCACAACGAAACCAAGCAGAGATTAGCTTCTTTCAACTACACCGCTCAAGGCGGTAGATTTTCTACTTCATACACGGAAATAGACACAAAAACCTTTTCTCCCTTTTACACTTATATTGACAAGAGTAAAAGATTCGGGGCGGATCTGGGACTCTCAAGGAAGACTTGGAACCTCAGCGCACGGGCAAGTTACTACGAAACTCTTATAGGACAGTATGAACTTTATACGGAAAATCTGAGCTTTTCTTACTTTCCCAATCAGCGTTTTAACATGGGGCTTTTTGCGAACTTCAACCAATACAGAGGTCAGGTGGATACAGATTACTACGCTCTTTCCGAAAACGTGAACTTCAGAATAACCGACAACTGGTTGCTGAATCAGAATGCAAGCTTTTTCGCCTTAGAAGAGACAAGATCCGCTTCTTTCGGCTCTGGACTCTCTTACAACAAAGCTGTTACTGAAACTTTAAACTTAGGCTTTTCCGGTTCCGGATCTTACTCCAAGTGGTGGGATACGGAAGAAAGAAACTATTACTCTTACTCACTCTCTGGCACTATGCGGAAGGAAATAAAATTTCTCAGATCCTCCTTTTCTTTGAGTGTGTCTCAGTCCGAACTTTTCAAAGACGGAGAAAAAGCTTCAACCACTTTTAACGCTTTTGAGAGATTGGGAATTAGACTAAGCAGAACTTTGAACTTCAATCACTCTGTCACTTATACAGAAAGTGAGTCTAAAGAATACGATTATAAATATGAAATGGTCAGATCCGGAAACTTTATATCGTGGCAGGGAAGAGTATTCAGAAGAATAGTCCTCAACTGCCGTATGGGAATTGACTACTGGAAAATTATGGATACCGAAACCGAGAGTGTAAAACCTTATACGGATATATCGGGAAATTTCTTTGTTACAAGAAGACTTTTCATAGCTTTTTCCATGAACGTTTTCAGGGATACCCTTTACGATAACGATTACACAGTAAGGGGAACTTTAAGAGCTACTTACAACTTCAGAAAAGTTTCTATCGTTTGGGATAACGGCTATAACAAGGAGGTATTCAGAAATGATTTCAGCTATGAAAGGAGCAGGTATTACACAAGTCTTAGGATTACTCGTAATTTTTAGCCTGCTCCTTGCTTGCGCTCCTAAAGCTTACATAAGCACCATAGGAAGTGCGAAGGATATTTCTTCCGTATGTCTTAAAAGATACGGAAAGATTCAAAATCCGCTCATGGATAAGTTCGTTGAGTCGGAAATTGTTAAAGCTCTTCGTAAATCAGGAGTAAAGGTAACCACCGATTGCACAGACTACACTCTTGAATATCACTACGGGGTTACACCAAAACAGATGTATGTTCCGCGCATAGTTTACGGTCCTTCAGAAGCGATAACCTTCTTGGCATACAGATTAGAAGAAGGTAAGGCAATTCCGGAAATTTACACCCTTGTCCCTCCTCCCACTACTTACTATTACACCGATGTAGAAACTCTCTACGTTCACTGGATAAACTTAAGACTCAAAAAAAAAGAACACCTGCTTTGGACAGGGGAAGTTTCTTACGAGAGCTACTCTCCCGATATAAGAACTTCCATTCCTGTAATAGTGAAAAAGCTAATACCCTACTTAGGTAAGGATACGAGAAAGATGATAGAGGTTGAACTCAGATGAAACTGCTTGTAGGACTTCTTATATTTACAGCGCTTTGGGCTAAAATTGTTTGGCCACCTCCACCGGAGAAGGCAAGGATAGAATACGTAAAAAGTGTAGAAAGACCGGAAGATCTCGGAATAGAGAAAAGTCTTTGGGAAAAGATTAAAGATTTCATTTTCGGAAAGAAAAAACAGACAAGACTTTTAAAACCTTCGGGAGTGTATGCGAGTGATCAAATGCTTGTAGTTGCGGATCAGGGAACAAGATCCGTCTTTATCTTTGATCTTGAAAAGAAGGAAATCCATATAGCGGGAGGTTTTTCATCTCCCATTGATATAGCGGTGGATACGGAAGGGAAAATATACGTAAGCGATTCTGTTCTGGGAAGGGTTTTTGTTCTTTCTTCAGAAGGGAAAAGAATAGGAACTGTAGGTGACAGAATCCTTACCAGACCCACAGGTATAGCCTTGGATAAAAAGAGAAAAGTTCTCTACGTAGTAGATACCCTTCAAAACAAGATATTCGTTTTCAACCTTAAGGGAGATAAAATCTCCGAAATAAAGGGGAACTTCAACAGACCCACTTATTTAAGTCTTGACAACGAAGGTAACCTTTATATTTCCGATTCCCTGAATGCCAAGGTAAGGATTTTGTCACCAGAAGGTAAGGAGTTGTTTTCCTTTGGAAAAAGAGGGACTACCATAGGAACTTTTGCCAATCCGCGGGGCATTGCTGTTGACAAAGAAGGACACATATACGTTGCAGATTCCCTTCTATCCGCTGTGCAGATCTTTGATAGAAAGGGAAGACTCCTGCTTGTAGTGGGCAGATTCGGAAAAAGAGAAGGGGAGTTCGCCTTTCCCATGGATATATTTATAAAGGGAAAAACTATATACGTGGCGGACTCCTACAACGCAAGGATTGTTATTTTGAGGTATTTAGGAGGTGATTGATATGAGGCTCCTTTTAGTGTTAATGTTTGCTGTGGGAGCGGTTATAGCCTCCGACATTTCAAATTCTCCCCATAATCTTTCTGTAACGGGACCGGGAACAATAAAAGCTGTATCGGAAACAGAAATATGTGTATTTTGTCATATACCTCATCATGAAGAGGTAGGAGTTCCCCTTTGGAATCATCTTTTATCAACCGCCAATTACACCTTATACAACAGTGAGTTTATACAGAGAATAGGATACCCTTCTCCCCAGCAACCCGCTATGGTGGAAGGACAGCCGGGTATAGTTTCCCGCATGTGCCTTTCCTGTCACGACGGGACGGTAGCCATAGGAGCGGTTTACTGGGTAAGAGGAACAAATCTCTTTGATATAGGACAGACAATAGCAATGACAGGTGTAGATCCTACAACGGAAACAATGCCTACAACAGAAGAAGGTTATATAGGAACAGATTTAACCAGACATCACCCCGTTGCCATAGAATACAGGACGGGAAATTTCACCGCAGGAGGGTTGTCCGTGAATATAGAACTGGCTTCTCCCGGACCTTCTCCTCCCATAAAGCTTTACAACTACGGAGGTGCTAATTACGTGGAATGCACTTCTTGCCACGATCCCCACAGATACAATTCCACAGTCAATCCCAAGTTCTTAAGAATAGATACGGGTGCCACTTTCGGTGAAAACGTTTTGGCAACCTGCACTTCTTGCCATGTAAGACAAGGTTGGGATACGAGCGCCCACGCAACAGCTACAAATACGTATTCCGATCCTGCGGTTTCCGCTAAATACGGTGTGAATACGGTGTCCGCCTTGGGTTGTGTGAACTGCCATACACCTCATAAAGGGCAGGGAGTTCCTTATCTTCTCAGATGGGCGGAGGAACAGACTTGTTTCCAAGGTGCGGCGGGAGCGAACAACACTTCCGCCTGTCACGGCACAGGAGCTAATAATGCAAAGATTATAGAGCCTCTTTTCGGACTTCCTTACAAACACCCTGTTACAACTATTTCGGGAATGCACACTAACTTGGACGTCCTTTACGGAACAGGAATTACTCCATACCCTACAGGAAGCAAGGGAATAACTTTTGATAATTACAAACATGCGGAGTGTGTTGACTGTCACAATCCCCATAAAGCAACACCGGGAAATCACGCCACACCCGCAGATACAAGAGATGCTTTTAATGCGGGTTGGTATCCTCAAAATCCCGATAATAAAGTTTCTAATGTTCTTCTGGGTGTAACCGGAGTTAGACCTACGTGGACAGCAAGCGGAACTCAACCTACAAACTACACGGTATTAAAAGAGGCACAGTATGAATACGAAATCTGTATGAAATGTCACTCTTACTGGGCGTTGGGAACCGCTACCAAGTGGGTTACCGGATATACCTTCTCGGACGGCAGAACCCTACCTGACGGAACACCCTATAAACTGACCGATGTAGCTGCTGAGTTTAACCCTAACAATGCCTCTGGACACCCGGTTACAGTTGCTTCAGCCAGTAGAAGCGGATCATACAACCCGAGAGAGTTACCCGCACAGGCTTTAAGAGAACCTTGGAAAAGTAGCGTAGGACTTGCCACTATGTATTGTTCCGATTGTCACGGTGCTGTAAATGAAGCAGGTGGAGATCCCAGAGGACCGCACGGTTCTAATATAAGATTTATGCTCAAAGGTCCGGGTAAATACTGGCCCCTTGATCCTAACGGTAACTTTTTCACTCCAGGAGATCTGAGGGCGGGGAATCAAAACTACAACGACTTGTTCTGTAACAACTGTCACGACATTCCTTGGATAATGAACAATGTATCTCCCCACAACTCAAACATATGGGCTATGGAATCCGCTGCTTGTGTTGAGTGTCATGTAGCAATTCCCCACGGATCTCCCGTTTCCCGCCTTTTAGGATACTGCTGGTTCCCAGAACCTTACAATTACAAAGATCCTGCGGGTAACTATATGCTTAAGCTATGGGGTTGGGTTAAAGATTACGACGGCGGAAGTTGGAATTTAGGAGATAGATCAGATGCCGCTTCAGGTCACAGTGATTGCACAATGGGAATGATGTGTCACGGAAGTAATACAACCGGAATGGACTGTGATCCTTCTTCTCCCTTTGTTAGCGACTGTGGAGAGTTTAACATGCCTGCTACTCTTCCCAATTGGTGTAACTGGTGATGGTTTTTATAACAGGTCTTGTTCTTGCTGTCAGTCTTTCCCTTGAACCTAAGGAAGTGGTATCCCTTTATCTTAAGAATCTGCCTTTGTGTTTTAAAACTGGAATGAACGTTTTTGTGAGCGAGATTGTAGAAGAAAAAATTGCCAGAAGGCTTCAGATATGGTTAGACGCGTGGAGATTTTCCGGCTATTCTCCTTCAGCTGAACTGATAAGTTTGAACTTCAAAGAAATAAGGGAAAAATCAGAAAGAGCTGTGGTTGTTACAGAAGAAAGGTGGAAATACAGTTATATTTACACGGATTCGGGTAAAACCGCACTTGAACCACAGGAGATTTTTTATGAAATAAGATACATTCTTGAAAAAAAGGAAGGAAAATGGAAAATAAAGGAGATAGAAATCCTTAAGGAGGTTAAAAAAGATGGAAGTTCCACAGAGTATAGGCATTGAGAGGAAAGCGGTCCTGAGACTGCTTTCCCTTGGCATAAAGGCTTTCTTTTCTATGAAAACTACACTTGTGCTTTTGAGTGTATTTGCAATAGCGTCTGCTGTTGCTACTTTTATAGAAAACAGTTACGGAAGAGATGCGGCAAGGGAAGCGGTTTACAATACCAGATGGTTTGAAGCCGTTATTACTCTGATAACTATCTCCGCACTGGGAAATATATACAGATACAAACTCTGGCGTCCGAAAAAGCTGCCTCTGTTTGCGGTTCACTTTTCTTTCCTGCTTATATTCGCAGGAGCAGCTCTCACAAGGTATGTAGGAGAAGAGGGAACAGTTCACATCAGAGAAGGACAAACTGTTAATAAACTCGTCTCATACGATCACTATTTTCACGTTAAACTTCAAAAGGAAGGAAAAACTTACACGGACAGTAAAAAGAGAATAATATCCCCCATCACTAAACCCGGCTTTGGTGAAGTGTTTACCTTAGGAGACAGTGTTGTAAAGATTGAAGCGGTTGATTACATGCCCATTGCAAAAGTGGAAGTTGTTCCCAAAAAAGATGGAAATCCGGTAGTCCACCTTGTATTAGAGGGAGGATACGATGTTCCCCTAAAGCCCGGAAGTGTCTACGATGCGCGTTTGTTCCGATTTTACTTTGGCAAAGAACCGCCAGAGGGAGAGAGATTTATAAAGGTTTTCTTTAAAGGAGAAAAACCTTACATGGTTTCTGATGGTGTAGTTGAATGGTTTAAGATGAACGGAGAAAAAGGCGGAGATATAATAGCGGGAGAAGAGTTTCCCTTAGAACAGAGAAAGGTTTACAGAAGAGAAGGAATAGTTTTTATATTCCTGGATTCTTTAAAAGAAGGAGACTTTAAGATTACAAGGGAAAAAATAAAGGGTAACTTAGAAAGGCATATATCCGCACTTAAACTTAAAGTAAACTACAACGGAAAAGAAAAAGTTGCCGATCTTGTCTTTGTAAAAGAAGGAGGATTTACGTATCTACCTACACGTCTTGAGTTCGGTGATGTTTCCTTAGAGATAGCCTACGGACAGAAAGTAAAAGAACTTCCCTTTTATATAAAACTTGAAGATTTCGTAATAGAGAGATATCCGGGATCAAACGCCCCTTCTTCTTACGAGAGTAAAGTTGTAGTGATAGACAGAGAAAAGGGAAAAACATTCCCTTACAGAATATACATGAACCATACTCTTGATTACAGAGGTTATAGATTTTTCCAGATGTCCTACGATCCGGACGAAAGGGGAACGATCCTGTCCGTTAACAGAGATCCGGGAGTGCTTCCCACCTATGCGGGATATACACTTCTGTGTTTCAGTCTTGTTGCTTTGTTAGGAGTTAGGTTAAGAAAGATATTTGTTCTTTTAATAGCCTTTGTTCCCATGCTGAGTTGGAGCTTCCCCACAAAACCGCCTGCTAATCCCTCCGAAGCTCTGCAAGTAGTAAGGAAAATTGACAAAAAGGTAGCGGAAGAGTTTTGCCGTTTGACAGTTCAGACAGCGGACGGGAGAATGGAAACTCTTCATACTCTTGCTATTGAAATAGCCAACAAAGTTCACGGAAAACCGAAAATACTGGGACTTACTCCCTGTCAAGCTCTTTTGGGAATGATGGCTTTACCCCTTCATTGGCAAGTCCTTCCTATCGTTAAAGTGGATCACCCGGAACTCAAAAGTAAACTCGGAATTCTGCCTTCGGATAAATACTTTGCTTACTTAGACGCCATTGCACCCAATAGAACTTACAAGCTGGCAAAGGAAACCGAAGAAGCGAATCGCAAAGAACCCGCTCAAAGAACAAAAAAAGACAAAGAAGCTCTTAAAATAGCGGAAAGACTGAGTATTCTCTTTATGGTATTCACAGGCGAAATACCGCGAATCTTTCCCCTTGAAGGAGATCCCAATAAAACCTGGTATGGAGTAGCTACCGCGGTTACAAAGTTTCCAAAAGAAGAAGTGGAAAAAATATCTCTGACTATGAGGAAATTCTTTATGGGAGTTCTTTTGGGAGTGGACAGAGGAGATTGGAATCTTTTCAGAGAATCTCTAAGAGAAATAAAAGAGTATCAAAAAACCAAAGGAGGAAATCTTGTTCTATCGGAGAGAAGGGTTGATATGGAACTCCTTTACAACAAACTGAACATATTTGAAAGATCCATACTACCTTTTCTGCTTATGGGAGTTCTGTTCTTCTTTATCTTGATAGCTGAAGCTGTTAAACCCGACAGTAAAAAACTGAAGATCTTAAAAACCGCTTTAGCTTCCTTTTACGGATTTATGACTTTTGCTCTGATAGTAGGTTTAGGTCTCAGATGGTATGTAGCGGGACACGCACCTTGGAGTAATGCTTATGAGTCTATAGTTTTCATAGGAGCTTCCGCAGCACTGGCGGGTCTTATTTTTATGAAAAAATCCTTTGCTCTCTTAGCGGGATCTCTTATGACAGGTGCTTTTCTCTTTATAGCTCACCTTAGTTGGTTAGATCCGCAGATCACAACTCTTGTTCCTGTGTTAAAATCCTACTGGCTTATATTCCATTCGGGGGTAACGGTGGCAAGTTACGGCTTTTTGGGTCTTTCCGCCATACTGGGTTTTGTGGGATTACTCTTTATGGCTCTGCCTGCGGGCTGGGCAAAAAAGGTTAACTTTAAAGAGCTGGCAAAAACCTCGGAAATGTCTATGCTTATAGGATTTGTTCTGTTGAACATAGGAAATATATTGGGAGCGGTATGGGCTAATGAATCCTGGGGTAGATACTGGGGTTGGGATCCCAAGGAAACGTGGACGCTGGTGACAATCTTAGTTTACGCCGTTGTTCTACACTTGAAATACACACCTTTTTACTCCATTTACAACTTCTTGCTTCTTTCTATGTTTTCTTACTTGAGTGTTTTGATGACTTACTTCGGAGTTAACTTCTTGCTTTCTGGGCTTCACTCCTACGCTTCCGGAGAATTCGCTCTTCCCCGTTGGGTTTACATAGCTTTGAGTTTCTTAGTAGGTTTATCCGCTCTTGCCTTTATAAATAAGAACAGGGTTCGGGAGGTTACAAAGCCGTGATAATAACTGTGATTTTAACGGTTGTGCTGAGTTTGGTGTGGGGAAGCGAAGTTATTCATCCTCCCTTTCAAACAGGTGATTGTTCTATGTGCCATGTAAAGACAAAGGACGGCTACAGTGAGGCTCTTACAGTCAAAGTTCCGGATCTTTGCTACATGTGTCACCCGCGAAAAGATGACAAAAAGGTAGTTCACAATCCCGTTAAAGCAGGTGCCTGCACCCTTTGCCATGATCCTCACAAGTCCAGAACCCCCAAACTGCTGAAAGCGGACTCTCTGAATGAACTGTGTCTTTCCTGTCACCCAAGTATTCAGAGATTGATGGCAAAACCCAACATTCACCCTCCGGTAAAGCTTATGGGTTGCACTGCTTGTCATGATCCCCATTCCGAAAACAACGAGCTGAGACTAAAAATGCCCAAGAAAGAGATATGCTTTATGTGCCACCCTCAGATAAAAGACGTGCGGGACAACTCTCCGAACAAACACAGTGCTTTACTGATAAGGGAGGGTTGTCTTAACTGTCATAATCCGCACGGTTCCGATCACCCTAAGTATCTTAAATACGCAATACCTAAGGATCTGTGCCTTTCCTGTCATGACAAGGTTATGGCAAGAGAAGAAGACGGTAAGAGAATAAAGAACATGGCAAAGCACTTTGCACAGAACAAGGATCCTCACGGACCGAACCAATGGGGAGACTGTGTAATGTGCCATAATCCCCACGGTTCGGAAAACTACAGAATTTTAAAGGGATCTTTTCCTTCGGGCTTTTACTCTTCCTTCAGTAAGGACAACTATATATGCTTTATGTGTCACGATGCAACACCTTTTACTCAAAAAGAAACCACGGTAACGGGATTCCGCAACGGGAAGCTGAGCTTACACTACATACACGTTAATAAGGACAAAGGGATAACTTGTAGAGATTGCCACGACTGGCACGCTACAAATGGACTCCCGCATCATCTTAAGGAATACACTGAATTCGGGAAGGTAAAATTCCCTTTAAATTACACACCCACAAAAAACGGAGGCTTCTGCGGACCATTATGTCATCCAAGGAGGGGCTATGATAGGGTTAAGCCTGTTGTTAACCCTAGGTAGTATTCTTATTGGTTGGGCTTTTGAAGTTATAACTCCCAAAGCCAAGAGTATATTCCGTGAGGAGTATATCTCGGTTGTGGTAAAGCTAAACCCCGCACAGACAAGTAAAGCTGTTATAAGAACAGAAACGGAAAGTATCACTCTTAAGCTGGAAAAAGACAAGGAAATTTACTGCAAAACTGTAAAGATAATTCCCGGTAAGAACCGCATAGGGGTAGAGATAACAGGGAAAGACGGTAAGGTTCAACTTAAAGTAATTCCGGTATTTATGGCTTCGCAGGTATTTCCCGCAGGTAATACTCCACCGAAGGATTTCAAAGTGTCGGGATTTCACAAAGGCAAAAGTGAAGCTCTCTGTGCTGAATGTCATAAATCTAAGTCAAATACAGCTGTCGGAGCTGAAAATTGCAAGCAGTGTCACGGTAATATTCTCAACCGAAAATTTCCCCACCCACCGTCCGTTGCGGGTTGCACTCTTTGCCATACAGGAGGAGAGCGATCAAAATACGCATGGAAAGAACCCATAAGTGATACATGCTTTATGTGTCACGGAGACAAGAAGAATATATGGTATAGCAAAAAGTATATGCACGGACCCCCTTCCACAGGCAGATGTTATATATGTCACAATCCCCATTCTGAAGATGTTAGATTTTTCCTGAAGAAACAAACTAACGATCTGTGCACTACGTGCCATAGTGAAAAGAGAGAAGAGAAACACCCTCTTGTGGGATTCGTTTTCGGAGATGCACATCCTGTATCCGGTAAACCTGATCCCGCAAGACCGGGCTTTGAACTTGCCTGCACAGGTTGTCATAATCCACACGCTTCAAATTACAGATTCTTTTTCCAAAACGACTATTCGGGAGAAGCAATTCTGTGTCTGCGTTGTCATAAGAAATGAATGAGTTAATGATAAAAAAATCTTATAGAGTGTATTAAGAACTCTTAAATATCGCATGTATTAAGGTTGTGATATACTTACTGGCGTTAAAAAATCATCGGGAGGTACGGATATGAAAGGATTTCTTCTGGCGTTGGGACTCACGGGTATGGTATTCGCAGGCGGTGAGAGTATCTTCAACTCAAAAGGTTGCAATGCCTGCCATAAACCCGATCAAGATACGCCTATGGCTCCTTCTTTGAAAACCATTCAGGGCAAATACGGAGGTGATGTCAATGCAATGATCGCTTATCTTAAGGGGCAGGGATCTCCAAAGGTTTGGCCTGAAAAGGCAGCTATAATGAATCCACAGCTGGACAGACTCAAAGGTCTTTCCGATAGTGAGTTCAAAGCTCTTGCGGAATACATTTTGGGTAAGTAATCAGTCTCTTTTTCTGACAAGGGCGGTTCCCGTTATGGGAATCGCCATCTTCCAAGTTTTATCAAGATCTGTAAGGAGGGAAAGGGGAATAACGAATAAACCTTCCCTTTTTAACTGCTTGGGTTTTTTTATCTTTTCGTCTTTTTTGAGGAAAACCCTTGGTTGGAAATACACTTCCACTTCACATTCAGCACCGGGTTTGAGGATTTTATAAGAACAGTGATCTACCCCTATACGAAAATCAAGGTAGTTTTTTCCACCTATATTAACCGTTCCGAAAACCACATCTCCCGAGTAGATGTTCTTAATCTTTATTTTCTTGGGTTGGGAAAGCTTACCCGCTTCAACAATACCGAATTCCACCCGTGAAGGGACAACTTCCAAAAGTCCATCAGCCCACGCTAAAAGGCTGAAAAGAGATAAAACGAGCAGTTTTTTCATTTGCCAGTCACCTGAAATACCTGAATTCTCCTATTGAGCTGATCGCTGATATAAAGCTTCCCGCTGTTATCTATAAAAAGACCTGCAGGAAGCAAAAATTCCCCTTCTTTCTTTCCCGCCGAACCAAAGACGTAAATCCCTTTGCCTTTCTGATCAAGTATTTGCACATTGTTAAAAACCGCATCTACTACGTATACGTTGCCTTTATTGTCAACACCTATGCCCTTAGGTCTTCCAAAAAATCCTTTTGTATCACCGGGTCCGCCCAGTGCTTTGATAAACTCTCCCTTTTCATTGAAAACTTGAATTCTGAAATTCATAGTATCCGTCACGTAAACGTTTCCCTTGGAGTCAACCCATACGTTGGTGGGGTAGTTAAACTTACCTTCTGTATGGCCCCTGCCTCCGAAGGATCTTATAAGTTTACCCTTTAGATCAAATACAAAAACACTGTGATTGCCTACATCTGTTATATACAAGTATCCTTTTTTGTCATCACCGAACAGTCCTCTGGGTTTTTTCAGCTTAGACTTATTTCCTAAGGAAATAGTTGTATCACCGTCTTTGTCAAAACAGAAAACTCTGTTGTGAAATCCGTCGGAAACACACACTATTCCTTTTGAAGGAAAACAGGCTATTCCCAAGGGTTCTTTTAAAACCACGTCCACTTCAAAGAAGTCCAATTCTTTATCCTTCTCCCTGTAAACGAGAAGCTGTCCGTCCGTGTCAGCTATGTAGAGTTCTCCTTTCATGGCACATATTCCGTAAGGTTTTCCCATGCGAATCTCAACAGCATCGGATACAGCGTATAAGAACTTTATCTCCGCCGTTTTTGCGCTCATTGAAAACAAGAGAATAAACAAAAGTATTATCTTACTTTTCATGACAGCCCAAACAAAACGCAGAACCTTCATTGGACCTCCTTAAAAAGCTGGGAATGTTAACATGGGGATCGTGACAGGAAACACACTGAAGTGTTCCGTTAAATCTCTCTATTAGATCGGAAATTCTCTGAGCGCCTACCCAACCACTCAACAAAGTAGTGGGAGATCGTAAGACGAATTTTTCTTCCTTGTAAGTTACAAAGAATGGATGATGCGCACCTAACTTCGTGGGACTTATATTTGGAGCTATAAAACCGTCATGGCAGGAAAAACACACAAGAGCCTGCGGGTAGAAATGATCCTTTTTTAATTGCTCTTTGCCGTATCCGTAAGCGTTGAATCTTTCCTTTCCAGTATGGGGAGCTGCTCTTATATGGCAGGAAAAACAAAAAATGTTAAAATCTGTTCTGTCATATCTGTAAGTTGGGATTTGCTTGTCTCCTTCTTTATAAAGGTTGTGTTTTGTTTTAAACATCTTTCCCCAATCAGCTCCAAAGCTTAAAGATAAAGCCACAAGGAAAAGTAAAACCTTTTTAGCCATACCCTCCGCAACTATTTTAGATTATTACGCTGATTTGTCAAGAGGTTGCGTTCTACAATAATCTTTAATCATGAACAGAACCGATAGAATAACACCCTTTATGGTAATGGACATCTTAAAACAAGCCCGCCGAAAAAGAGAAGTTATCCATTTAGAGATAGGAGAACCCGATCTTGAACCCCCTCCCAAAGCTGTTGAAGCTCTTGAAAAAGCTATAAAAGAGAGAAAATACTTTTACACTCCTTCCTTAGGATTGGAAGAACTAAGAGAGAGAATAGCTCTTTTTTACAGAGAGAAATACAACGTTGATGTTTCTCCTGAAAGAATAGCGGTAACTCCGGGAACTTCCGGTGCTTTTTTGGTTGCTTACTCTGTGCTTCTGGAAGCCGGAGAAAGAATAGCCATAGCGGATCCTTCTTACCCTTGCTATAAGAACTTTGCTTATTTATTAAACGTAGAACCTGAGTTTATACCCGTTTCAGAAGAAACTAACTATGAAATAAGAGCGGATATGCTTACGGGGAAGAAAGTAAAGGCTGTTCACATATCTTCACCTTCAAATCCGACAGGCACTCTTTACTCGGAAAATAGTCTGAAAGAGCTTGCAGATTTCTGCGATAAAGAAGGGATATACCTTATATCCGATGAGATATATCACGGTCTTGTTTACGAAGAGAGAGAACACACAGCCCTTGAATTTTCGGATAAAGCAATTGTTGTAAACGGATTTTCAAAAGCCTTCTGTATGCCGGGTTTCAGAATAGGGTGGCTAATTCTTCCCCCTGAGCTGGTGAGAAAAGCGGAGATAGTAATTCAAAACGTTTTCATATCAGCTCCTACTTTGAGCCAATACGCAGCCGTTGAGGCTTTTGATTGGAAATACCTTAAGAAAGTTAAGGATACTTTCGCACGCAGAAGAAGTTTAATTTACAACGGTTTAAAAAGACTATTTCACATTGTAAAACCCAAAGGCGCTTTTTACCTTTGGATAGATGTCAGTTCTTATACCAAAAACTCCACTGACTTTGCTTTTAAAATCCTAAAAGAAGCCTTGGTAGCGGTAACCCCCGGAGAGGATTTTGGAAAGAACAGAACCGATAGATTTATAAGAATTGCATACACACGTCCAGAAAAAGAACTTAAGGAAGGAATAAAAAGAATAAAGGACTTTTTAGAGAAAGCAAGATGAAAGTTGCTGTTGTAAGCTTAGGATGTGCTAAAAATTTGGTGGATAGTGAAACTCTGCTTGCTAAGCTTGAGGAAAGCGGTGCAAAACTAACAGCGGATATAAACTCCGCTGATGTTGTGGTTGTAAACACATGCGGTTTTATAGAAGAAGCAAAAGAAGAATCCCTGCAAACCGTTTCTCATATTCTTTCTGCCGGCAAAAGAGTTATAGTTATGGGGTGTCTTGTTGAAAGATACAAAGAAGAACTTAAAAAAAGTCTTCCGCAGGTTGAAGCCTTTTTCGGAACAGAAAGTTGGGAAGAAGTAGTTTATTCTTTAGATCTAAAAGTAAAAAGAAAAGGTAAGAAACGCCTACTGTCCACAGCCGGATACGCCTACGTTAAAGTAGGGGAAGGTTGTAACAGACTTTGTTCTTTTTGCACCATTCCCGCTATAAGGGGTAGGTATCGCTCAAGATCTGTTGAAGATATAGTATCCGAAGTTATTTCCCTTACGGAAGAAGGAATAAAGGAGATTAACTTGATATCACAAGATACCACCTATTACGGAAAAGACAACGGAGAAAACCTTGTAAAGCTTTTAGAGAAGCTTGAAAGAATAAAAGGAATCCATTGGATAAGACTCCTTTACCTTTACCCTGCAGAAGTGAGTGAAGATCTTATTTCTTTTATAAAAAACTCCCAGAAAGTTCTTCCTTACTTTGATATTCCCCTACAACACATATCCGATAGAATCCTCAAAAGCATGAGAAGGGGATACAATGAAAAGTTTATAAGGAATTTGATATACAAAATAAGAAAAGAAATTCCGCAGGCTGTTCTCAGAACAACCTTTATAGTAGGATACCCCTTAGAAGAGGAGAAAGACTTTCTAAGACTTTTATCCTTTGTAGAAGAAGGTCACTTCCATTGGTTAGGTGTTTTCGCCTACTCTGCTGAGAAAGGGACTTACGCCTACGATCTGGGAGATCCTATTCCTCCTTCTGTGAAAGAAGAAAGAGGGGAAGAGTTGATAAATCTTCAGAGAAAAATAAGCGCTGGTAAGAACAGAGAATTTATAGGTAAAACTCTTGAAGTGCTTGTAGAGGGTTACTGTGATGAAAATCCCTTTATTCCGCAAGGTAGAGCTTACCTACACGCACCCGAAGTTGACGGTTTTGTGTATATAGACACTAAGGGTAAGCAAATTAAAAAAGGAGATATGGTAAAGGTTCTGATAAATCAGAGTTCTGACTACGACTTAGGAGGTGTTCTTATAAAGTAACGCTTGTTTCCCTGCCTGCGGGTAATTTTCAGAAGATCCAGATACTCCAGCAAAGGGATTAAATACTTTCTTGTAAGTCCTAAAACAGACTTTGCTTCCTGAAGGGTGAATTCTTCCCCCTTTTCTCTGAGCTTATCTACGTAGAATCTGAGGAGAGATTCTGAAAGAAATAGATTATCCCCTATCCTGTGAATGTAACCTTTTTTAAGAGCTATTTTGATAGTTTCTTTTTTAAAGCCGCTACTGAGTAATTCTTCTTCTTTTCTTATGCCTTGTGAGGTAAGTTTAATAAGTGTATCTATTTCTCTTTGATGAATTATCCCCTTTTCTTCCCTTATAAGTAATTCTTCTTCAATTTTAAAATCTTCTGTCAAATTCACAAGGAATTTCAAAAGATCTGCCGAAACACCGAGTTTTTTTTGTATGTCCTCTTTTTGAGCGTATTCCCTACCCGCAAGAAGTTCTTTTAACTTTCTTAAACAATCCACTACGTATTCTTTGGAGTAGTATGTATTTCCTATCTTAACTCCTTCAGAGCTTAAAATCTCCGCATTCGGTAAGTGATTCGTGAGCTTTAGTATATCGCTTTCCTTTACTCCTTCAGAAGCTCTTTCTTTGAGAACATACACCTCAAAGTGTTTAAAGAGATATTGCATATTTCCACGGATAAAGTTCTTTTTAAGAACCTTCACAGAAGGGTGCAAAACACGCACACCACATACAGGCTTTCCGCAGGAATCCAATACCACAACTCTATCCCCTCTTTTTGTAACAACTTCTTCAGATAGTTTAAGTATGTAAACACTTTCCTTCAGAAGTCTGAATCTTCCTTCCACTTCTTTCATTCCGAAAAAAAATCTGTAAGTTTTACCGGGCTTGATTTCCTTGTCGGAGTTTACGATAAGTGTTCTGCTCTTGATATACGTGTCTCTTTCTAGAATCCAGAAACCTCTTTTTATGTTTTCCTTTTCTAAATCTGGTATGTTGAGAGCTACCCTTTCTCCCGCAACAGCTTCTTTTACAAAAACACCGTGATTTTGGATTTTACGGACTCTGCAAATTATTCCCAAAGGTTCAATTGCAACGTATTCTCCCACTTTTACCCTACCTTCTACACAACTGCCTCTTACTACTGTGCCGTATCCTTTTACAGTAAAAGCGGAATCTATAAAGATACGAAGAGGCAAGCTCACTTTATACTCTTCCCTTATTTGCAGAGCAACTTCCTTAAGAGTTTTTTTAAGCTCCTCAAGTCCTTTTCCGGTAACAGAAGAAACCTTCACTAGAGGGAAATCCAGTTTCATATACGCAAGAAGTTTTCTCAGCTCTTTTTCGGAGT
This sequence comes from Aquificaceae bacterium, assembly GCA_026981975.1. GTDB lineage: Bacteria > Aquificota > Aquificia > Aquificales > Aquificaceae > Hydrogenivirga. The sequence continues at coordinate 59,280 of JALSHV010000002.1, read as the reverse complement.
TCAAAAGATCCTTCTCTTCCGCTCTGTCTGTCTTAGTAAGAACCGCTACTCCCTTCTTCAATCCCAAAGCACATGCTACTTTTAAGTGATCCTCTGTTTGAGGTTTTACTCCCTCAATACTGTCCACAACAAGGATTACTCCTGAAACCGCCACCAATCCCGCAATTGCGTTTTTTATAAATCTTTCATGTCCCGGGATATCTATGATCTCAAGCCTTAGGCTTTCCTCCGGAAAATCAAGGTGAGCAAAACCTATGTCTATACTCAATCCACGCCGTTTTTCTTCTGCTAATCTGTCTGTATCTATACCTGTTAGAGCCTTTATAAGGCTTGTTTTTCCGTGATCAACATGTCCTGCTGTGGCAAAGGTAACAAATTTTCTCATTATGATTTAAGATAATAATCCTTATGTTTCGGAAAGTTCTCATAGCTAACAGAGGAGAAGTAGCCCTTAGAATCATAAGAGCTTGTAAAGAGCTGGGAATAAGAACTGTAGCTATATATTCTGAAGCAGATGTAAGATCCCTATACGTAAAAAAAGCAGATGAAGCTTATCTCCTTCCCGGAGATCCTTTAAGAGCTTATCTGGACTACATAAGGATAGTAGATCTGGCAAAGCAAGTGGGAGCCGATGCCATTCATCCCGGATACGGTTTTCTGGCGGAAAATCCGGATTTTGCAAAGTATTGCAAGAGAAGACGCATAACCTTTATAGGTCCTACAGCAGAGCAGATAAGTATGTTCGGGGACAAGGTAAAAGCTAAAAGAGTAATGGCTTCAGCAGGACTTCCTGTTATTCCGGGAACAGAAAAACCTATTACCTCCGCAGAGGACGCTATTCACTATGCAAGAGAAATAGGGTTTCCTGTAATGCTCAAAGCCGCTTACGGCGGAGGTGGTAGGGGAATGAGGGTAGTCCGAAACGAAGAAGAACTGAAAACGGCTTTTGAATCCGCTTCCAGAGAAGCGGAAACCTTTTTCGGAAGAGGTGATCTCTTTATAGAAAAATACCTTGAGAATCCAAAACATATAGAAGTCCAAGTCTTAGGTGATAAATACGGAAATATTGTGCATCTCGGAGAAAGAGATTGTTCTATTCAAAGAAGGCATCAAAAACTTATAGAAATAGCTCCTTCTCCTGCACTTCCTCAAGATTTAAGAATGAAAATACTGGGCAGTTCCGTAAAAGCTTTGATGAAAATCGGCTACGAAAATGCGGGAACTCTTGAGTTTCTTGTAGATGTTGAAAAAAAAGAGTATTACTTCATAGAAATGAACACCCGTTTGCAAGTTGAACATACTATAACGGAAACAATAACCGGGGTGGATATAGTGGAAGCCATGATAAAAATAGCAATGGGAGAACCGCTACCTTATCTTCAAAGTGATATAACCTTCAGGGGATTTGCTCTTGAGTTCAGAATTAATGCGGAAGATCCTAAAAGAGGATTTGCTCCTTCACCGGGAAAGATTACTGCCTACTATTCTCCCGGCGGACCGGGAGTCAGAATAGATGCAGGTGTTTACAAAGACTACATAATCCCTCCTTACTACGATTCTATGATTGCAAAAATGACCGTATGGGCGTTAACTTGGGAAAAAGCGGTAGCAAGAGCAAGGAGAGCGCTGGACGAGTTTATAGTAAGAGGAGTTCCCACCAATATTCCCCTTTACAGAGAAATAACCCGTGATCCGGATTTTCTCAAAGGGGATTTCGGTGTTAAGTTTCTTGAAGAGAAAATTCAAAAGGGATATTACGATTTTGAAGTAGAAGGTGAAATAGACAAAGAAGATATAGTCTTAGCCATATCAGCAGCCATAGCGGCTCACTACGGACTGTAGCGGACAATTGCGGGTGAACTTTTCTTTCCAAAACGGTTAACGGAAATTACTTCATACAAGGCTTCCTCGGTGGGTAAATCTTCTACAAACACATTACCCCTTATAGGTTTCTCCGTTAAAAGTTTTCCGTTTCTGTAAACAAGAAAACCTTCCGCTTCTTCTTTTGCACGCCAGTAGAGGTATATCTTACCTCCTCTTACAACGTAAGAAAGATCCTGCGGTTTTGGAGGAACAGGTGCTTCCTTAGGAGGAATTCGTATTACAAAAGGCTGACTTTCAAAATCTTCAAAGACCTCTGTTAAAGCGTAAATCTTTTCCTTAAAATCTCTTCCTATGATAACAGTTTTTTGAAATTCTCCCAACGGGTAGGGAACAATTCCTTCCTTATAGGGATAAAGTCTGTAGGTTTTCCCTTTTTCCAGATGCAGTATTACCTTTTCCGGGGTGATTTCAACTTTCACATTGGGTTTTCCGCTGTAAGCATTGGGAACACAGACATTCAATTTTTTCCCTTTTAAATGTTTTACTTTAAAACAAAAAGCTTTTTCTTCTTTTTTTAAAAAAAAGCCCTTTTTACGAAAAAACCCTTCTACACTGATATCATTATTCTTAGGAACTACATACACTTCGGCTCCTATTCTGTAAAGGGTAAACTGTGGAAGAGGAAGAGGTTGCGGATCTTTTTTTATTCCGCAAGAATAAATTACATATACAATTAAACATATAAAGCTTAATTTAAAAACATTGCAAAACATACTCTAAAAGGAAATTATATATCTTTAAGGGTTGACAATTTTGAAATTTCCCCTAAAATAAAACCAGCTAAAGCCGGCGGTAATTCTTTATCGCCAAAATACAAACTCATAAGGAGGTGGATACTATGAAGAGAAAGGTAAAATACATAATAAATCTTGATTTAGTGGAAGGTTTGGCAGAAAAAGAAAAAAAAGAGTTAAAAAAAGTTACAGATAAATTCGCTTTCAGAACAAATAATTATTATAATTCTCTGATAAATTGGAATGATATAGACGATCCAATAAGGAGAATAGTAATTCCTACCTTAGAAGAATTAGAAGTATGGGGTAAGTTGGACGCTTCCAATGAAAGTAAATACACAAAAGTTCACGGACTTGAACACAAATATCCCGATACCGCTTTACTCTTAGTAACAGATGTGTGCGGAATATACTGTAGGTTTTGCTTTAGAAAAAGGCTCTTTATGAACGATAACGACGAGGTTGCGAGAAACGTAGATGAAGGTATTAAATACATAAAAGACCACCCTGAAATCAACAACGTTCTACTGACGGGTGGTGATCCTCTGGTTCTTGCTACTTTTAAACTTGAAAAAATTCTCCGTGCTTTGGCGGAGATACCTCACGTAAGAATTGTAAGGATAGGTTCTAAAATGTTGGCGGTAAATCCTTTCAGAGTTTTGGAAGACAGTTCTCTGCTTAAGCTTTTTGAGTGGTTTAACACTAAGACAGATAAAACCCTTTATTTGATGAATCACTTTAATCACCCGCGGGAAATAACTCAAGAAGCTCGTAATGCTGTTAGATTGGTGAGAGAAACAGGAACTCCCCTTACTAACCAGACCCCTATACTCAGAGGAATAAACGACAGTGTTGATACACTTCAAGAACTTATAGAGGAACTGTCTTTTATAGGAGTCCCTCCTTATTACTTCTTTCAGTGCAGACCGACAGCTGGTAATAAGACATACTCCACCAAAATAGAAGAAACCTTAGATATAATTGAAACTGTGCGACTTAGAGTTTCGGGACTCGCTGCCAGAGTTAGGTATGTAATGTCTCACGAAACGGGAAAAATAGAAATCTTAGGAAGAACAGAAAACCTTATCTTTTTCAGATACCATCGTGCTGCAGATCCCGAAAACGCAGGCAGGTTTATGATTTTTAAGAGAAATCCTTCGGCTCACTGGTTTGACGATTACACAGAGCTTGTTGAAGAGTATAGGGTTGAAATGGAAGAGGAATACGTATAACTTCTTAACTAATGGAAATAGCCCCCCATTATCTGCTTCTGGCTAAGTTAGAAGAGGAAGTCTCTTTCCAAAGAAAAGTTATAAACACCTTTATGGTTTTACCTAAAACCCCTTCTACTGTTATGCCTAAAGCTTTAGATGTTTTAAGAAGACTCACCACCAGCTTCCACTTAATAGCCTTTGTTTTGGAAGAGCTTGAATCCGTAAAAGATCAATACGTAAAGGAACAAGCTCTTTTGCTCGCTTCGGAAAGCCTTTCTTTGAGTTCACTACTCCTGTGTGCCATTGAATCGGTAACACCTATATTTCTTGAAAATCTTGTAATCTACGAAGAACCTATACTTGAAAGAATTGAAGCGGTTGCAGAATTTATAGAGAGCTCCCTTCAAAATTACGAAGAACAAATGTTAGAAGAAGCGGTGCAGACGGTAGAAGATATAGTCAAAACTCTTGAATTCCACATAAAAATAGGTGAAAAAGCCATGAAGAAAATAGTATGAACCTTTTTATTGTTGAGTCACCTACAAAAGCAAGAACAATTCAAAAGCTCTTAGGAAAAAGCTTTGTTGTAAAGGCTACACTTGGCCATATAAAAGATCTACCGTCCAAAGAGATAGGGGTAGATGAAAAGACATTAAAAGCAAAATACGTTTACATAAAAGGAAAGAAGAAAATAGTATATAACTTAAAAAAACTGGCACAAAAAGCGGAAAATGTTTACATAGGCACAGACCCCGATAGGGAAGGGGAAGCAATAGCCTACTTTTTAAGTAAGGAACTTAGAACTTCAAACGGTAAGGTAAAAAGGGTTGTTTTCTACGAAATCACTTCCGAATCCCTTAAAAGAAGTATAGAAAAAGCAGGTGCGGTTAACATGAATATGGTTTACTCCCAGTTTGCCCGTAGAATTCTGGATAGATTAGTAGGTTACAGAGTATCTCCTATTCTGTGGAAATACTTGAAAAACAATAAACTGTCTGCAGGAAGGGTTCAGTCTCCTGCTCTAAGACTTGTAGTAGAAAGGGAAAAAGAAAGGGAAAACTTTAAACGGAAAAAGTATTACTACGTTAAGGTTACTTTTGAAAAAGAAGGAATTAACTTTACAGCTGTTTACCAAACACGTTATGAAGATCCTTCAGAAGCAAAGCTTGTAGCGGACAAAATAAGAGATGGACTCTACGCTGTTTCAGATATTAAGGTAGAAATGGAATCAATTCCGCCTCCAAAACCCTTTATTACTTCTTCCCTTCAAAGTGAAGCCAACGCCAAGTTGAACTTCTCTTCAGAAAAGACTCAACTTTTAGCTCAAAGGCTTTATGAAAAAGGCTTTATAACCTATCCACGAACCGATAGTTTCAGAATGGAGAAAAGAAAAGCACAGGAGTTTATGAGCTATATAGTTAACAAGTTCGGAAATGAATACGTAGGAAAATTGAGAAAGTTTAAAGAAAAACCTACTTCTCAAGGTGCGCATGAGTGTATAAGACCCGTCTCTTTGAAAAAGGAACCTGCCGGAGAAGATGAGCGAAGCTTATACAGGTTAATACTTTCAAGAACACTAGCCAGTTTGATGGCTAATCTTATAGTAAAACGGCAAACCGTTTTTATTGAAGTAAGTTCCCCCTTTCTTAAGAAACCGCTTCTGCTTATAGCCAAAGGAGTATATAAAGATTTTGAAGGTTGGACAAAAGTTTATCCTTCCGATATAAAGGAAGAGAAACTTCCTCTGTTGAAAAAGGGAGATCTGCTAAAACCTTTAAAAGTGTATGTGGAAGAGAAAAAAACGGAACCTCCTCCGAGATATACGGAAGGATCTTTAATAAAAACTCTTGAAAAACTCGGAATTGGAAGACCTTCAACTTATACCTCTGTAGTTAAACTCCTTAAAGAGAGGAAATACGTTAACCTTTACAGAAAAAGCCTTATACCTACAGAAACAGCTTTCAAGGTAGTTGAATTTCTGAAGGAAAATTTCCCTCTTCTAATAGACTACGGGTTTACTGCTTATATGGAAAAACAGTTGGATAAAGTGGAAACGGGAAAACTTGACTGGAAAGAATGCGTAAGATTTTTATTTCAACGTGTTTTTAAAGAAAAGTAAATGGCCCAGGGCGGAATCGAACCGCCGACACCCCGGTTTTCAGCCGGGTGCTCTACCAACTGAGCTACCGGGCCTTGGTTTTTATTATATCTCCAAGCGGACTTAAGTTCAAAAATAGACTGCTGTGACGAATATAATTAAATAAAGATGCCCAAAAGCCGCCAGCCGGGTTCCTGGGCATCTGCTCAAGGCGGGGTATAAATAGCCCGGCGCCGAACTTAACGGTTCGGCTTTTTGGAAACGATATGAAAAAACTCATTCTCTTAGGGGGACTTTTCATTGCGGGAACTTCACTTGCTGTTCCTTTAGTATCTGCGGATATTTCCGTAGGTGTAATGAAACACAGTCCTTCCGGTTACATACAGTATCCCGCTGATATAGGAATTAGAGCTGATCTTGAAAGCACCTTAGGACTTGAAGATTCTATAAAACCTTTTGCAAGAGCCAAGATTGAACTTCCGATACCACTTCTTCCCAATCTTTACCTACAGTATATGCCCATGGAGTTTGAAGGAAAGGGACGTTACTCTGAACCTCTTAGATTCGGCACGGTGGAGTTTAAACCTGATGTAACTCTTGACACTTACGTTAGAGCAGATCGCTACGATATAGGACTTTATTACAATCTGCCGTTAGTAGGAACCGCTACCGGTGGACTTTTGGATCCCGAAATAGGTGTTAATTTGAGATTGATGAAACTTGAAGGTAGAATCACAGGAACTGAAAACAACTTAAACGTAACGGTAACGGAAAGTGCTACTGCAACTGTTCCCATACCTATGGTTTACCTGTCCTTAGGGGTAAACTTACCCGTTGTCTCCCTTATAGGAGAACTTAGAGGAATTTCCTACGGTGGAAGTAGATACTACGACTTTACTGCGGAAGTAAGAGCGCAACCGATTTCCATACCGGGATTTGCAGGAGTTTTTATAGGAGCAGGTTACAGATACGAAGAACTCAGAATTGATGATGTTGAAGACATAGACGCAACTATAAAAATCAACAGTTTATTTGCTAATGTAGGTCTTTCCTTTTAAAGAATCCTTTTGCAGAAATCTTTAAAGTTTTTAAGGAGTTGTAATCCTTTTTTTTGACTTTTTTCAGGGTGGAACTGCACAGCCCAGACGTTTTCTTTACAAATAGCGGATACAAAGTTCACCCCGTAATCTGTAACTGAGGCTATTATATCTTCATTGCGCGGAATTACATGATAGGAATGAACAAAGTAGAAAAACTCTCCATTGTTTATCTCTTTAAAAATATCACTTTTTTTCCTTATCCATATCTGATTCCAGCCTATATGAGGTAATTTCAACTGGACAGGAAGAAGACAGACTTCACCTTCAAATACCTTTAATCCTTCAGTAAGCCCGTGTTCGTAACTCCTTTCAAAAAGAAGCTGAAGACCCAAGCATATACCGAGAAAGGGTTTACCCCTTTCTATATGGTAAAGTAAAGGTTTTACAAGGTGTCTTCTTTTTATATTTTCCATTGCCTTCTTAAAAGCTCCCTGACCCGGAAAAATAAGAACATCAGCGGAGCTGATCTCTTCCGAATAAGCGGAAACTTTAACTTCTTCAAATCCGCTTGATTGCAGAGCTTTAGCTACACTGCGAAGATTTCCCATACCGTAATCAACAACTACAGTTTTCATATTCCCGTTCCAAGACTGGCAAACCAGCTCAGCTTATCAAGAACTAAAAGAATTCCTAAGCTTATTAGCAGTAATCCTCCTATTAATTCCACAACACCAAAAAATTTGCTAAACCTTTTAACGAAGTTTATAAAAAGAGAAAAGAGCAACCCCGCTATAAGAAAAGGTATTCCTAAACCGAAGGAGAAAAGAAGCAACATAAAAGCTCCTTCTTTTACTGTTTCCTGTTGTGAAGCTAAAAAGAGAATAGAACCCAGAATAGGACCTATACATGGAGTCCAACCAAAAGCAAAAACTGTGCCTATGAGAAAAGCTCCTATATAAGATACTTCCGCCTTTACTTCTGTTTTAAGCTGACGGTATAGGTATTCATGAATCCCGAAAAGGTATAGAGCAAGAACTACTGCGAGCGCTCCCGTGAGATTCATAAAGGATTCCCTGCTTATAAAACCGAACAGGTGAAAAGCTAAAAGTAAAGCTTCAACACCTATGAGTTCCCTAAGAAAGCCGGATCTTAAAAAAGCTCCTGCAAAGTGTAATCCGAAGAATATAACAAGTCCTCCACCTACCTTAGCTATTTCTGTTTGATAGGATCTGAGAAACTGCCCCACAAGGGATGCCCCAGCTCCTAAGAGTGTAAAGACTATGGAAAAACCCACGACAAAGAAGAAAGCGGAAAGGAAGATCTTCTTATTGAAAATTCCTCCTTCCCTTTGTGCTTCCTCCGCACCAACGCCGGATATGTAAGATATGTAAGCGGGAATGATAGGAAGGACGCATGGAGATAGAAAAGCTAATAGCCCAGCCAAAAATGCGGATAGAAAAGTAACTTCAAGCATACGTGTAATTATAATCGGCTCAGTCTATACTAACTATAATGAAGGAAAGATCTTCCTGTGGTATAGTGCTAAGATAACGATCTAACAGCTTGTCTGCTGTGCTTTCTATATCATAAGAGAAAATGATTTCCAATTCGCTATCGGAAAAGGTATAAACAGCTCCGTCCGAGATTATAAGATATACGTCTCCTCTCTTGACTTTTCCTTCAGCTAAGAAAATCCGTGGATTCCAATCAAGTCCCAATGCCGAAACGTATTTCTTACCGCTTTTATAAACTATTTGATCTTCTGTTAAAAGCTCAAGAGTTCCTTCCCGAAAAAGGTATATACGAGAATCTCCTACATGCCCTATTAAATACCTGTCTTCTATAAAAGTTATAACACTTAAGGTAGTTCCAGCTACACGGTTATCACCGAGTAGAGCGATTTCTTTTATTATTTTATCATTTGCCTTCATAAAAAAACTTTTGAGATGGGATATACTCTTGAAAGGTTCGTATTTGCTTATCAGCTGTATTGCCTTTTCCGCTGCCCGTTTACCCCCTTCACCGGAACCCATTCCATCTGCTACTGCAAAGGTTTTCTCCGAAGTGTAAATTCTGTCCGCATATTTGTTTTGATCTCTCCAGAATTCTCTTACGGTGTATTTCACAGCACACCTTCCTTTATTAAATAATCTTTCAATTCAAGTGCTGTGCGAAATCTTTTTTTGAAATCTTTCTGAAGTAAACTACTTAAGAGATTCTTCATTCTGGGAGATACTCCATCGGGTATTTCGTATATACACTCCTTATTTCTGTATATCTTTTCCTTCCTATCCTCGCAGTGAAAAGGATCTCTTTTAAAGAGAAGAAAATAAAGAAGACAGCCTAAGGAAAAAATATCACTGCTTCTGTGTATTTCACCTCTGAAAACCTCAGGCGCTATATATCCTAAGGTTCCTTTAACGTCTATTACAGAAACAGAACCTCTTATTTTCAAAAGACCGAAATCACCCAGCTTCCAGAGAATACTTTTCAACACCCTTTTACCGAAGACGTTTTCTGGCTTTATATCGCTGTGGATATAACCCCTACTGTGAAGAAAGGAGAGTCCCTCTATTAGATGTCTTAAAACTTTTAGAGCCTCTTCTTCAGAAAGTCCGTTCTTTGAAAGGACATACTCTTTAAGATCTCCCACGTCCATCAGCTCGTATAGGACGTAAAGTTCTTTGCTGTCCCTTTTGTAAAGATAACTTTGCAAAGAAATTATATTAGGATGGTTAAAAAGTATAAGTGTTTGAGCTTCCTTCCACAGATATTCTACACTGTAAGGGTTTGAAGCTACTTTCAGAGCCATTATCTTCCCTTTATACCTTCCTTTTATTCCTTTCACTTTGTAGATTACTCCGAAATCTCCTTTACCTATTACATCAATTACCTTGTAATAATCCAGAATTATATCGCCCTTTTTGAATTTTAATTCCATACCAAAATCAGTTTACAGTAGGAAGGTTATACCTTTTTAAAATTTCTCTGAGTTTTTCCTCATTCTCTTGCTTCATTTCACACAAGGGAAGCCTAAATTCCTTTTCACACATTCCGAGAATCCAGCAGGCGGTTTTAACAGGTATGGGATTGGTTTCAAGAAAAAGAACTTTGAAAAGATCGTAAAGATAATAGTGTATTTCCTGAGCCTTTCTTAAATCTCCTTTTAAAAGTAAATCTACCAATTTCTTTATTTCAGCGGGCATAATGTTCGCAGCTACAGAAACAACCCCCTTAGCCCCAAGAGCCATCATGGGAAGGGTGAGAGAATCGTCACCAGATAGTATGGTAAATTCCTTTCCTAATTTTTTTATCAAAGTGGATATCCTATCCATATTAGGAGTTGATTCCTTAGATCCTATTATATTGGGATATTGAGAAGCTAATCTGTAAACGGTATCAACAGAAATTTCCACACCAGTTCTTGAAGGTATATTGTAGAGAATTATGGGAATATCTACTTCCTCGGCTACAGTGGAGAAGTGTTTGTAAAGACCTTCCTGAGTGGGTTTGTTGTAATAGGGAACTACCAAAAGTGCGGCGTCCGCTCCCACTTCTTTGGCGTGGGCTGTTAAGTGAACAGCTTCGTGAGTAGCGTTTGCTCCTGTTCCCGCTATTATCCTTATCCTGCCCGCTGCATGTTTTACCGCAAATTCTACTACTTTGTCGTGTTCTTCAAAAGTAAGGACCGGAGATTCTCCCGTAGTTCCGCATACTAAAACAGCATCAGTCCCGTTGTCTATGTGAAAGTCTATAAGTCTGCCCAGAGTTTCGTAATCTACCTCCCCTTTTTTGAAAGGGGTTATAAGAGCTACTATAGATCCTTCAAACATGAAGGTAATTTTAACCTAACTTTCTTCTGAGAGTAAGACGGTTTATACCCAACAGCTTTGCTGCAATTTGTTTATTTCCGTCAGTTTGTTTTAAAGCTTCGTCAACTACTATACGTGAGATTCTTTCCATTAAGTCGCGGTAAACTTCCCCTGGTTTTTCACTTAAAAGTTTCCTTACTTCCGTCCTGAGGTGTTCTTCAAACTCGTCCTTTTCCGTTTGCGTTTCGTAATCAATGTGAAGATCTTCTTCTCCCAAAACACCTGAAACGTTAACCGCTATTGCTTTTCTGAGTTTGTTCTCAAGCTCCCTTATATTTCCGGGCCAAGGGTAGTTGAGTATTTTTTCCAAGAATCCCTCTGTATATCCTTTTACAGGTTTTCCCGTTTCTTTACTGATTCTACGCAATATGCAGTTAACAAGATCCTGTATATCGGAACGTCTTTCTCTCAAAGGAGGCAAATGTATATGAATAGATGCTATCCTGTAATAGAGATCCTCTCTGAATCTTCCTTCTTTCATTAATCTCTTCAGATCTTTGTTAGTGGCTGATATAAGTCTGAAGTTTACCGGAATTTCCCTTGTTCCCCCAAGCCTTCTTATTTTTCTTTCTTGAATAACGCGCAACAGCTTGGGTTGAAGAGAAGGAGGTAGATCTCCAATTTCGTCCAAAAATAAGATACCATGATTCGCACTTTCTATAAGTCCCTTCTTCTGTTCCACAGCTCCCGTAAAAGCTCCTTTTTCATAACCGAAGAGTTCCGCTTCTAATAAAGACTCCGGAATTGCAGAGCAGTTTACAGCTACAAAAGGACCTCTCCACCGAGAAGAGAGTTTCCATATGGCTTTGGCAAAAAGCTCCTTACCTGTTCCACTCTCACCTGTAAGTAAAACAGGGGAATCCACCGCTGCAGCTTTACCGGTCATTCTCAGTATTTCCTTCATACTTTTGTAACCACCCACTATAGAACACAGCTCTTCACAGAGTTCACCTTTTAAACTTTCGTTCTCGTCTTTTGGAAGGTATACTATTCTTCCTTCTCTTTTAAGCTCCTTGTAAGCTTTACGGAGAATTTCCCTAAGTTCTCTTTTGTCCACTGGCTTTTGAAGCACATCAAAAAAGCCTAAGCTTATAAGCTTCATAATGTAACCGGGAAAAGTTCTGCCAGTGACAGCTATAAGCAGATTTTCTTCCCTCAAATCGGGAAGAAGAGAAAATCCTACTGTATCTATATCCATCAGGATTATGTGATGGGATACGTTCTCATCTAAGTCCTCTACGGAAGAAATACCTTCAAGGTGCAGTTTCCTATCCTTAGTATAGAGAATTACTTTTCTCATGAATAAAAAATATACACTGATTGATTACATAATAACCAGATATAAATCATACTACTGGCAAATACTTGTAACAGTTTATAAAAAAAGAAGGAGCTTTTGGCATGAAAATTGCAAAAATAACCAATGCTATGGGTATAACTTGGGAAGAAGTTTACAGTAAAAATCCAAGAGAGCGGTTGAAAAGGGAAAAACACCCTTTGGATATTATCAAAGATTTAGATCAAATTGTTCTAAAAGGATACGAAGAAGTCCCAGAAGAAGATCTGGTAAGACTCCAATGGTATGGACTGTATCATGACAAACCGCGGGTAGGGACTTTTGTTTTAAGAGTTAAACTACCGGGAGGAAGAATAACACCTAATCAGCTCAGAGTTGTAGGAGAGCTCGCGCGCAGATTCAACAACTACGCAGAACTCACCAGCAGGCAAGATATACAACTTCACTACATAAGACTTGAAGATGTTCCGTCAGTGTTTAAGATTCTGCAAGAAGCGGGACTTTTCAAAGTAGGTGCCTGTGGAGACACTGTAAGAAACATAACCACATGTCCAGTAGCGGGATTAGATAAAGAAGAACTTTTCAATGTAGAAGAGAGCTTTTCCAAACTTACAGAATTCTTCTCTGACTCTTCACACAGAGAATACTTTGATCTACCGAGAAAATTTAAGATTTCTCTTTCCGCATGCCCCTATCACTGTAATCACCCAGAACTTCACGATCTGGCTTTTGTCGGAACAATTAAGGAAGAAAAGAAAGGATTTGCTGTGTGGGTAGGCGGTGGACTCTCTTCAACACCGCGTATAGCAAGACCACTGGGAATATTTATTCCTCCGGAAAGGGTTCTTGAAGTAGCGCTTGCTGTGCTTGATATATGGAGAAAGGATCCAGAGAACAGAAAATCCTTTGTTAAAGCAAGAATAAAGTATTTGATAGACAGAGTTGGAGTAGAAGTATTTAGAGAAAAACTCCTGAAAGAACTATCCTTTGAACCGGAATTCCTTGAAGGAGAACCTGAACCTATCAGAAGGGAATTTCACGAAGGAATCAGACCTCAAAAACAGGAGGGATTTTTCTACATAGGTTTTCCCGTCCCGGTGGGAAGGTTATCAGGTGATCAACTGCTGGCTATAGCTGATTTAGCCTTAGAAGAGAATTTGACCGTAAGAATTTCCCAAAGACAAAACGTAATCTTGGGTAACATACCAGAAGATAGGATAGAAAAAGTAGTTTCCCTTATGAATAAAAACGGTATCAGCTTAGATATAAGTAAAACACGCGCTCTTTCAACAGCTTGCACAAGTGATCCTTTCTGTAACTATTCCGTAGGATCGGCAAAAGAAACCCTTTTGGAAATAATAGATTACCTTGAAAAAGAACTTGGAGATCTGGGTGATATTTTAATAGGCTGTGACGGTTGTCCTCATGCCTGCGCTCATCACTGGCTTAGTGATATAGGACTTCAGGCAACCCATATAAGACACCCTGATGGAAGTATAGAAACAGGGCTCAACGTAATCCTGGGCGGAAGTTACGGAAAAAATGCAGGCATTGGCAGGATTATCGTAAAAAGAGCAAGAATTGAAGATGTAAAGCTCTATCTTAAAAACCTTATCACAGCTTTCAGGAAATCCGGCAAAGACAGCTTAGCGGAATTTGTCAGAGAATTAGAAGAAGAAGAACTGCTCAGAGTAATGAGAGGCGGAGAGATCATAACAGTTACAGAAGAGAAGGGTGTCCGAGTTCGCATGATGGGTCCGCTCTCACGCCTTACAGGCGGACTCTCCGAACTGTGGATTGAAGCTCAAACCTTGGCACAGCTTATAGAGAAACTTGATGTTCTGTATCCGGGTGTTAAGAAGAGAATTCTCAACGAGAAAGGAGAAATAAAGTCTGCGGTAAACGTCTTTGTTAACGAAGAAGATGTTAAGTATTTAAAAGGACTTGAAACTCCCCTTAAAGAAGGTGATGAGGTGCAATTCATATTAGCTCTTGCAGGAGGTGTGGACAATGAAGTTTGATGAGTTGGAAATTCATGAATTAGCTGTTGAATACGAAGACGCAACAGCTCAAGAAGTTATAAGCTGGGCTTTGGAGAATTTCCACCCTGATATTTACATAGCTTGGAGTGGGCAGGCGGAGGATATGGTTCTCTTGGATATAGCGTGGCGGATAAATCCTCAAGTAAGGGTATTTACCGTAGATACAGGCAGACTGCACGAAGAGACGTATTCCCTGATAGATAAAGTTCAGGAAAAATACGGAATAAAAATTGAAGTTTATTTTCCAGAAAAATCAGACGTAGAGGAAATAGTAAACAAACACGGAATAAATCTCTTCTACAAATCTGTAGAACTTAGACATCTGTGTTGCCATGTAAGGAAAGTAAGGCCGTTGGTTAGAGCATTGAGTAAAGTTTCCGCATGGATAACGGGTTTAAGGAGAGAACAGTGGGCGAGCAGACACAACATAATGAAAATAGAAGTGGATCACGATCACGGCCAAATTGTTAAGGTGAATCCTATTGCGGATTGGACGGAAAAAGAGGTTTGGGAGTATATCAAAAAGAACAATGTTCCTTACAGTGAGCTGTATGAGAAGGGTTATAAGAGCATAGGTTGCGCACCCTGCACAAAACCTGTAGCCCCTTACGAAGATCCAAGAGCGGGAAGATGGTGGTGGGAGAAAAACGCTCCCAAGGAATGCGGTATGCACTGTAGTTTAGAAACAGGAGGATTTGAAAAAATAGCAGATAAAGTGTTGGAGGTTCTTGACGATGGCGATAAACATAGCAAATAAGATTGATAAAGGTCTTCTGGAAAAGGTTTTAAAGCGTAAAGGTTGGAAAGAAGGAAAATACAACGGATCAAGAGCTTTTTTAAAAGAGAATAAAAATTGGATTTGGATAGCCCTTGTAAAAGAAGAGAAAGTTTCTTTTATATCTCTACCTTTACAAGAAGAATCTGCTTTACACTCAAAAGGAGTTTCTCATTTACTTGAGGAAGTTCAAAACATAGGTGAAGAAGTTGGATTTTCAGTTCCCTTAAAAATCTAGAAGGAGGTAAACTCCCTTGGAAATAGTTATAGGCTTCCTTGTCGCTTTACTCATAGGTCTTACCGGTGTCGGAGCGGGAATAGTTACAACACCGCTTCTGATTATCTTGCTTGGTGTTGATCCTTCCGTGGCTGTAGGGACAGCTTTGATTTTTTCCTTTATTATAAAGTCCTACACAGGTTTTTTATACTTTCTACATGGACTATACGAAAAAAGAGTTCTCATACTACTTCTGTTAGGTGGCATTCCGGGAGTTCTCCTGGGTTCTTACAGTATTAATTTTCTGTCCATTAATAAAGACGCGGTTTTAGTAATTTTAGGAACCATAGTGTTTATATCGGCAACCGCCAATCTTTTCTTTTCTCTTAAGAAAGTTAAACCTTTCCACACAAAGGAAGAAAAGCTAATTACAATTCTACCCGCTGTATCTTTTTTAATAGGTTTAGAAGTAGGCTTTAGTTCAGTAGGCGCGGGTATTTTAGTGGAACTGTTTCTTATAAGCTTCACCAGCCTTAGAATCTCAACAGTCATAGGAACAAGTCTTATATTCGGTTCGGCGGTTTCCCTTGCTGGCGGAATAGTTCATTTCAGCTTAGGAAACTATAGCTTAGAAACCCTCGGTGGCTTGCTCTTGGGAGGTTTGGCAGGTTCTTTTTTAGCTACAAAAGTTGTTTCCGCTATTCCTCAGCAAGTTCTCAGATATGCTCTGCTTAGTTTTCTTGTTCTACTCGGTGGAGTTCTTATAGGCAGAGGTATGCATATATGAAGGTAAATACAGTTAAGAACAAAACTTTTAAGGAGGTGGTAAAATGCTAAAACCTCATGGTGGAGAACTTATTAACAGGATAATACCTGAAAGAGAAAAGAAAAGTATCCTACAAGAAAGCTCTTCATACCGACATCTGAAAGTTGATAGAGAAACACTTTTAGATATAGAAAATATAGCAACAGGTGTTTTCAGTCCCTTAAAGGGTTTTATGACAAAAGAAGAACTCTTCTCCGTAGCTTACAATATGCAACTTCCAAACGGTAGTGTTTGGACTATTCCCATTCTATTACAGCTCAAAGAAGAACCTACTTTCGGAGTGGGAGATAGAGTGCTTTTGAAGAATTCAAAGGATAAAGCCAAAGCAGTTTTAGATATTAGAGAAATATACCGCTTAGACTTGAAGAGAATAGCAAAGCTTATATGGGGAACGGACAGTGATCAGCACCCCGGAGTTTCCCACTTCTACGCCAGAGGAGAATGGGCTGTAGGTGCTGATATATGGCTACTGGACAGGGTAGATACACCTTTTAGAGAGTGGATACTGGATCCCGAAGATACACGCAGGATATTTGAATACAGAGGCTGGAGAAGGGTAGTAGGATTTCAAACAAGAAACGCACCCCATCGCGCTCATGAGTATTTGCAGAGATTAGGACTTGAAATAAGTGACGGATTGTTCATTCATCCTGTCCTTGGTTGGAAAAAATCTGACGACTTTGGTTCAGAGGATATTCTCAGAGCTTACGATCTGCTAATAAACAACTACTATCCCAAAAACAGAGTTCTTCTTTCAGGACTCGCCACTTCTATGAGATACGCAGGTCCAAGAGAAGCTGTATTTCACGCCATTATAAGGAAAAATTTCGGCTGCACCCATTTCATAGTGGGAAGAGATCACGCGGGAGTAGGAGATTTCTACGAACCTTACGCTGCTCATAAGATATTTGATTCCCTGCCTTCAGATATAGAAATAGAAATTATAAGAGTTACCGCTGTATTTTACTGTTCCCTGTGTGATACAATAGCTTCCGATAAAAGCTGTGGACATTCAAAAGAGAACAGAACTTACATAAGCATGACCAATATAAGAAGTCTTATCCGCAAAGGACAAATACCACCAAGCACAATTATGAGACCGGACATAGCGGAAGTTCTCACGAAGAAATACGATTTTGTAAGTTAACAGAGTTCAAAGGTGGAAAGAAAATTTGACGTTGTAGTTATAGGTAGCGGACCTGCGGGTTACAAGGCTTCAAAACTACTGCTAAAGCGGGGGCTAAGTGTATGCATAGTAGAAAAAGAAGTTTTCGGTGGACTGTGTTTGAATGCGGGTTGCATACCTAAGGATATGCTTTACGGAATAGCTCTAAGTTTACAAAGGATAAAAAATTTAAAAGGAAATACAGTTTCCCTCAGCTGGGAGGAGACCCTTAAACAGGTTCAAAGTAAAATACTCCGTCTCAGAAAGTTGGCGGAAGATCAGCTCAGAAGCAAAGGGCTTGCAATTGTTTACGGAGAAGCGGAGCTTATAGAGGAGAAAAAAGTAAAAGTAGGAAGGACAACACTCACAGCAGATTACATAATCTTGGCTTGCGGATCTAAACCTCCCACAGAAGGGATTTTACCAGAAGATATACTCAAAGGTAAAGTTATTCCAGAAGGTAGAGTCAGCATAAAAGGAAACGATCCTTCCGCTTACGAGCTTGCCTTTATACTGAAAGCCTTTGATAGAGAAGTTGTCCTTGAAGTCAAAGAAGGATTACTTTCCTCCTTCCCTCAGATATCGGAAACAATATATCTTAAACTTGAAACCGCTCTTGAAAACTGCGGAGTAGTCATTGTAGAAAATCTATCCGGTGAAGGATTCCTTATAAACGCTGAGAAAAGAAAACCCAATTTATGCCCCCAGAGATTTCCCTTTATAAAACTAACATCGGACGGTTATGCGGATACAGATCCTTATTTAGAAACTTCAGTGCCGGGTGTCTATGCGGTCGGAGATTTAGTTCCTCCGCAAGGTGCGGGATTTGCTTTTGAAAAGGCAAGAGTTGCGGTAAGCAATATTCTATACGGAAAATCCTTTCGCTTTGATCCTTCAAAAATTCCCTTTTTAATAACTTCAGCCTGCGAAGTGGGATTTGTTGGAGATATTAACAAGGTTGCCAGATTTGAATACAAACCTCTTTCTGTAAATCCTAAGATTTTTGTGAATCACGAAGGTGGAATTCTTCAAATAGGCTATGATGAATCTGATAAACCCGTTTTTATAGCGGGTGCGGGACACGGTCTTTGTGAGATACTTAACGTTTTCTCCGCAGTCTTAGGGGGGTGGTTTTCTCACCCTTCCTACGGTGAGATACTGGAGGAGATCTTAGCTCCCATTGTTTAATTCTTCTATCTCGTATTCTTCAATCAAAGGATTCACTATAAATCTTTCCACTATGTCTTTTATATTCTCATTATCCTCCACACTTAGCTCAACTATTTTTCCCACCTGCACTTCACCAACCTTAAATCCTCTGTCTTTAAGAAGCTCCTCAACAGCTCTTCCTTGAGGATCCAAAAGTCCTTTTTTAGGTTTAATCAGAATCCTTACTCTTTTCATTTTCACCCCTTTCTGATTTCACAACAATTCTGTGTATTTCGTCCCCTTCCTCCAAATGCCATCTCTTTTTAGCAGTTCTATCTCTTCTACTAAGAGGTATTTCTTCGGGCTTGAGTTTATCGTAAAAAGCTTTACCGGACTTTGTGGTTATGAGAAGTTCCATTTCCTCATCAAAGGGGATAATATCCAATAATTTCTCCCTTGTAGATCCGAGAACGTTTATACCCTTCACTCCCCTACTTCTACGGGGAATCTCTTCCTCACGGATTTTCTTCACACCGCCTTTAGTTGTAATAACAAGCAGAAAAGAAGAATCTTTAATTACACGCGCTCCTACAACTTCATCTTTTTCTTCCCTTTTTATTCCTTGAGATCCCTTTGTTCCGGGAGTGGCAGGTGGAATTTCCCTAAGGTTAAACCTGGCTACCTTACCACCCTTGGTAAACATTAGAATATCACTCATATCTATGGACTGTGCTATTCCGACAACTTCGTCCTCCTCCGACAGTTTTATTATTCTCATGCCTTGAGCTTTATACTCAAATTCCACCAGAGGTATTTTCTTTATAAAACCCTTCCGACTTACAAGTAATAGTCTATCAGCAAAGCGCTCCCTTATAAAAGCTCCGACCAGTTTTTCCCCGGATTCTTTGAAGTTTATTTTGCTTCCCTGAAGAGCTTGTGAACCTGCAATCCAGTAAACTCTTCCTCTGTTGGAAACTAAAAACAAACCTTCCGTAAAGGGAACATCAAGTATGTTTACAACCGGTGATTCTCCGTCAGGAATATTTTCAAGGGGCATGACTTTACCGTTCTCAAGAACCGCTACTATAAGTGAACCTTTTTCCATTTCCCTTTCCGATCCTTCTACAAAGGTTCTGCGGGGATCTCCGTATTTTTTAAGCAGATTTTCCATTTCCTCTACAAAGATCCTTATCCTTTCGTCTTCATTAAGGATCACTTTCCTGTAGTAATCTATCCTTTTTCTGAGTTCAACAGCTTCTTCCTTTAAATTGTCTCTCTCAAGAGATGTAAGTTTGCTGAGCTTCATATCAAGAACAGCTTGCGCTTGCTTAGGAGTAAGTTTAAATTCACTTTGAAGAACAGAACGAGCTTGAGCTGTGTCTTTTGAGCTTTTAATTTTCTCTAAAACCCTGTCAAGATTGTCCAGAGCAATTAATAATCCTTCTACAAGATGAAGTCTTTCTTCAGCTTTTTTCAGGTAATAATAAGTTCTATTTAATATTACCTTCAATCTATGTTTTATAAACTCCCTGAGAAGATCTCTTATACTCGCCAACTTAGGTTCACCTTCTATAAGCACCACAAGGTTTACAGGAAAACCCCTTTTTAACTGTGTATGTTTAAAGAGCTTCTTTAAAACTTTCTCTCCCTTTGCCTCTCTTTTAAGTTCTATAACTATTCTTATTCCTTCCTTATCAGATTCATCTCTTATATCTGAAATTTCTTTAAACTTTCCATTTTTAACACCTTCTGCTATTCTGCGAATCAGATCTGATTTGTTGACTTGATAAGGAAGTTCCGTTACAACTATTTGTTCCCTACCTCCCTGCACCTTCTCTACGTGTGCTTTTGCTTTAACTTGAACAATACCTTTTCCTGTATTGTATATTTCTTTTAAATCTTCAGTATTCTCTATTATTCCTCCTGTAGGAAAGTCAGGTCCGCGAACTATTTGCAGTATATCCTCTGTAGTCATTGAAGGATTACGAGCAAACTCTATAAGGGCTTTTCCTATTTCTCTCAAATTGTGAGGTGGAATTGAGGTAGCAAGTCCTACCGCTATACCCGCTGTTCCGTTACACAAAAGATTGGGAAATTTTGAAGGCAAAACGGCAGGTTCTTTTAAAGATTCATCAAAATTGGGAAAAAAATCCACAGTTTCCTTATCAATATCTTCAAGCATTTCAAGAGCTATTCGTGATAGCTTGGCTTCAGTATAGCGCATCTGAGCAGGAGGATCACCGTCCACAGAGCCGTAATTACCTTGCCCTATAACAAGGGGATATCTCATTGAGAAGTCCTGTGTCATTCTCACAAGTGCATCGTAAACCGCCTGATCTCCATGAGGATGGTATTTACCGAGAACTTCACCGACAACTCTTGCACTTTTCTTAAAAGGTTTATCCGGTGTAAGACCCATTTCATACATAGCGTATAGAATACGTCTTTGAACAGGTTTAAGACCATCTCTTACGTCGGGAATAGCCCTCCCCACTATGACGGACATAGCGTAGTCTATATAGGACTGCTTTACTTCCTCTTCTATAGGGATTTCCAATATTTCCATTGTGATTTTATAAATTATACACCGTAGCTCTTAAAAATCTCTTTTCAAAAATAGAAATTTTAATTATAATTTTAACACTATGATGATTTATTCAGATACGGTAAGGTATGCTCTCATGGCACTTTCCTATCTGGCTTATCAAAAAGGTAGATTGGTAAAAGCTGATGAAATCGCCAAAGCTCAAAAAATACCAAAACCTTTTCTTTCAAAAATACTACACGAGTTAGCGAGAAGAGATATACTTCACTCTGTAAAAGGTCCCCGAGGAGGATTTACACTGAAAGTAGATCCTAATACCCTTTCCATGTGGGACGTGGTTGTTTTAATGGGAGAAGAAGGTAGATTTAATTCCTGTGTGCTTATGCCTGATAAATGTGAAGCTTTTGAATCCAATCCTTGTGCTGTTCATCACAAATGGGAAAATCTCAAAAGAAAAATAATAGAATTTTTAAAAGAGACAACAATAGCTGATCTGATCAGCGTTGAAGAGAGACACTTTGCCGATGCGGCTTCTTAAAGTATTTAAGACAACCCTTTAGTAATCCTGTAAACAGCAGAAGGAATGAAAAGGTGTAAAAAGCCAGTGCAAATAACCATAATATCTTGTATTCAAGTATAAAGGAGATAACGGACAAGAAGCTGGCGATCAGATGAACTCTGTAGTTAAACCATATCCAAGAAGGCTTTATTATTTCATACATAGTAGGAGCTTCCGATCCTTCCGCTGACAAGTGAAACCATACAAGGAAAGGGATTATTCTGTAACTCATAGCCATAATAACACTCAGAGCAAAGTTTCCGAATAAAAGTAGGAAAAGTAAAAATATCTCGTATTTATCTGTAAAAGGATATAAAATCATAGCCATTAAAAGAAATCCCATTCCTAAATACCACAAACTTATAAGAGGATCGGGAATCTTTCTTCGCCTTTTTAATAGTCGCTCAATTGTCAATACTGCAAAGCTTAAAAACAAAAGGGAAATAAGTATCTTTGTAAAGAAGCTTTCAAAAAAAGTATTCAACAGCACAAAAAAAGTCGTCGCAAGGGGAAATAGGTTAGAAAAATTTTTAGGATAAGGGGGTGTTACAAAAAACATCTCTATAACTTGAAAAGCAACAGAAGCTATAAGAAGGCATACCCAGCCGAAGAGGAGAAAAGAAATATGAGCATTGAGAAAAAAACCGTAATTTAGATTAACTGTCCCAAGTAACGAAAGAACCATCAAAACACCGCAAGATATTCCTACAGTGAACAGACCAAGAGCAAACTTCATTCCTTTAGAAGTAGGGGTGTAGCTTTTTAACTTTATAAGTTTAAAAAACATAAGAAATGCAGTGAAATACAGTCCTCCTGCTAACAGAAGTAAAGATCCCCAAAGAGCCAAGGATTGACCTGAAAGAAATCCGAAGATAAGCAATAAAGTTCCCAATACTAAGCTCAAATGGGAAATTTCCGCTTTGGGAAGAGGGTTTTCTATAACAGCTCCCGCTACAACGGGTAACATCTGGAAAAGGGCTCCTAACATAACGGAAGCCATAAGCCCGAGAGTAAAAGTATGAACCAGTGCAGGTAGATTGAAGGGTTCTTTAATCAAATAAGAAAAAGCCAAAATAGAACTTAGCACCCCGAAAAGAGGAAAGGTTATAAAAAAGCGAGCTATTACACTAAAAGGGGGAGCTTGAAGAAGAGAAAGCCCGCGGGGTATCATACTTCTCCGAGAGCTGACATCTTCTCCACCATCTCCTCCGAAGAAAGGTGTTGATCCGACATAGGATAAAGGATTTGTTCTTCTTTCATATTGTGCTGTTGGATAAGTATCATTAAAGATTCACCCGCTGATAGAAATTCCTCTTTATTCTTTGTCTCTAAGGCTTTTTCTAACTTTTCCAAAAGATCCTTAGCCTGAGCGTGTTCATGTCTCATAACCTGTGTGGGTCCCATTACTATACCCGTTTTCTCCTCAAATTCCGGAAAAAGTATATCTTCCTCTTTTCGGAAGTGTAGAAGGGTTTTCTCTTTAAACTCTTTGAAAAGACGGTTGGCTCTGTCCCAATCTTCGTCTAAAACTGCCTGCTCTGCTTGAGCATATACCTCATCACACCTCCTATGTTCTTCCGTAAGATACTGAACTATGCTCATTTTCTACCTCCTACGCTTTGTAAGTAAACACTAATTTAATATTGATAATTTTTAAAGTAAGGATTTTTATCATAATCACTCACTTTCCTCCTAGAGTAAAAAATCCCTTTGATTCATCGTAAGTTATAGCCAAACTGGTGGAAGGTTTCAGCTTCTTAGCAAGTTTGTAGGTGTGTTTCCTCTTAGGACCCGCTAATTCCCTTACTTCAAGTTTAAAACTGTAAGTGCCGGGTTTAAGCATAAACTCTTCATAGACGTATATAGAAGAGTCCTTTCTCAAGCCTCTTGGATTGTATTTCTTTTTCAGTATTTCTTTACCGTTTACTATAAAAGATACCTCTATGGGAGATCTCTCCACCGCTATGTTCTGTATTGCTTGCATATGTTTGAGCTTACTGTAAACAGTTTCAGCTTTTCGGACTGGAGAGGATCTGTATTTAAAAGTAAGAACCGCAATTGCTTTATCCTTAGGATAGAAATCCATTCTGTGGGTAGTAAGAGGATAAAAACTCAAAAAAGGTATAAATAAGATCAAAGAAGCCAAGATATGGTTAGTTTTGTTAGCTGATAAAATCCTCACATCTCTTCCCGTTTTCTTTTCTTTCAAAAATTCTCTTAAAGAGGTGAGTTCTCTACTTATATCCTTTGCATAGGGAGTTTCTAATATCCATATTCTTTCACCCTCTAAGGATTTTAACAGTTTCGGTCTTCTTTCCCTTAAATATCTCTCTTCTGTCCATTGAACTCCTTCTCTGAAATAGCAGTCAGGTCCGTCACAGGATACCAAAAGAACTCCTTTTGCGTATTTAAGAAAATCTTTCATAAACAGTGTATTCACAGCTCCTATGCAAGGAAGGGTTATAACTTTTAGATCTTTTCCCTCTTCAACTTTCGCACTAAAAGGGCATCTAAAAACGAGAATTTCAGGAGAGCTTTGAGATACTTCCTCCAATATCTTCTCATAGGGAACGGTATCTATTCTGTTGGCAAAGTAATTACAAGAACCTATGCATATACCACAACCAGCACATTTATTTGCAATGACAAAAGCCTTTTCTTTATCCTTTCCTGTTCGCTTCATATATATGGCTTCATAAGGGCAGTCTATAAAACACTGTTGACAACCTTCACACTTATCTTCCAAAACCTCAGCGGGAGGGTTTCTTCTACCCTTTATAAGCCACGGAAAAACTGTAAGTAAGCCGAAGAAACCTATGAATATAGCCCAGTTTACTGGTAGGGAGAACACTTTAAAAAAGGGAAAACCCATAAGGTAAAACCAGTCTATACTCATTCCGAAAGGAATTTTCCCGAGATCCGCTGGAGGATCACTTTTTGCAGGAAAAACAACAGCTATAACAGTTAAATAAGCTGTCAGAAGTATCATAAGGTATTTCGGCGGAAATAGACGAGGTCTTGAAATTCTCATTACGTGAATCCACAGTGTGAATACCAAAAGAATGGTAACCGCTATATGACCAAAGAGAAGTATGCGGAAAAGTCCGCCTAAGTTTTGTAGATCTGTTCCTAAAAAGGCACTCATAAGTGCATGCCCGAAAACGGGAATAACACTGAAGAACTTAGCAGTTAAAAGTCCTGTAAGTTGCGCTCTTTCATCCCACACTAAAAGGTATCCCGAAAGTCCTATGATTATGAAAATCAACAGAGTTCCTACACCGGAAACCCAAGCAACCCATCTGAACATACGAAATCTATCCGTGAATATCATGTGGAGCATATGAAGAATTGCAAAGAGAATAAGACCATCAGAAGAGTAACGGTGTAAGCCTCTCATTAAATTTCCTAAGAAGGAAGAGGATATAGCTTCTACGGAATCGTAAGCGTGCTTCGGATCTACGTTGTAGAAGATAAACAAGTATATCCCTGATATGACGTCTATTATCAGTAGGAAAATAGTAATAGCTCCTAAGTAGTAAATAGGATTAAGCTTAGAAGAGTAAATTTTGCTAAAAAAATAAGCTATCCTCTGCATAAGTTTATAGGTGGGGCTTATACTTACAAGTTCCATTTTCCTATCCTCCATCTACATAATTACACCAAAAACTTATAAGTGATTACACACTTACGCAGGCTCTGCATGCAAAACGGCACGGGACAATACTTAGAATTACATAAATATTTCTTATATAAAGTATAAGGAAGACTTATAGAAATATGAAAATAAGATCGTAAACTACTTAATGTTAGGGTAAGTGAATAAACATTTACGGAGGTGGTTGGGATGAGCGAGGAAAAAAGAAGTTCTCCCATTAAGGATTTTTTTGACGATTTTATGTTGTTACTTTTTCTGGGAGTTACCATTTACGCCGCTTCTTATCTCATCTGGGGATTAATGGAGCTTGCATGGCTCCCGCCCATACCCGATGAGATAAAGCAATCACTGTTAGGGAGGTAAGAGCTATGGCTATTTTACCACCGCGTGAGGACTGGCCCTTTCAGAAAATTGCCAGAGATGAGAAAATATGGATGGGTATAGCTTTCTGTGTATCCATATTCTTATTTCTCTGGATGATAATATGGCACGTTTACGCAAAACAAAATCCTTCCTTTGTAACTTACAAAACAACTCCTGAAGAATTCTACCAACTTACAAAAGCATTCATAGAAAAGTATAAAGTGGGGGAAGAAAACGGTATTCCCGTTGTTAAACCACCACCCGGCAGTGATGTTTTCATGATAGGAATGCAGTTCAGATGGGAGCCAGTCCTTATTCTAAAGAAGGGAGAGGAGTATAGACTTCATATTTCTTCCCTTGATGTTGTGCATGGAATATCTATACAGCCTGTGAATATGAATTTTATGGTTCTTCCAAAATACGACTACGTGCTAACCATAAGACCTACTTCATCAGGAGAGTTCGCGGTTATATGTAACGAGTTTTGCGGAATAGGTCATCACATGATGATAGGGAAGATCATAGTTGAAGAGTAAGGGAGGTGTGAACTATGGCAGTTGCTGTTCATGACTGGGAAAAGTTCTTCAGAACCTGCGACGTTACAGGATTCAAAGTTGATTTAAGGGCGGAAAAAATCGCACGCCTTAATGCTGTGGTTGCTGTAGTGGCTTTCTTAATTGCTATAATAGCAGCTCTTTTATTAGTTCTTACAAGATGGCAGATGTTTCACATTCTTCCCGTTGATTGGTATTACAGAGTTCTTACACTCCACGGTTTAAACGGTCTTGTTTTTTGGATAATATTCTTTGAACTGGCTGCGCTTGTATTCGGTTCCACCGCTTTTCTCAATACACGAATATCTTCACCTACCGCAGGCTGGCTTGGAAGTGTTCTTGCCATAATAGGTTGGCTTATGGTTAACTACACTATTTTTACAGGAAATGCAGATGTTTTAATGACTTCTTACGCACCCTTAAAAGCTCACCCGCTCTTTTACTTGGGAATGATTTTATTCGCCGTAGGTGCGCTTGTTATAGTGATGGTCTTCTTTGCAAACCTTATGATCTGGCGACGGGAAAATCCGGGTCAGTCACTTCCGCTATTTGTTTACGGATTGTTAGCTGCAGCAATAATAGCGGTTGTAACAATAGCGTCTGGTGCAATAATATACATTCCTACCCTTCTGTGGTCCGTGGGAATTATAAGTGATATAGACGCTGCTGTTTATAGACTTGTATGGTGGGGATTGGGACACCCATCACAGCAAATAAACGTTTCTGCACACGTAGCTGTTTGGTATCTTTTGGCTTTTCTCACAGTAGGAGGAACTTCTATAAATGAAAAAGTAAGCAGATTTGCCTTTGTTCTATATATACTTGCTATAAACGTAGCTTCCGCTCACCACCTCCTTGTAGATCCTGCGGTCAGCCCCGTTTGGAAAGTGTGGAATACAAGTTACGTTATGTATTTAGCTGTTTTCGCTTCTATGATACACGCCTTTGCTGTTCCTTCAGCAATAGAGGTTGCACAGAGAAGAAGAGGTTACACAAAAGGACTCTTTGAGTGGCTTAAAGCTGCACCGTGGGGTAACCCTGCGTTCTCGGGACTTATACTTTCCATGATCATTTTCGGATTTATCGGTGGTATCACAGGCGTGGTAAACGGTATGGAACAAACCAATATAATTGCTCATAACACTCTTTCCGTTCCCGGACACTTTAAAGGAGCAGTCGTAGGCGGAACAGTGCTTGCTTTTATGAGCGTTACCTACTACCTTATTCCTCTGCTCTTTAGAAAGAAAATCGCCTTCTACGGATTAGCTAAGTTTGTTCCGTGGCTTTTCGGTATAGGTATAGCCATAACGGCAGTTTCCCTTTATATTCTCGGAGCGTTTGGTATACCAAGAAGACACTGGGATATAACCTTCTCCGGAGGACCGTTCACTTTTACCTTTAATCCAGTTGTGGACTTTTTCTGGGCGCTGTTCGGTGTGGGTGGAATACTCGCAGTTATAGGAGCGCTTATATGGATACTTCAGGTGGTTGTATCCGTATTCTTCGGACAACCCTTCAGAGGTCCTCAAGATCTTCAGATACCCATAGCGGAACCTCCACCTCCTTCTGAAGGAGAACACAATGGATTTGCTGCACCTGGAACTTTTGTATTAGTGCTGCTGTTTATAACCGCTTTCATCATATTTGTAGCTCTCAACTACGGCTGGCTGGCTGCGATGTGGGAGGTTAAATAGCCCATGGCTCCCCTCCTTGTCCCCTTCCTTCTTTCCCTTCTTTTAACTTCTTTGGCACGAGAGAGAGACTTAACACCGAAGGCGGATTTTATACTGGGGAAAAAAGTTCCCGACGTGACCTTAATAGACGAAAAGGGACAAGAAATAAGATTGAGTGAGCTGTCAGGAGGGGAGGTTCTTCTGCTCTCTTTTATATATACCCGTTGTGCATCTGCCTGTCCTATGATAGTAGAAGGAATTCGTAAGGCTCTCAAAGAACCCGTTAGAGTTGTTCTTGTAGATTTTGATGAGAGGGATACACCACAAGATCTTTTAGAGTTCCGTAAACGGCGTAAGATAATCGGTGATAACTGGAAACTGGTCTTAGCAAAAGGAGAAAACCTGAAAATACTGAGTCGTGCGGTAGATTTTAGATACTTTTACGATAAAGACACCGATATGTTTGCACACTCTAATGTTCTTATAGTGCTTTCTCCGGGTTTGAAGGTTTCAGGATATATGTTAGGTGTTACCTACAATGCGGAGAAACTCTCAAATCTAATAGCAAAAGCCAAAGTGGGAAAGGTGGCTTTGAATCCCATAAAGGGTGTTCTTTTAAGATGCTTCAGATACGATCCTGTAACGGGAACCTATACTGTAGATTGGTCCTTTATAGCCATGATTTTAGGAGGTCTTATTCCTCTGAGTGCAATGTTTTACTTTATCTTTTTGAGAGATTTTATAGCATCTCTGAGGAGAACAACATGAATATAATGTTTTTTTTCGTAAATAAAGATGAGTTAATGATCATAAACAAATTGAGTCAATGCACGCTCACTTATATGACTGTAGTCATAAATCAGAGGAGGTGTTGTCATGAGGGGTCTTAAACTAAGTATTGCGGCGGGTGTCCTGCTTGCAAGCTTGCCCTTGGGGGCAGTTGCAAAGCCTGCTTTGTCTCCTGAAGAGATGAAGCAGGCGTCCAAGATCTACTTTGACAGATGTGCCGGATGTCACGGTATGCTTAGGAAAGGAGCTACTGGGCCACCTTTAACACCAGAAGCTCTTAAGAAAAAGAGATACACTTTGGAAGTTATTGAAGGATTCATTTACAACGGAACACCGGGGGGAATGCCCGACTGGGGAAAGCAGGGAATTCTTTCCAAGGAAGAAATCAAACTGTTAGCTAAGTATCTGTTGGAAAAACCTCAAGAACCTCCCTTGATGTCTTTGAAGGATATGATGAAGTGGTGGAAGGTAATAGTTCCACCGGAAGAAAGACCTACAAAACCTCAGCACAATCTCAATTGGAAAAACTTTATGGGAATCATTCTCAGAGATGTAGGTAAAGTCGCTATTGTAGACGGAGACACCAAAAAACTGGTTAGCATAGTGGACACCGGTTTTGCGGTTCACATATTCAGATCCTCCGGAACAGGAAGGTATTTCCTGACTATAGGAAGAGACGGGAAGGCAACTCTTATTGATCTTTGGCTTAAAAAACCCGATAAAGTGGCGGAGGTTAAGGTTTGCTACGACGCGCGTTCCATAGATACCAGTAAATACAAAGGTCCTAAGGGAGATTTTATGGACAAACTTGCCATAGTAGGTTGCTACTGGCCTCCGAGCTTTGTGCTTCTGGACGGACAGACTTTAGAACCTATTAAGATAGTAAATACAAGTGATTATACGTGGGACACTAACGAATACGTGAGAGAAGCTCGTGTAGCTTCTATAGTAGCTTCCCATAATGATCCCGAATGGATAGTCAGTAACAAAGAACCCGGTAAGGTTCTTATAGTCAACTACAAAGATCCCACAAATATGAAATTGCACGTTATTGATGCAGAGAGATTTCTCCACGACGGTGGTTGGGATATGTCCAAGAGATACTTCTTGGTAGCCGCTAATATGAGGAACAAGATTATAGTAATAGACACTGTTGAGAAGAAATTCGTAGCGGAGATAGAAACAGGTATAAAACCACATCCGGGCAGGGGAGCTAACTTTGTCCACCCCCGTTACGGACCAGTTTGGTGCACGGGACACTTGGGATCAAACAACGTTGCGTGCATAGGAACAGATCCCGTAAACAGATCTCGCTATGCTTGGAAAGTTGTTGAAAACATAGAACTCCCGGGTAAAGGCGGAGGAACACTTTTTATAAAAACTCATCCTAAATCTCCTCACATGTGGGTAGATAGAACCCTTCACCCTGAGTTTCAGAGAAAACTCTACGTTATAGATAAAGATTCTCTAAAAGTTATAAAAACAATAGATGTTATTAGGGAGCTCAGAAGGCTCGGATATAAAAACATAGACGGCAGGGTAGTTCACCCGGAATTTGATATGTACGGAAAGGAGGTCTGGGTCTCCGTATGGGGTAGGAAAGACAAACCCACAGCTATAGTGGTATTTGATGACAGAACAATGAAAATCAAAAAGGTTATAACAGGGGATTGGGTCAGAACACCTACGGGTATTTTCAATGTCTATACAACTACCAACGACATCTATTGAGGAAAAGAACCATGGCTTCTCTCATCTCACTGCGCTCCCTCGTCCCCTCCCTTTCCCTTTTTCTTTTTTCCTTTTTGGGTTTTTCCTCAGAAGCAGAAAAACTTTACAAAAGATACTGCGCAAACTGCCATCACCCGAATAGAATTGGAAAAACCGCCCCTCCTTTAATCCCGCAGTTTCTTAGAAAAAAAGAAGCGGATTATTTGAAAAAGATAATAAGGGAAGGACTGCCCGCGACAGGTATGCCCGCTTTTAACTTTTTAAGTGATAAAGAGATAGATCATCTTATAGCCTATATGAAAAAACCTGTAGGAGAATTATCCTTTGATTTTGAAGACGTCAAAAGAAGCTATACCCCCATTGGAAAGAAAACTAAAACATTACCTTTAAAAAATCCTAAGAATCTTACCGTTTTTGTTGATAAGGGAGTGGGTAAGATATGGCTTATAGAAGGTTTGGCTTTAATAGATTCCTTTCCCTTTAAAAACGTTCACGGTGGAGTAAAGTTCTCAATAGACGGTTCTCGCTTTTACGTTCCTGCAAGGGACGGCTGGGTAGTAGTTTACAGTGTAAAAGAAGGAAGACCCACTGCAAAAGTAAGAGCTTGTGTATATTTGAGAAACATAGCACTCTCTTCAGAGGGTAATACCCTTATAGTGAGCTGTGTTCTGCCTTCTATGCTCCTGATTACAGATAAAGATCTAAAGCCGATTAAAACAATACCTCTTAAGGGTAGACCTTCCGCGATCTATGAGATAAACCGTAAGAATTCTTTTGTTCTTACTTTTAGAGATAAACCCCTTGTAGCCTTTCTCAAAGGGGATAAGCTCATTTACAAAAAAACAGACGAGATTTTAGAGGACTTTTTTATAGATCCCTTTGAAAGGTATATTGTGGGAAGTTCCCGTCAAGGAAGCAAGTTAGTGGTTTACGATATTGATAGTCTTACAAAAGTTTACGAGAAAAGAATACAGGCTCTCCCCCATCTTTTCTCTTCCGCCTTTTGGTATAACAAGGGACGCTTCTTTTTTGCAACACGTCATATAAACTCCTCTCAAGTCAGTATTTGGGAAATGTATAACTGGAAACTGGTAACTCAGGTAAATGTGGAAGGAAAAGGTTTTTTTGTCAGGACTAATCCCGCCATACCTTACCTTTGGACAGATAGCGGAGATAGTTTTTACACTTTTATAGATAAGAGAACCCTAAGGGTAGAAAAATTCGCCCTTGAAGGCAGGGTTACTCACGTAGAGTTTTCAGCTGATGGGAAATACGCCTACGCCAGTGTAATAGGAAAAGAAGGAAAACTACTGATATACGATGCTCTTAACTTAAAAGTCCTTAAGTCTTTTAACGCTAAGTATCCCGCGGGAAAGTATAATTTCCTGATGAAATCCCGTAAGTATTATCCTTATCTTTTGGGAAGAGAGGTCTTTATGGAAAAGTGTTGGGGCTGTCATCACCAAGAGAAAACAGCCTTTGGACCATCTTTCAGATGGATAGCTCTTAACAGAACCAAAGATTTAATAGTATCTCAAGTTCTTAATCCCGAAAAGACAGCGGAGTATTTAGGATATACAAGAAGCGTAATGCCTAAGATAGAGCTTTCTACCTATGAATTAGAAGCTATACTGGCTTTTATGGAAGGGTTAAAGGACAGTAAGCTGGCAAAACTAAGCAGGTGAAAAGATGCTCAGGATAAGTGAATACCTTAGGGTGGCTTTAAAAGGAGAAACTTACAGGGTTTTTGGAGGTGTGATACTTATATGGAATATAACAAATCGTTGTAATCTTCACTGTAAACACTGCTACTCTTCTGCTAACCTTAGATCTGAGGAAGAATTAAGACTTGAAGAGATTAAAAAAGTTATACCTCAACTTCTTGAAGAGAACATAAGATTTGTAGTAGTCTCCGGAGGTGAGCCTCTTTTAAGGGAAGACTTATGGGACATAGCGGATTGCTTAAAAGAAGCAGGGCTTAAAACATATCTTTCCACAAACGGCTTGTTGATAAACAAAGACAATGTAAAGAGGATTTCCCAACTTTTTGACTATGTAGGTATAAGCATAGACGGAACTCCTGAGGTTCATGACAGTTTTAGAGGTAGAAAACATGCCTTTGAAGATTCTCTTAATGCAATAAATCTGTGTTTGCGGGAAGGGATAAAAGTGGGACTCAGATACACTCTTACTTTAAAGACTTTGGGAAGTCTGCCCTTTGTTTTTGACTTAGCGGAAGAACTGGGAGTTTCTAAGATATACATTTCTCACTTAGTTTACGCTGGCAGAGCTTCTAGATTAAAAGACGTTGAAAAGGAAACTTACCGCGAAGCGGTTGATTACATAATAGAAAAAGCTCTTCACTACTACGAGACAGGAATAAATCTTGATGTGGTTACCGGCAACAATGAAGCGGACGCGGTTCTGTTTTATAAAAAAATCAGAGACAGATATCCCAAGAAAGCGAATAATCTTCTCAACATACTGAGAATGTGGGGAGGCAATCAAGCAGGTGTCCGTTTGGTAAATATAGATCATAAGGGTAATGTGAAGCCGGATCCCTTTTTTCTCCACAGTCTTGGGAATGTAAGGGAAAAGCCTTTCGGAAAAATATGGAAGGGAAACGGACTTCTTCAGAGATTACGGGAAAAACCCCGCAGACTTAAAGGTAAATGTTCCTCTTGCGCCTATATTGGAATCTGTAATGGCAATTCAAGAGCAAGAGCTTTCTTTGCCACAGGTGATTACTTTGAGGAGGATCCTGCATGCTATATATGATACTTTTAATATTGATTTACTTTTCCTACGCTCAAAAGATTTACGTTGTTGAACGTGAAAGAGAAGCTCTTTCTGTCATAGACAACGATAAGTTTAAAGGCAGAATAGAAAACTTAGGTAATTTAAATCACGCTACTCTAAAATTTAAAGGTGACTTTGCATACCTTATAAGCAGAGACGGTTTTATTGCAAAGATAGATACCGTTAAAGATAAACTCCTTTCTAAGGTAAAAATAGGTGATAGTGCTATAGGCTTTACTTTTTGCGGTGATAAAGTTATAGTAGCCAATTACGAACCCGGCAGTGTGGTCTTTTTGAGTAAAGATCTTAAAATCCTTCGCGAAATAAAAACACTCTCTCGCAACGTGGGGATAAAAAGTTATAAGGACAGAGTCATTTTTTCTCTAATGGATAAGGATCAAATATGGGTTATTAACTGTAAAACCTTTGTAAGAGAACGCATTCTCGGAAATGTAGGGAAAATGCCCTTTGATGCTCTTTTAACAGACAGCAGGTATGTAGCGGGTTTTTTCGGAGAGAGCTCGGTTGGAATACTGAATTTAAACACCATGGAGTATAAAAAAATATCCTTCAGGAAAGAAGGAGAAGAAGTCGTCTTTAAAATCCCCCATTTCGGAACATGGGGAATATACAAAAATACCGCTTACATTCCCGCTGTAGGAGAAAGAAAGATCCACCTTGTGGATCTGAAAAGTTTTGAATACAAGGGAAACTTTAAATTACCCGGTCTGCCTGTTTTTGTAGCAATTTCCCCCGACGGGAAGTATATCGCGGTGAACTTCAGCGGAGACAGGGAGGATTTTCTCACACTCATGGAAAGAGAATCGGGAAAGATTATCAAAAACTTAAGGTTAGGTAAAAGAATTCTTCACTTTAGATTCACCAAAGACAGCAAATTTCTTTACCTCTCTTCCTATTACGAAAACAAACTAAAAAAGGTATCCCTCCCTGAGTTGAAGGTGATCAAAGAGTTTAAAGTGCCAACCCCTTCGGGGGTATTTATAAAGGAAGGGTAGTGCTATGGGAAAAGTTTATCTGGTCGGTGCTGGTCCGGGTGATCCGGAACTTTTAACCCTTAAAGCTGTTAAGATTCTGCAGAAAGCAGAAGTTGTGCTTTACGACAGACTTATATCGGAAGAAGTTCTCTCTTATACAGGCAGAGATTGTAAGCTTGTCTATGTAGGTAAAGCCTGTGGTAAGCACACCTTACCGCAGGATAAGATAAACGAACTTCTTCTCTTTTACGCTAAATCTTATAAAACGGTAGTTCGTCTTAAAGGTGGAGATCCCACCGTTTTTGGTAGAGGAGCGGAGGAGATCCTCTTTCTTTCCAAACACGGAATACCCTGTGAAATTATACCGGGGGTCAGCTCTCTCTACTCTGTGCCAGCCTGTGCCGGAATACCGCTAACGCTTCGCAATGTATCTTCTTCCTTCGCTGTTGTTACAGGTCACCCCGCAACAGGTGATAGGAAGGAGATAAACTGGAAATCCTTTGCAGAAATAGACACCCTTGTAATTCTCATGGGAGTGAAAAACAGACAAAAGATAGCTGATGAACTTATAAAAGCGGGAAGAGATCCAGAAGAACCCGTCGCCTTTATAGAAAAAGGAACTACTAAGGAACAAAAGGTAATCCTGAGTTCTCTTAAAGAGGTTTCTCAGAATCCCCCTCTTATAGAACCCCCTGCTGTAATAGTTATAGGAAAAGTAGTTTCTCTTCACAGAGAAATAGCTCCCTTGCTTGAAAACGTAAACTCCGAGCAAGAGGGTATTTACCATGCTTAGGGAAATACTCCTGAAAAGAATTCAAAGCCATATACCTATTGTGTCGGAACCTTTTAAAGTTTTAGCAGAAGAGATAGGAGTTTCTGAAAAAACTCTTTTGGAAGAAATCCACAGACTAAAAGAAGAAGGGTTCATAAGACAAATTTCCCCAATATACAACGCTTCCGCTATTGGATATGACAGTGCATTAGTAGCTTTTAAAGTGAATCCAAAACGCTTGGAAGAAGTAGCACTAAAGGTTAACCTACATCCCGGTGTAAGTCATAATTACGAAAGAACTCACACTTTTAACTTGTGGTTTACCTTGGCAGTTCCTCCAGATTCCCCCCTTTCCTTAGAAGAGACAGTCCATCTTATGGCGGACTCTTGTAATGTTAAAGAGTTTGTGATTTTAAAAACTGTAAGAGCTTTTAAGTTGAAAGTAAAACTGGATTATTCAAGAGTAGAAGAAAGGGAAAATAACAGTTTTTTATCTGTTTCTGTGAAAAGATTTCTCTCTGAAGAAGAAAAGGAAATAGTAAAAAAAACTCAGAAAGACATACCCCTTAGAGCAAAACCTTTTGCCCTGTTAGCAAAAGAGATAGGAATTTCGGAAAATCTGCTGTTGGAAAAACTCAACGATTTTTACAAAGAGGGTGTAATACGCCGTTTCTCCGCGATTTTGCACCACAGAAAGATAGGCTTTAAAGCTAACGGAATGGCTGTGTGGAAAGTTCCCCCCGAAAGAGTGGAAGAAATAGGAAAATTTTTTGCATCTTTTAAAAGTGTTTCTCACTGTTACGAGAGAACTACAAGCCCACTGTGGCAGTATAACCTCTTTACAATGATACACGGACGCACCAAGGAAGAAGTTATTTCCTTTGTGGAAAGGGTAGGGGAGGAGCTTAACATAAAGGATTACGCTGTCCTTTTCTCTACGAGGGAGTTCAAAAAGAAACGGATTGAACTCTTTTCGGAGGAGTTCTATGAGCGAAAAGGAAAGCAGGTGGGAGTATATACACACAAAGGAGAAAATTTTCCGCGTAGCTTTAAAGCTGTTTTCCCAAAAGGGGTTTAAGGGAACAACCATAAAAGATATAGCCCGTGAAGTTGGAATAACAGAGGGAGCTATATACAGACACTTCAAGAGTAAAGAAGACATAATAGAGCACCTCGTAGAGAGAATTACTGGTGAAATAAAGGATTTACTGAAGAACAAAGTTCTCACTTGCAGGGATATTAGAGAACAAGTAGATAAACTGATAGAAGTTCTCATAAATTACGCCTTTGATAACCCCGACTCTTTCCGCTTTTTGACGGTATATCACATTCTAAGGGAAAACGGAAAAGGAAGTAAACTACCGGGTAACATGATAATACAGCTTTTTAAGGAAGCTTATACCAAGGGAGAATTGGGAGTTTTACCAGAAGTCGCCCTAAGCCTTATTATAGGTTCCGTAGAGAGACTCTTTATTTTATGGGAACTAGGAATTCTCAACGTTTCCCGTGATAAGTTAATCGGTGAAGTTAAAGAAGTAATAGAGAAAGCTTTGTTTGACATTTCAAACGGAGAATAGTTTTTCAGATAAACAGAGAAAACTTACTGTAGAATTTATAAACTGTGAAGATAAAAGTAGGGATCGTAGGTTGCGGGGTTGTAGGAACGGGAACGGCAAAATTACTTCTTGAAAACAGAGATATTATAAGAAAAAAAACGGGCATAGACTTTCAGTTAGTAAAGGTAGCTGATCTGAATTGGAATAAGAAAAGGGAATACGAAATTCCACAAGGTATAAGAACTACTAATTACAAAGAAGTGCTTGAAAACTGCGATGTAGTTGTAGAGTTAGTAGGAGGTTTAGATTTTGCCAAAAAATTGATACTGGAAGCCTTGGAAAAAGGTAAACACGTAGTAACAGCCAACAAACACTTACTCGCTATGGACGGAGAAACACTGTTTACACAAGCTCAGAAAAGAAACCTAAGGATAGGATTTGAAGCTTCGGTAGGTGGTGGAATTCCCGTTGTAAAGGCTTTAAGAGAAGGACTTGTAGGTAATCACATAAAAGCCTTATACGGCATACTTAACGGAACAACGAATTACATTTTGACACGAATGTTGGAAGGAGGACTTAGCTTTGAAAAGGCTTTAAAAGAAGCAAAGGAAAAGGGATACGCAGAAGCGGATCCCTCTTTGGACATAGGAGGTTGGGACGCTGCTCATAAGATAAACATTCTCGCGTCCTTAGCTTTCGGTAAATTCTTTCCCTTTAAAGAGGTTTATGTAGAAGGAATAGAAAATATCAACCGCTTAGATGTGGAACTGGGTAGGGAGTTAGGCTACACTGTAAAACTTCTGGCAATAGCCAAAAAAGTGAACAGTGAAGTGGAAATAAGAGTCCACCCCACCTTCATACACTCCGAAGAAGCTCTCGCAAAAGTTGACGGTGTTTACAACGCTGTGATGATAGAAGGAGACTTTGTAGGTAAGACTATGTTTTACGGAAAAGGTGCAGGATCTCACCCTACAGCATCAGCTGTTGTTTCGGATATTGTAGAAACGGGGAAGTATATACTGTGCAACAAAGGTGGAGAAATTTATCCCGTTAGCTGGGAAAAAGAAGAAATTTCCCTTAGGAAAAACTTCTTCAGCAGATACTACTTGAGGTTTGATGTTCCCGACAAGCCGGGAGTGCTTGCTTCCATTTCAAGAGTTCTTGCAGATTTTAACATCAGTATAGCAGCTGTTCTTCAAAAGGAGAAAGTATGTCAGCTTGCGGGCAAGAGAAACGAACCGGTTATACCTCTTGTAATCCTGACTCACAAAGCTTATGAAAAAGACATACAAAAAGCACTAAGTAAGATTAAAAATCTGTCTGTAGTAATAGGAGAACCTGTTTTGATAAGAGTTGAAGAGGAGCAAGACTGAATGAACAAACTCTTAGCTCCTTCTATAATGGCAGGAGACTGGTGGAATATAGGAGAGCAAATAGAAGCTTGTATAAGAGGCGGTGCTGATCTGATTCACTTTGACGTCATGGACGGTCATTTCGTTCCCAACATAACGGTAGGTCCCGAAATTCTGGCTTGTATAAGAAGGCGCGTAAAAATACCCATAGACGCTCATCTTATGATAGAGAATCCCGATAGATATATACCCTCTTTTGTAGAAGCAGGTGCAAATTTGATAAGTGTTCACATAGAAAACGTAGTTCATATTCACAGAACTCTGAACTTTATAAAAGAACTTTCCGCAAAAGCGGGAGTGGTTTTAAACCCCGGAACACCTTTATCGGCTATTGAGGAAGCTCTTTACTATGCGGATTACGTTCTTCTTATGTCCGTAAATCCGGGTTTTAGTGGACAGAGTTTTATAGAACGCTCCTTAGACAGATTAGTTCTTCTTAAAGAAATGAGAGACAGAATAAATCCGAAATGTCTTATAGAAATAGACGGCGGTATTAAAGAGGATAATATAGTCTCAGCGATAAAAGCAGGTGCGGACATAGTAGTGGTAGGATCCGGAATATTTTACGAAAAAGACGTAGAAGAACAGACAAGACGGTTGAAACATCTCATCTGCGCCGCAGAGGCAGTGTGAACTCCTTTAAGTTGAAAACGTTAAACACTACATAAACTTCTCTTATGTAACCTTTTTCTCTTCCGTAATAAGTCCTTCTGTAATCTACCTTTAAAGCCCAGCAAGTTCCTCTATAGCCTGAGTAGAGCTTTCTGTAAAGCTCCTGACCTGTGAAGTTGTCTTTGGTTAAAGAAGCCCCTAAGACAAGCCCCTTTAAGTTAAGCTCTCCGCCTATACTGTATTGATCCGTTGTTTTTCTGTTTTTACTGTTCCTTGAAGATATAAAGCTCATTCTCAAGTGATTTTTACCGAGTTTAAGAGTTGCTGTGCTTACACTTCTTGCCAGTATACCTAAGTTAGCGTCGTAAATCATATCTTCACTCAGAGTTAACCACTTCACAGGAAAGAAAGAAGTTCTAAATCTTATAGGCAGAAGATTTTTTCTCACAAGAGTCCCGTCCGTAGGGAATCGGTAGGATTCTAATACGTTGTATCCGCTCTCTAAAAATAAAACCATCAGGTTTCTCTCTTTAAAGGAAAGGGAACTACTCAATCTCAGCTTAAAATTGTTTTCTCTGACAACTTCATCAAAGCTGTCAAACTGAGGATTGTCGTAATTCTCCGGAGAGAAAGTGTAAAGTGCTTCAAATACCTTAGAAAAGGAAAAACTTCCTATATTCAGAGTCTTAAAAAAAGGAATCCGACTTTCCAATTTAAAAGTTGTAACTCTGTTGTCAGTGTAGGAAGTATTTCCGCTCATGTGGTAAAAGTTGTTTATAAATTTAAAACTGGTATAGCTGTAGAAATCCCCTAAGCGCAGTGGAACGTCTAAACGAGGTGTAAAAACAAGTCTTTTTGTTCTCATACCCTCTACTCTGTGAAAAACTGTAAAAGAAGAAGTAAGACTTAAGAAGAAGTTACCTATTCTCTTAGGTCTATGGTAAAAACTCAACTCAGGTAAGAGATGAAGAGTCCTACGGTTATTGTTTGAAGTAAGATCGTAGAAGCTTCTAAGATTTAAAAACAAATAGTAGTTTTCTTCCGATTTACTGTAAGTTATATAAGAGAGAGTATAAGGAAGGCTTCTTTTTTTCCTTGAAAAGTAAACGTCTTCCATAAAGTAGGGATCAGAGGGAATGTCCAGCCCTAATTTCCAATTACCCAAACCTAGTTTTAACTCAATTCTAAATCTGTTCTCTCTGAAGGTTTCAGCGGATCTACCAATCCACCACTCAGCGGGGGGATAAGGTTCTTTGTAATAGGATAGCCTCAGATACAGTCTGTCTTTCCAGCTAAAAGCCTGTCTGAATTCAAAAGATCCTCCCTTTGCCTGCCTGTCTCTGTAATCAAAGGTAAAAGTAGCGTCTTTATCCGGAGAAATTGCCCAATAAAAAGGTTGTATATAGATAAAGGTATTGTAAGTATTACTCCCTACCATAGGCGGAAGTAATCCGGATCTCCTTTCTCCTATGGGAAAAACACTCAGAGGTGTGTAGGCTATCGGAACTCCGAAAAGTTTAAGAGAATTACTAAAAGAAAAAACATACTGCTCAGATATTCTCGCTCTCCAAAAGCAAACTTTCATTTCTCTCCTATCCGGTGGACAGGTTGTTATATCTCCGTCTTCAACTTTGTATAGATTTTTTCCAAGTTTCCTTATTATTTTTGCCCTGAAGTAAAATTTTCTGAATCTTCCTTTAGCTTTGAGGAAATATCCCGTTTCCGTATTCAGATCAAGAAAAGCTTCTGTTCCTTTTACTTCAAAAGTTCCGTCTTTTTTAACTATAAGGACATTACCGTATGCCTTTATTTTCTTTTTGCGGGGATCGTATTCTATTCTGTCCGATTTTATGATGTATTCCCTGTATTCAACGTATACATCTCCCTCCGCCACAAGGGTGCCTTCTTTTAGTCGGTAAAGTCTTTGAGATAGAACTTCTACACTTAATACAGATGAAATAAAGAACAGCAGAAGTGCTAATCCTTTAACCACTCAAATATTTTATTCTCAAGCTCTTTGAGACTTCCGCATATATAGTCAGGAGTAAAACCGCTCTTTTCAAGTTCTTCAGCTGTATACTTGCCTGTTGTCATAAAAACTGTTCTGATTCCTATTTTTTTCGCTCCTATCAGATCAGTGTATATATCATCACTTATCAGAAAAACCCTTTCCGAAGGCAATCCTTTAAGAGCCAGTTTTATGAATTCAGGAGAAGGTTTTCCCAGATTGGGAAGTTCTTCCTGATATCCCGTAGTTTGAGCTATCATAGCACTTAAAGATCCCGCACCGGGAAAGTAAAGACCATCAGAGTCTTTCACTATACGGGACAAATTGACCGGGACTATTTTAGCGTTGTTGAGAAAAACTGCGGAAACCGCAGTCTTGATTTTGAAAAAATCTAACTCCTTATCTTGAGCTACAACCACCGCTGAAACCTTGTAATCTTTCCTGATTTCAAATCCCGCTTCTTTTAAAAACTGCTCAAGAAGCAAACTTCCTATTACAAAAATGCTCCGTAGGTTTTTGTTTTTCAAATAATCCGGCAAAATTCCCACCGGAGATATAAAGTCTTTGTATTCTAAGTCAAAACCCTTTTGACGGAGCTTTTCAACTATAAGATCAGGAGAACGCGTGGAGTTGTTGGAGACTATTCTGAAAGGGATACCTTTCTTTTTCAGATTTTTTATAAAGTGCGGAGCGTATTCAAAGGGATTGAATTCTTTGTCTTTTGTTAAAACACCGTCCATATCCACCAGCAGTGTAACCATAGAAAGAAATTATAGCTCTTTAGAAAAAACAAGGGAGAGGAGAACCCTCTCCCGCAGATCTGTTATTCGTTATTTACCCATACAGAGTTTATCCATTCTACACATTCGAAGTTCACATCTGGGGGTGTAACTGTGTTGGGTTCAAGGGTAGGATCTTCAAAAACCTTAAGTTCACTGTAACTGCTGGCACCCACACGATCAGCTACCAAAATGGTAGCTCCCCAGCCGGCGTTTTCCGAATCGCATAAAGAACCTCCCTCCGAATATCCTGTAACAAGTGCTGTTAAGTTCCAGTTAAATGTGGGAGTAGCTACAAAGTTGTTAAAGTAATTGAACGTCTCAACCTCATCGTTAACAATATCTACTCTCATCCATCTGGGAGTATTTACAAATTGAGGGAAAACTGAGAATACACCGGTTTCAAAGGGTGTTACATTGTTCAATTTCTGACAGGAAGTTCCTCCTATTGGACACATATACCAGTAATTGGGATCCCTGCTGTATATGTAATCGTTCCATACCCCCACACTGGAAGTCGGACCCATTCTGCTATTTGTATCCACGCCGTCGGGATTAAGAGTTGACCATGTTGTAGTATCAGCAGAAGGCAGAAAAGCCACTTCACCGGCTCCTTCATTTCTGTCATAACAAGTCAGCTTAGAAGAAGCAGCGTTGAAGACAGTGCGACTATAGAGATCTAACAAGACTGCACAGGAAGTTGCAATAGTATCAGGTGTGCCGCCCGCTGTCGTTAGATCAGTAATTGTGGTTTCTCCCGCTTTGTAAAGGAAATTACTACCAACTGTGTTTCTCATAAGTATTCCGTCGGTTAAAGGTAACATGTAACTGGGACTCCAAATCCACGTTTGTGTTGGAACTCTGTATGCATTATTTGGTGTTCCTGTAAAAGCTACATTCGCATCTGTAGATCCGTCCGCTGTTCTGGAATAAAGTGTGTATACACCCGTAATCGTATTATTGTCTATTGCATAGAGGTTACCGTTTCCGTCAAGACCTAATCCGATTAGTTGGTTTGGTATGTTCAAAGGAGAAGCTCCTATTGGACTTAAAGAAGTGCCGTTGTATTTTGCAAAGTATATGTTTGTATTGACTGTTCCGGTATCTCCTATTGCAATGTAGGTATCATTACCCACATCTTGAACCCAGACAAAGTCGGGTGCTGTTCCGCCGAAACTAAAAGCGGGGCTTATGGGAACTCTGTTTACAGAACCCGTGTTATTATCAATCATAGCTAACGCTGTTAAATCGTTGTTTTGATCAATTTCGGGAATAACAGTGTATTTGGACGATGCAGGAATACCAAAAGGATTAACAATAAAGTTGTTGTTTACAATATCGCCTACAGAAACCGACTGAGAAATACCCGTAGGACTTTCCCAATACATCTGATTCCGAAGGCTGGTCGGAAAGAGAATAACGAATACTTTCTTGTTACTTAAAGCGATAACTACATTCCCCACGGAAAAAGCCCTACCATTTGAAGCATTCACTTCATTAGTCACAAAGTAATCACCGTTACAGAAGATAACCGTAAAACTAAGACCGCTCAAATCAAAGTAGCCTACCGGAACCAATTGGTTGTTGAAGATGGGAAATACTGAAAGTCCAGATGAGTTATTGGATATCTGAATTATTGCTTTCTTCTTAGGATCAAAAAAGTATAAATTCCGCCCATCATCAAGAATAGCGGACCCTCCTCTGCACTGGAGCATGGTGTCAAGCCATGACTCACCTGCATCGTTTCTGGACAAAGGCAAGATATTTCCGTTTCCGTCAACAATAAGATACCTGGCTCCATAAGAAACTGCATCAATAGTCCAATCTTCAAAAACTTGATTAACCACTCCTACAAGAGCATTCACACCTCCGAAAGCAGGGGGTGCCTTGGGCTGTTCCTTCTTACTCGGACAGGCGTCAATAGACATCAGAAGAGATGCGGACAGACCTATGCCTGCAAGTGCAAGAAACCGTTTTTCCTTCATAACTTACCTCCTTTTTAGTTTAGGTTCCCCTTCCCAGTATTTCTTTCTGGGAATTCCTTACAGACTATTATAAAGGAATTTTTAATTTTTGAAGAATATCCTTAACAATATCTTCTGTTGAAACATCTTCTTTTATCACGAGTCTGTGGGATATAACCCAAGGAGTAACTTCTATAACATCTTCCGGAACTACAAAATCTCTTCCTTTCACGTAAGCACAGGCACGGGCACACTGCGCCAAGTGTATAACTCCTCTGGTGGACAAACCCAACAGGATCCTGGGATCCCTTCTTGTAAAGTTACTTATAGAAACAATAAACCCTGCTATTTCTGCGGATATATACACACTCTTAACTTCCCGCAAGGCTTCTTTTATGTCTTCTGAAGAAATAACTTTTCTTACTGTGTTTATCTTTTCCAAAGAATTGACTCCCATAACTATATCTTTCTCTACTTCCGCGTCGGGATAGCCTATGGAAATACACATCATAAACCTGTCTTTTTGAGATTCCGGAAGTGGATAAGTTCCGTGATGTTCTAAAGGATTCTGAGTAGCTATGACAAAAAAGGGTTCGGGAAGGGAATAAGTTTTTCCGTCAACAGTTACCTGTCTTTCAGCCATTGCTTCAAGTAAAGCACTTTGAGTTTTGGGTGTTGCTCTGTTTATCTCATCAGCTAAGACAACGTTTTTAAAAACGGGTCCTTCTTTGAAGATAAAATCCTTCTTAGACTGATCAAAAACAGAAGTTCCCGTTATATCAGAAGGTAGAAGATCACTTGTAAACTGTATTCTTGAAAAGGAAAGATCCATAGCCTTGGCTAAAGCCAATGCAAGAGTTGTTTTTCCCGTTCCTGGTATGTCTTCTATTAACAAGTGTCCACCTGCTAAAAAGCAAATCACAGCTTGGGTTATTTTTTCCTCTTTTCCTTTCAAAACCTTAGAAACTTCCGAAATTATCTCTCCTGTATTCATAAGAACTTCTAATATATTAAAGCGTTTATGGTTGAGAAAATTCTCTTTGTAATAGTTGTATTCTTCTCCGCTTACTCTTTTAAAAGAATAGGTATCTTTAAAAAGGAAGATGCGGACGTTTTCATAAACTACGTTATATACTTCTCCTTACCTCTTCTTGTATTCAGCAGGGTTAGGGAAATTCCACTGGCGGCGGAATCTTACGGTGTTGTAGGTATTGCGTGGCTTGCGGTATTTGTTTCCGTAACTGTTTCCCTTCTGATGGGAACTATTCTTAAGCTTAAAGATAAAACTCTGAGATCCTTTCTTTTGGTTTCCACTTTTGGAAATACCGCTTTCTTAGGATATCCCTTTGCCTACGCCTATTTTGGAAAGGAAGGTCTTAGTTATGCGGTTCTTTACGATCAGCTCGGTTCTTTACTGCTGGTAGTATCCTTAGGCTTTTTTATAGCAACCCGTAGGTTTTCCTTCAGAGAAACTGCAGGATTTCCACCTTTTATAGCCCTTATAGGCGGTATTATTACAAAGAACATTCACATACCAAGTGTTGTGCTTGATTTTATGAATCTGGGTGGAGAATCCTTGATACCCGTTGTTCTTTTTGCTACAGGTATAAGATTTGAGTTCTCTGTCTTTCCCAAATCTCTCAGACTCAGCGCACTTGCTCTTTTTCTGAAAATGATTCTTACACCTTTTGTAGTTTTTCTGATTACAAACGTTCTTAATTTAGACTCTACAGGTTACAAGGTAGCACTTCTTGAAAGTGCCATGCCTCCTATGATGCTGGCTGTTGTTTTAGCTATCAAATACAATCTTGACGTGGATCTGACCCTTTCTTCTGTTATGTTGGGAATTC
The DNA here is from genome assembly GCA_026981975.1 of Aquificaceae bacterium. Classification (GTDB taxonomy): domain Bacteria; phylum Aquificota; class Aquificia; order Aquificales; family Aquificaceae; genus Hydrogenivirga. Next base: position 14,351 of record JALSHV010000002.1, on the reverse strand, counting down.
TTCTGTCCTTTCTTACAGTTCCGATTTTAATAAGCTTTACTATATAATTGATTTTTATGGGAATAAAAGTAGGTATAAACGGCTTTGGAAGGATAGGAAGGTGTTTTTTCAGAGCTTGTGAAGGCTACAAAGAGATTGAAATAGTAGCTATAAACGATTTAACAGACAGTTCTCATTTAGCTCATCTGCTTAAATACGACTCCGTTCACGGTATTTTCCCAAGAAAAGTCATACCAAAGAAAGAAGCTATTGTAATAGAGGATAAAGAAATTCACGTTTTTGCTCAAAAAGACCCTTCTCTTATACCTTGGAAAGATTTAGGGGTGGACATAGTTATAGAATCCACAGGGGTATTCAGAGATAGGGAAAAGGCTCAGCTTCACCTTAAAAGTGGAGCTAAGAAGGTGATAATAACAGCTCCTGCAAAAAATCCCGATATAACCGTAGTTCTGGGAGTAAACGAAGAGAACTACAATCCTAAGGAACACTTTATTATCTCCAACGCTTCCTGCACTACTAACTGTCTTGCTCCCGTTTTAAAGGTTTTGGACGAGTCTTTTGGCATCGTAAACGGCTATATGGTTACTATACACGCCTATACAAACGATCAGCGTCTTTTAGACTTACCTCATAAAGATCTAAGAAGAGCAAGAGCAGCAGCGGTTAACATTGTCCCCACCACAACAGGTGCGGCAAGAGCAATAGGAGAAGTTCTTCCAAAGCTCAAGGGTAAACTTGACGGAACTGCAAGAAGAGTTCCCGTAGCGGACGGTTCACTGATAGATCTTTCCGTAGTAGTTAGCGGTAAACCTTCCTCTGTAAAAGAAGTAAACGAAAGATTTAAAGAAGCGGAACAACGGTATATAAATTCAGGTAAGAGATATTTAAGAGAAATTCTTAAGTATTCAGAAGATCCCATAGTTTCTTCAGATATATTAGGGAATCCTTTCTCTGCTATTTTTGACGCTCCTTTAACTCAAGTAATAGATAACCTAATTCACGTAGCAGCTTGGTATGACAATGAATGGGGATATTCCTGCAGATTAAGGGATTTGATTTTATTCATGGCAGAAAAAGGCTCTTGAAAAATGACAGACAAGTTTCAAGCTCCTCGGGGATTTCATGATATTCTGAACTCCGATATTAAAAAGTTCAGAAGGATCACCCACGTGTGTCGTGAACTTTTAGAAAGTCACGGTTTTGAGGAAATTATACTACCCGTAGTAGAATTCGCACAGCTCTTTGAAAAAAGCATAGGGGAAGCAACAGATATAGTCCAAAAAGAGATGTTTGTCTTCACCGACAGAAAAGGCAGAAAACTCGCTCTAAGACCGGAAGGGACAGCGGGAACGGTTAGGGCTTATATACAGAACAGACTTTACGCCTTTAAACCTTATCACAAACTTTTCTACGAAGGACCCATGTTCAGATACGAACGCCCGCAAGCGGGTAGATACAGGCAGTTTCACCAAATAGGAGCTGAAATCTTTGGTGTATCAGATCCTCTTGCGGATTTGGAACTTATTCTTCTTATAGGGGAAATCCTTAACAGATTAGAAATAGAAGCTGTCATAGAAATAAACTCCTTAGGTTGTAAGAAGTGCAGACCCGCTTACCGTGCTTCCTTGGTTAATTACCTGCATACTGTAGCGGGAAACTTGTGTGATGTATGCTTAGAAAGGAAAGATAGGAACCCTCTCAGGGTTTTAGATTGCAAAGAAAAAACGTGCAAAGAAGCAATTGTTTCCGCTCCCAAATCCGTTGATTTTCTATGTCAAGAGTGTTCAGAACACTACCGTAAACTAAAAGCTTACTTGCAGGAAACAAATTTAGCTTATAGAGAGAACCACTTACTTGTAAGAGGACTTGACTATTACACAAGAACAGTTTTTGAAGCTGTATCCGATAAACTTGATACTACTCTGATAGCAGGTGGAAGATACGACTACCTTGTTGAAGAGTTCGGTGGACCTCCTACACCCGCCCTTGGATTTGCTGTAGGAGTGGAAAGGTTAATGCTACTTATAGACTCTCCGCTGAAAGATTACAGTTTTTACCTTATAATCCCCTTTGGGGAAGTGCACTCCTATGCTCTTAAAGTAGCTGAACAGTTTAAAGGCACGGGCAGAAGAGTAGAAATCTCCTACAGAAAAGGAGGGTTGAAAAAGCAATTGGAATTCGCCAACAAAGTAAAGGCGGATTACGTTGTTATAGTAGGAGAAAGAGAAATGAAAGAAGGGAAAGTAACTCTTAAGGATATGAAAAGCGGTCAGCAGGAAACCTTAAGTTTTGAAGAAATTCAGAGCTTTCTCAGGTGTTGATACTTACAGTCTTGGTTTTTTTAATTAGTTTTACTTTACCTGCTCAAAAAATTTTTTACGTTATGGGAACTTATGCTGTTGTAGATCTGCCTTCTGAAAAGGAGGCTTATAGAGTTTACAGGTATCTCAAAAGACTGGAAGAAAAACTCTCCGCCTACAGGAAAGACTCGGATATTTACCGCCTTAACATTAAGGCGGGGGAAAGCCCGATAAGAGTTTCAAAAGAAACAGTAGAACTGTTAAAACTTTCCATTCTAATTTGGAAAAAAACCTACGGTTACTTCAACGTATTCCATAAAGGTAAAGGAAGCCTTTCAGATCTTAAAATAAAAGGCACAGAAGTATTCCTCAGTAAAAAGGGAATGATCGTAGATCCTGACGGTATAGGAAAAGGTTTTGCTGTTGAAAAAGCCTATAGGTATATATCAACAGATTGGGGCTTCATAGGAGTAGCAGGTGATATGAAAGTATGGGGACATAGGAGAATCTTAGGAATAAAGAACCCCTTAAATGGAGGTGTTCTAATGGAAATGATAAACAAAAAAGATCTCTGCCTTTCTACTTCGGGTAATTACTACAAAAAGCATATTAAAAAAAGAGATCCGAAATTAGTTCAAATAACAGTTGTTTACGAAAACTGCACTTTTGCAGATGCTTACGCTACTGCTCTCTTCGCCATGGATAGGAAAACAAGGAGAAGATTTGAAAAAGAAAATCCAAAGGTAGGAATCTTAGAACTTTATACAGACGGTAGTTTTTACATGAACAAATCCTTTGAAAACTACTTTGAACATATTACTATCCGATAAAATTAATCTGATGCTAATAAGCCTTGAAGGTATAGACGGAAGTGGTAAAAGCACACAAGCGCTGAAGTTAAAAGGGTTCTTAGAAAGAAAAGGTTTAAAGGTGAAACTTTACAGAGAACCCGGCGGAACACCTGTTTCAGAAGACATAAGAAATCTTTTAATAAAGTATAAATTGACCCCTTTGGGAGAGCTTTTTCTCTTTGAAGCTTCACGAGCGGAACTTGTAAAGGAGATAAGAAAACATCTGGAAAAAGAATACACAGTAATAATGGATCGCTTTACAGACTCCACTCTTGCCTATCAAGGATACGGTAGAGGACTGGATAAAGAGCTTATAAAACAACTAAACCGCATAGTTGCGGAAGGCCTAATTCCCGATATAACGTTTTTGTTGGATATTGAGCCTGATTTGGCACTGAATAGACTGAAAAAAAGAACACACTTTGAGGATATCAGATTTCTACACAGAGTAAGAAAAGGTTATTTGAAAATAGCTCAAGAAAATCCTGATAGAATAGTTGTAGTTCCCGCTAACGGAACGGAAGAGGAAGTGTTTCACAAAATAGTTAAATTCCTTAAATTTTAGAAAGGCTCGCCCGGGCGGGCGAGCAAAAACTCTTGGGGAGGGAGGGGGAGGGAGTTTTTCACTCCCAGCCTCTTTTTCACCTTATACTGTAAAATAATATAACACCTGTAAAAGATCTTGTCAATTTAAGGGAGAGATTCTATACTTTTCTCTTGGTAGTCCCCGTAGCTCAGGCGGATAGAGCGCGAGATTCCTAATCTCGAGGTCGGAGGTTCGAGTCCTCCCGGGGACGCCATTTAGCTCTTAATAAATCTGTCTATTATCTTAGCACCGTTGAGATCCCCCCATACATTTACAGAAGTTCTGAACATATCCAGAAATCTGTCAACCGCTATGATTAATCCTATTCCCTCTAAGGGAACTCCCGCGGAACTCAGAACAAGGGTAAGCATAACAAGTCCCGCACCGGGAATAGCGGCAGCTCCTATGGAAGCCAATGTAGCAGTTAAGAATATCATTATCATCTGAGAAAATTCCAAATTTATACCGTATATGTTAGCTATAAAAACAGCAGCTACAGACTCGTATAGAGCTGTTCCGTCCATATTTATGGTAGCTCCCAAGGGTAGGACAAATCCCGCGGTTTCTTTCTTTACCTTTCCTTTTTCTTCAGCTACTTGCATAGATACAGGAAGAGTTGCGGCACTGGAAGCGGTTGAAAAGGCAAGAAGAACAGCTTCTCTTACCTTCAAGAAATAATCATAGGGATTGTATCTGCCAAATACAAAGGCAAGCAGAGGAACAGTTACGAAAGCGTGAACAAACAACCCCAATACAACCGTAACAGCGTATTTCCAAAGAGTTAAAAGCACTTCTATTCCCATATCCGCTGTTATAAAACCTACAAGAGCAAAAACACCCACCGGAGTCAGCTTTATTATCCACCGTGTAAGGTTTATAAGTCCATCGTTAAGTCCATCAAAGAAATTGAATATATGTGTGCGTTTTTCCCTGTTAACCGCAAGAGTGGCTAATCCTAATAGAATTGCAAAGAAAATTATCTGAAGAACCTTACCTTCTACAAAACTCCGCACAGGGTTTGAGGGAATAATACTCCAGACTATATCCTCAGGTTCAAGGGTTTTAACCTGCACCGTCTTTGCGGGAACAAAGCTCTCCCCTTCTCCGGGATTTATAAGGTTTACAAGCACAAGCCCTGCAGATACAGAAAGAGCTGTTGTGGTCAGGTAATATCCTACTGTTTTCAATCCCATATCTTTGAAACGACTTATACTTCCAAGACCGAGCATGGCAATAAGAACAGAAGTAAATACAAGAGGGACAATTATCATCTTCAAAAGACTAAGGAAAACATCACCCAGTATTTTGAGCTTAAGCATAAGTTCTGGAATAAACACACCCGCAAGAACCCCAAAAAAAATACTGAGAAGGGTTAGATTTTCTACTGTAAAAAACCTTCTCATGGTGCTTAGATTTTAAGCCAAAAACAGCATTAAGGCATATACTATTCCTTAATCATGAGCTTTGTAAGCAGGGAAGTAAAGCCTTACTTTGAACGATCCTTAGCTCCGCTGATTGAATACTTATCCTCTAAGGGGATACACCCGAACTTTATAACCATTACAGGTTTTTTACTTATAGTGATAGGATCCTTTGCTCTATACTATAAGCTTCTTTTGATTGCTTTTTTACTGTTGACTGTAGGTGCTTTGTTGGACGCTGTGGACGGCGCTCTTGCACGTAAGATGGATTTATCTTCCGAATTCGGTGCTTTTCTTGACTCTACTGTTGATAGACTCTCAGATGCTGCTCCCTTTTTTGCTTTGGGATTGCTTTACGGAACGGAAGGAGAACCTTACGGTGTGGCTCTTTCCTTTCTTTCAATGATAAGCTCATACAGTGTAAGCTACACAAGAGCAAGGGCGGAATCCGTAGGAGTGTTCGGCATAAGCGGTGCCTTTGAAAGAGCGGAGAGATGGATAGTTTTGCTGATAGGAATCGCTGCGGATCTTATACCTTTGGCACTTTTTATAATAACAGTGGGTAGTTTTGCAACAACAGCTCAAAGGGTTTATGAAGTGAAAAAACATTTAAGTAGGAGGTAATAGCATGATAAGAAAACCTATTTTTAATCCCGCGGGAGAGAGAGATGCCAACAGGCGTAAAGTAATAAAGGGTAATCCTACCAATATAATAGAACTCAACAACATAAAATACGGTTGGGCTTTTGATCTGTATAAGGCCATGGGATTTTCTAATTTTTGGATACCCGAAGAAATCCCTCTTTTGGAAGACAGAAAACAGTATGAAAGACAACTCTCTGAGTATGAAAGAAGAGCCTACGAGCTTGTTCTTAGTTTCTTAATAGCTCTTGACTCTTTTCAAGTGGATATGCTTAAAGACTTTGCAAGACTTATAACAGCTCCTGAAGTAGAGATGGCTATTACAGCTCAAGAATTTCAAGAATCTGTTCATGCTTACTCTTACCAGTTCATATTAGAATCCGTTGTAGATCCTATAAGAGCAGACGAAATATACAATTACTGGCGTGAAGACAAAAGACTTCTGGAAAGAAACCAAGTAGTCGCGGAAGTTTACAACACCTTTATAGAAAAACCTACGGAAGAGAACTTTATAAAAGCTGTCATAGGTAATTACATTTTAGAATCTCTTTACTTTTACTCAGGATTCGCTTTCTTTTACACTCTGGGAAGACAAGGAAAAATGACAAACACAGTTCAACAGATAAAGTATATAAACAGAGATGAGTTAACCCACGTTACCCTGTTTCGGAATATTATCCTGAGCCTTCAAAAGGAAGATCCTCAAATGTTTACACCGGAAATTAAGAAGTGGATAAAAGAATACTTCTACTACGCAGTAGATCAGGAAATAAAATGGGGACAGTATGTAACCCAGAATCAGATTCTTGGAATCAACAATCAGCTTATAGAGAGATACATAAAGTATCTCGGAAATCTACGTTTAACTCAGATAGGTTTTGATCCGCTGTTTCCCGAAATTACAGAAAACCCTATGAAGTGGATTGATGAGTTTAGGAAAATAAACAATACAAAAACAGACTTTTTTCAAAGAAAACCCCAAACGTATGCAAAAGCGAATGAACTCAAGTGGTAACCCCTTCTTCCAAAACCTTTCGTGCTTCTTCTTCAGAAGGAACTCCTACAAAGGCAAGTTTTCCATCCACAACAGAAGAGGGAACACTCCTTATAAGGAGTTTATTTACCCAATATCTTCCCTCCGGCGTAGATATGTCCAAAACTTCGTATTTAAAACCGTATTCTGATTGGAGCTTTCTCCAAACCGCATCTGCATGGGGACAGGTAGGACACCACTGTGAAACCAGTAAAACCACATGCCTGTCCTTAGCCGACATACTAGACACACCTCATACAGACTATATCCCACTCATCTATGTGCTTTTTCATCTCTTTAAAAGCTTTTTCTCCCGTAAGCAGATCTTTAAGATCTCTTTCAAGATCAAAGGGTTTAAGGGTTGCTATCCACGCTTCACCGTATGGATCTATGTTTATAAAATTAGGATCTTCCGCCACCTTCTTGTTTACAGCTACAACTTCTCCTTCCACAAGAGCGGGAACAGGACCAGCCCATTTACCGCTTTCCAGAGTAGCCACAGGTTTACCTTTTTTTATTCTTGCTCCTATCGGTTTGATACGTGCATGGAGCAGTCTGCCCGCCCTTGTCTGACCAACATCTGTTAATCCCATCGTCACAGTGTGATCTTTATTTACTCTGAGCCATACTTGGTTTTCCACGTCGTAGTAAAGATCCTTAGGAATAATACAACCTTGATACTCCCAAAAGTTTTCCTTTTTTTCTTCCATCATTTATTATGATAACCGATATAAAAACTTATTGACTTAAAAGAGTGCAAGTTCTATAGTAAATAATTGATTACTTATAGGAGGTTTTCATGTTTTTTGTTTCCAAAGTCAGCCCTTTCTTATTCGGATTGGCGCTGTTTAACTTAGGCTTTTCCCTGCTTTTAAGACACCTGCCTGCGGATAAAGTGGTTTTTTTCATTTCTCTGATATTCGGTTTTATAGGATTCACTTTAATGGGAGCTATTTATCAAATCATACCCAATTCTCAAAACAGAAAACTCTCAAATCCGGAAATTACCTACTGGGTTGTCGGTTTTTCAATTGCAGGTCTTATTCTTTTGTATTTCAGTAGATTTGAAATCTCTTCCCTTCTTATACTCATTTCTCTTTCCCTGTTTTTTATCCATACTATCAGAAACGTAAGGAATTGGACACCGGTAACTGTAAAGTTCCTCGGAGTCTCCGTGTTTTACTTATTTCTGTTTTCTCTTTTTATGTTCCTTCACTTTAACTTCAACCTTATACCATTTCAGGTTGTAGTTCATACCCTAACAGTAGGAGCTTTGCTCAACGCTGTTTACGGAGTTGAGTTGGCATGGATTCCAATGCTCCTTATGGAAACTCTAAATATAAAGAAAGCGAACAGACTTTTTTGGATTAAGCAGATTTCAACATTAACCTTTTTGTTGTCTTTTATTTCAATGAATTACAGCTTTTTAGCTCTTGCATCGTTTATTGAATTTACTGCTTTTCTGTTCTTTGCTTATATTCTCTACGAAGTGGTGAGTAATAGGAAAATACAAACACCCTTACCTTATGTAATAAAAGTTCTCCTTGTGGCTTTAATACCTTTACCCTTCGGTCTTATTCTTGGTGTTTTCTCTTCAAGTAATCCTGTTGTTCTTCCGTTCACCGTAGATATACACATTAACCTACTCATTTACGGCTTTACCGCCTTTACTATTTTTGGAGGAATGCTTCATCTCTTACCGCGTATAGTGTGGGGGTGGAAATTCGCCACTTTGAAGGAGGTAAAAATACCTACTGTAAATGAACTCGTAGAAGAAAAAGAAATACCGCGGTTCTTACAAAGCGGAGTCATTGCCTTTTTGCTTTTTGTAAGTTTGGACAGTCTGTCCTCTCCTTTTAGGATTCTTTCAATTATCCCTTACATGTTCATAATAGGTTACTTTTTAAAGATAACCTATGTATGTATTTTCAATAAATTAATGGAGGTTGAGCATGGCACAAATAAAAGTTCTTGAAGAGAATTTCAATCCCCAAATCCCAACAAGAGAAGTGGTTTATAACGACAAAAATGTAAGAGTCATGAGGTTTTACCTAAAAGCAGGTCAGGAAATAAAACCCCACAGATCTCCTTCTACCGTTGTGATCACGGTCTTAAAGGGAAAGCTCTCTTTTTTCATAGGTTCTGAAAACAGAGAAGAAACCTTAAAAGAAGGTGCTTCCGTATTCTACGATCCAGAAGAGGCTCACGGATTTAAAGCTCTTGAGGATTCCGTAGTTCAGGCTGTAGTTGCTCCTAACCCTACAAAAAGATCCTGAAAAATCAAAAATCTCCATCTAAAATTGTAAGTCGTTGAATTACGGGAAAATTTGGACTGTTAAAGATCTTCCGTAAATAATATTCTGCTTTGTATGGGGGGACTGTTGGAGCGTTTCTTTAAAGGTTCTAAGAATAGAAAAAAATTAAAGGAAAGAATAAAAGAGGTAGTAGAAAGGGACAGGCTTCGCATTAAAGAAGATCGCGCCACTGGAAAAAGAAAGTTATAATCTTGTCAATGGGTTACAGAGTAGCGGTTGTAGGAGCTACAGGAGAAGTAGGTAGAACGTTTTTAAAGGTTCTTGAGGAGAGGAATTTTCCTGTAGATGATCTTGTTCTTTTTGCCAGTGAAAAGTCGGAAGGAAAACACCTTACCTTTAAAGGTAAAGAGTTTGAAGTTAAAGCTCTCAACAAGCAAAGATCCTTCAGAGGAATAGATATAGCTCTTTTTTCCGCAGGAGGCGGTATAAGTAAGGAATTTGCTCCTCGCTTTGCTCGGGACGGTGTTGTAGTAGTAGATAACTCCTCCGCTTGGAGAATGGATCCTCAAGTGCCGTTAATAGTGCCTGAAGTAAACCCAGAAGATATAAGACTCTTTAGCAATAAAATGATAATAGCAAATCCCAACTGTTCAACCATTCAAATGGTAGTAGCTTTAAAACCTATTTACGACTGTGTAGGTGTCTCAAAAGTTGTTGTTTCCACTTATCAATCCGTATCCGGTGCGGGAGCAAAAGCAATAAAGGAGTTAGAGGAACAGACAAAAGCGTGGTGTGCAGATCAACCAATACCCAATCCAAAACACATACCTGCCAGAATAGCCTTTAACGCTGTTCCCCATATAGACGTTTTTATGGATAATCACTACACACGTGAAGAAATGAAAATGGTAAGGGAAACGAGAAAAATACTCCACGATGAGGAAATTAGAATCTCCGCTACAGCTGTTAGAATTCCTGTATTTTACGGTCATTCGGAAGCTGTTCACTTAGAAACCCGCAAGGAAATTTCACCTGAAAAGGCAAGAGATCTTCTAAAAAAAGCACCGGGCGTTGTTGTAATTGACGAACCCGATAAGGGAAAGTATCCCTTAGCAGTTGATATAGCGGGGAGAGATGAAGTTTTCGTAGGCAGAATCAGAGAGGATTTAGTTTTTGTTCCCGGTCTTGCCTTTTGGATCGTGGCGGACAATATAAGAAAGGGAGCTGCTACTAATACAGTCCAGATAGCCGAATTACTTGTAAAGGAAAATCTGATTTAACTTTTCTCTTCCTTAGACTCTTCTTTTTTCTCATAGTTGGGCTGAAAACCTACTATGGCTTCTTTGGAAAAGGTTATCTTTGTATTGGCATCTACTTTAAGAGTTATGGTTTTATCTCCTATTTCTACAACTGTTCCCCACACACCGGAAGAAGTGACAACCTTATCTCCTTTTTTTAAACTGGCTATAAACTTCCTGTGTCTTTCCCTCTCCTTCCGTTGAGGTCTTATAATCAGAAAGTAAAAGATAGCTATAATTCCTGCAAAGAATATAAACTGGAACAGTAAAGCCCCTGTAGGATCTGCATGTCCTTTTCCTTGAGCAAAGGCTATTTCTATCATTTCATACCTCCTCTCTGTATTCCTTGAAGGTTATCCAAGTTCTGGGAACTGTAAATTTCAGATTTTCCCAGTGTCCCATATATTTTACACGTTTCAAGACAGCTCTACCGAGAAACTCCCCGAAAATTTCACGGCACTCCTCTTCATAGCTTTGAAGAGAATTCTCAAGAATAGCGGAGGAAGCCATTACCCCTGTTTGCACAGCGTTTGCTATTCCTGCTCCCGTTATAGGATGGCAAAATCCACCCGCATCTCCTACCAAGAGAACATTACCTCTTAGGGGTTTTTTCATTCCTTCCGCCGGGATAAAACCGCCCGTTCGCTTCAGTATTGAGTCTTCCACAAATCCTTCTGCTATTACTTCCTCCTTAAATTTCTTAAGCACCTGTGAAATCTTTAATCCGTGCCTTGGATCTATACCAACTCCTACGTTGGCAACATTTCCTTTTGGAAATATCCAACCGTATCCACCCGGAATGTATTCCCTGAAAAAGATGAGAAGATCCTCAAGTTTCTCTTTCAAGGGTAGTGTAATCTGAGCGGCTGGAAGGAAAGTTTTAGTGTATTCTCCTGTCAATTTTGCCACCGTAGAGCGCGCGCCGTCAGCTCCCACTATGATATCAGATCTTACGGTGTGTATATTTCCACTTCTTCTGTCCTTAAGAATCAAATTTTTCCCTTCAAAGGAAACAAATCTTATCCCAAAACGAGCCTCTGTTCCTTCTTTTATAGCCAATTTCACCAGTCTTTCATCAAACTTATCCCTATTAAGAAGAAAACCTTCCGAAGGTGTCACCGATATCTCTCCCCAAGGGGTAAAGTGAACCATATTTCTTACTCTCTGAACCACCAATTCTTCGCTGAAAAACTTCGGAAATTGTAATCTGAGCTGAAGAGGAACAAATTCACCACATTGCACAGGTTTGCCTATGTTTATTTTTGAATCTATTAGAAGAACTTTAGCACCAGCGCGGGAGAGAAAATAAGCAGTTGTTGATCCTCCAGGACCTGCTCCTATTATAGCAACATCATAGATCATTTTTTCCAGAGTTAAGATGATTTTTCATGAGCTTCCCCATTCTGAACACGGGAACATAGCGTTCCCTTACGAATATTTCCACACCGGTTCTGGGATCCTTAACAAAACGGGAAGGTTTCTTCTTAACTTTAAAAGTTCCTAAACCCCTGATTTCCACCTTTTCTCCTCTTGTAAGAGCTTCTGCCATTGTCTGAAACACACCGTCTACGATGAAGCGAACTTTCTTACGGGATATTTGTCTTCTACGGGCTATTTCCTTTGTTATATCTGACTTTTTCATTCTTTACCTCCTTTGCGGTTGAAAACCGCCGCTTTGTATTTAATCAGAGACTCCTTTTACCGCTCAGGTTCTTCTACGTATATAGTCCTGACTCCTTTTTCTCCACCCTTTGCTTGAAGAGTCTCGTTTTTCTTATCGTAAACTATTTCCTCAGCTTCAAGAACGTTCTTTCTCTCCTCAACTTTTGCACTTCCTCTTAAAACTATGGTTTCCCTTTTAAGATCGTATTCCGCAAAATCCGCTACCGCCTTTCTTCCCGGTTCTTTGTAGATTACATTACCCTCAGCTACAAGTCTGAAAGGCTTCCCTTCACTGTCAAGCAGTATTGTTACTTTATCAGCTCTCAAAACAGCTTCGCCACGTGTCAACTTTACATTGCCCGTGTAAATTATTCTGTCTTTTTTAAACTCTAAGTTTTTAGCTTCTCCCGTTATAGGTTGTGCCAAGGCGGTGAAGATAAAGGAAAACAAGAGTATTAGTTTACGGTTCATGTTTTGTCCTCACTTCCTCTATTATAACTCTGAGCGGTTTGAGATAGGCTAAGAAGCTTTTTCCTTCTATATAGTTAGTTCCTTTCCAGATATAAACTCTTTCCTTTCCCCGAAGAGTATTTCTGCTGAAGTCAATTTCAGCAGATTTTGTTTTTACAAAAAAACCTGTTCCCCTTATTTCAACGTTTTCCTTTAACAGTCCCTTATTCCTGTGCTTGTTAAATATAATAGAATCAGCCTTAACTGTATAACCCCCGGCTGACTTCATTTCAACTTTGAGAAGTATAATGTCCGCTCCAAAAGAAACCAACTCTTTCCCTTCTATCTTCCACTCTTCTCCACCTTTACCGAAAACTCTTAGGCGTATATTTTCCGCCAAGCTCTTTTCCCGAGTCAGGATTTTACTACTTTTTTGAAGATTTCCTATATACGCTAAGGAAAAAAAAGAAAAGGCTATAAGTATAATGTGAAGTATAAAAGATTTCATTTTAAAATTTCCTTAACCGTTTCTTCATAAATTCCTTTCAACCTAAGGATAAGCTCCGCAAGCTCTCTTATAGCTCCTTTGCCCGCTTCTCTGAGGGTTACGTAAACGCACAGCTTCTTTACTTCCTCAACCGCAGAGGGGACTGTAGCAGGGAACCCGACAGTTCTTAAAAGGGAAATATCTACAATATCATCTCCTATGTATGCTATTTCTTGAGAAGAAAGGTTTCTTCTTCTTTGTATAAAGGTTACTACTTTTTCTTTATTGGATTCTCCCAAAAACATCTCTTGAACTCCCAAATCTTTCAATCTTCTTTCTAAGGAATACGATCTTCTGCCGGATACAACCCCAGTAACTATACCCGCCCTGTGTAAAAGCTTAATTCCTATTCCGTCATAAACACTAAAAGGCTTCAGACTCTCTCCGTAATCTGCGTAGTAAAGCGTTCCGTCTGTGAGAACACCATCAACGTCCATTAAAAGCATTTTTATTTTTAATGCTCTTTCCTTTAAACTCATACGGAATATCTATTTTAATTGAGATTAGGTGAGGTCTAAAACATGCTTATAAGACTTAATCGCTATATATCTATGTGTGGAGTGTCCTCCCGCAGAAAAGCGGAAGAATTAATAAAAGCAGGTAGAGTAAAGGTTAACGGAAAGATAGTAAAAGATTTTGGAGTTAAAGTAGATCCCGAAGTTGACATAGTGGAGCTTGACGGCATAGAGATAAAGTTGCCTAAGAAACGTTACATTGTTTTAAATAAACCTGTAGGTTATCTTACCCAACTCGGTAAATCCCCTGATGGTAAAAGAACAATTGAAGAACTTCTGAGGGATATTCCAGAAAGGGTTTTCCCTGTGGGTAGACTTGATTACAATACAGAAGGTCTTTTAATACTTACCAATGACGGAGAGCTTGCTAATAGAATAATGCACCCTAGATATAAACTCCCTAAGGTGTATTTAGCTCTCGTAAAAGGAAGGATAAAACCCGCTCTCTTAAGGGAAATGGAAAAAGGAATAAATCTTGAAGATGGATTTGCAAAACCTGACAGTGTAAAAGTAATCCGATATGAGAACAAGAATACTCTTTTAGAAATAGTGTTTCACGAAGGTAGAAAACACCTTGTAAAGAGATTTTTTTTCTCTTTTGGTTATCCTGTCCTAAAACTAAAGAGAACTGCAATAGGACCTATAAAGCTGAACAAACTCTCCCCAGGAAAATGGCGGAATCTCTCCAAAAGGGAGCTCTTTCTGTTGTTCCGTGCTGTTGGTTTAAAATATAATCCATGATAGATCTTATCCTTATTCTTCTCGCGGGTGTGGGAGTAGGGATCTTTATA
>JALSHV010000001.1 GCA_026981975.1 Aquificaceae bacterium | reverse complement strand
TTGCGATGGAGTGGACAGACAGAGACACTGAAAGTCGCAATCCCTCACTTTCTAGGGATTAATGCAACTTCGAGAAAAAGCCAAGGACAAAGCTTTGTCCTTGGCTAAGAGTCGCAATCCCTCACTCTCTAGGGATTAATGCAACACAGGAGAAGATTCTGGAGTGCGGACTATCGTCCGTTCAGGTCGCAATCCCTCACTTTCTAGGGATTAATGCAACGGTAAGTCATGAAGAACTTAAAGCTTAAGTTTCAACACAAGTCGCAATCCCTCACTTTCTAGGGATTAATGCAACAAAACAAAAGTAAAGAAAGAATAGGACCAGTTGGAACATTGTCGCAATCCCTCACTTTCTAGGGATTAATGCAACAGTAAGAAATTAAGTTATTGAAATTCAAAGTGTTGGGAGTGAGAATTGTTTGCAATTAACCCTGTTGGTTAAATTATACAGGCATATCAATAACTTCCTGCTAAACTTACTCTCCCAACACTTTGATAAAAAACACCCTATTCAGTTGCCAAGGAGCCGGAAGGGTATCTAAACCCTTCTTATTGTCCAGTAATAACTTAAAGTTCTTGATTTTAAAATCGGTATGATCTGTGTCAGGGTTCTAAATTTTTTTAGAAAAATCAAGAACTTATAACTTTAAAAAAAGATGAAATATTGAACTTCACGCTTTGAGTTAAAATATCCAAAAATGGAAGCACTTATAGGAGTTTTGACGGTTTCAGATAGAGCCAGTAGAGGAGAGTATGAAGATATAAGCGGTAAAGCAATAATAGATTATTTAAAAGATGTTATAAAAACACCTTTTAGGATAGAGTATCGTATAGTGCCAGATGATAGAGATTTAATAGAAAAACAACTTAAAGAAATGGTTGATGAGCTGGGGTGTAGTCTTATCCTGACAACAGGAGGAACAGGACCTGCCCACAGAGACGTAACACCTGAAGCAACGGAATCAGTTTGTGACAAAATCTTACCGGGATTTGGGGAGCTTATGAGACAGGTATCCCTTCAGCAAGTTCCCACCGCTATTCTTTCCAGACAAATAGCAGGTATAAGGAAGAACTGTCTTATAATCAATCTTCCTGGTAAACCTCAGTCTATTAAGATCTGCCTTGATGCGGTTTTTCCTGCAGTTCCTTATTGCATAGATTTAATAGGCGGTGCTTTTATAGACACTTACGAAAATAAGATAAAAGCTTTTAGACCTGCTAAGTGATATTAGTATTTTTTAAAAAAGCAGTATAGGCGATAATCCCGATTAAAGGAAAAACAATCATCAGAAAAGCTGAAAGCTTCATATTGTCTGCTGTTAAAAACAAAAACAAAGCCCATATCAGTAATCCTGTAGTGGAAGCAATTCTTTCTGTAAGGGATAAAAAAGACATTCTCACTGCAGCTTCTGAAGCGGGGAATTCGTGTAATATAAAAACTCTTGATGTTGTCCATATATGGGAAAGAGCCAAACCCGCAGAAAAACCGGCAAGTAACAAAAGTTCCGCAGGGATTACAGGAAGAATACACAGAAATGAAATCCACAGAGCAAATCCTGCAGGAAACACCCGTTTTACACCCAGCTTATCCGTTAAAAATCCCCAAAAGAATCCGCCTAATATCCCTCCTATAGCGGAAAGTCCTACGATTTTGTAAATCTCTTCAGAACTTAGCTGATAAACCTCTCGTAGATATATACTCATCATAGCCACAAGCGTATTAGCAACTTCTGTAACGGAAAGTATAGATACTATTAAAAACAGAAACCTTTTCTCTGAGACAAGTCTTTTGAGTTCTACACTTCCCTTAGCAGTAGGGTTTTCAACAGTCAGAAGTGAAGGGATCATAAAAACAAGGAATAAAAACGCCACCGCAAAGTAAACTTCTCTTCCTTCTAACTTGTCCGCCAAAAAAATAAGAGAAAAAGCAGATCCAACGTATCCGAAAGCTACTCCCATACCTGAAGTGAATCCTCTGCTTTCAAATCCGAGGAGCAGAGAATTGTAGAAGACAAAAGCTTGCTGATGAAGAACGGACATAATTAGAAAAAATACCAGAGCTATAAACGGATATTGGTAGAAAAAACCGATGAGCATACAAAAAACCGGAATAGCGGATCCGAAAAAAGAAAAAAAGTGTTTTCTCAAAGCTTTACTATCTGCCAGTTTGCCAAAGTAAAGAGCTAATCCAAAGGATAGGAGAAAGGAAAAGCCGTAAAGGAGACTGTATGTTTTTGTATCCACAAATTCAGTTATGTAAAGAGGGAAGAAAGTTGAAAATACAAGAGCAGAAAGCACAGTTTCTCCACTATCAAAAAGAGCGAAGGATATACGCTTCAGCATAGATTAATAAATTTACCAGTGAGTATAAAATACTGTTGAAAAAATGATTTTATGATAAAAATCATATGATTTTAAACAGAAAAAAGCTATATTCCCTTTTCAGGGTGAGAAGCTTAGTGGGAGGGGAGCTTCAGTAAACGGGGGGTCGGCGAAATACCGCCCCCTTTTTTTATTCTGTAGAAGGTTTTTCACATTTTTCTATTGGAAACATAAGCTTTCCCTTTTTTACGTAAAGCTTTTCACCTATTCTGATAAGTTGCGCACCTTTTATAACAGATCCGTTGCACATTACCGCATTTCCCTTTTCCACACGCTGGGCAATATTTTTATCTTCTATGTAATATCCCGCTCCTATAAAAACCACAATAATAAGCAAAGCAACACTAACAATTGCTTCCATACTTTAATTATAAGCTTAGCAAAACAGCTCCTGTTACCATTAAAATAGATCCTAAAAAGTTTTTCTTTATCTTTTCACCAAAGAATATCTTTCCGTAGATAACATCAAGTATTATTGCAAGCCTTTCCGCTGAAGCTGTATAGGAAACAGGAATTTTTTCCAATGCAAGACTGTAAGCTATCATTCCTGAACTGAATAAAACTCCCATAGGAAGGTTCAAAGGATTTAAATAGTTTTTTTTATACGCAATTTCTTTAAACCCTGTTAGCGGAATAAGTCCAAAAGTCATAACTGTGCAGTAATACCAAGAAAAAAAATAAGGATTACTCTTTACTATAGCTAATTTACCTATAACCGCACTCATACCAAAAAGCACAGCAGAGACAAGCATAAAAAAACTACCTCTATTTGCTTTAAGGAAAGAAGCTACCGAACCGCCTGTTATTACAATGGATCCGAGAAGAATAAGCACTATACCTAAAAAACCAGAAATTTCTATCTTTTCTCCCAGAAAAATGTATCCAAAAATTGCAGAGAACAAAGGCATAAAGGCAAAAAAAGGCATTCCTACGGACAGAGGAGCGAACTTAATTCCCTTGATAAAGAATACCGATGCCATAACTTCTATCGGAAGCCATAGAAAAGTGGTCCATAACACAGACAGGTTAAAACTCCAGAAGTAAATACCCAACGGCAGTAGTAAAACAGCTCCAATGGGAAAGCGAATCCATAAAACAAAATTCTCACTGTAACCTTTTATTATACTTTTTTTGTTCAGTATATCGTTAGTAGCCCACAGAAAAGCTGATAACAGCGCCAGAGTTATACCTGACATTACAGGAGTTCAGAAAGTTTGAAAAGAGAGTAAAGTTTTATCCCTTCCTTTCTGAGATTATCTTCCCCTCCTTCCTCCCTATCCACTACCGCAAAAACCCCTATTATTTCAAGTTTTAATCTCTGACAGGCTTTTACCGCTTTAAGGGAGGAAGATGCTGTAGTCACAACGTCTTCCAAAATAACCACCCTATCTCCCTTTTTAAGTAATCCTTCTACTTGCTTACCTGTCCCGTGTTCCTTAGGTTCTTTCCTTACTACAAAGGGTTTTATAGGTTTCCCTTTGATATACGATATAAAAGCCACAGCGTAGGCTAAAGGATCAGCTCCTAAGGTAAGTCCACCCGCCGCTTGAGGGTTGAAGGGTTTTATCATTTGATAAACTTGTTCTCCTACCATGTATAAACCTTCGGGATCAAAAGTTATCTGTTTCAGATCTATATAGTATTTACTGAATTTTCCGGAAGACAGCCTAAAAACAGGTTTGTCCGCCACTTTAAGGGAGCGTTCCTTTATAAGAGCTTTTAGCTTTTCTTTTTCCATGGATTTTTGGTTGCGGGGGAGGGATTTGAACCCTCGACCTCCGGGTTATGAGCCCGGCGAGCTACCAGGCTGCTCCACCCCGCGTAGTAATATTAATTATAAAAACTTAACATATAGTCTTCAAGGAAAACGATTTATTGTAGTAGTTTAATGTATTCATCCGCTACCTTAGCCTTTGTGAAATCCTCACAGATCCTATTAGCACTCAGAGACAGTCTTTGATACAGAGTTTTGTCTTCTAACACTTTTTTTATCTTTCGTGACATTTCAGAGATATTTCCGAAGGGAACTAATATTCCACAGTTGTATTTTTCAATTATCTCTGTATAGCCAGATTCTTCTCCGTAGAAGGCAACAGTGGGAATACCTAAAATCCCCGCTTCTAAGATAACCCGTCCTAAACCCTCTCTGCTGGCGGTGTGCAGTAGTATCTTTGAAGCTTTTAGATATTTAAAGGGATTCTCTTTATATCCAAGAATAAGAACATCTTCTTCAAGACCGTTATCCGCTATTTTCTTCCGAAGTTCTGCTTCTAACTCTCCACTACCTATAAAACAGAGTTTTACTCCTACTGTTTCTTTCTTCAAACGTGTAAACACTTCCAGCGCAAGGAATGGTTCTTTCTGAGCGTCTATTCTTCCCAAAACTGTCAGTATTTTGAAATTACTGAATATATCTTTCAAATTCTCTTCAATAGGTTCCTTAGCTTTTTTTCTAATATCTTCACTGTCTACAGAATCGTATATGAGTTTTATCTTGTCTTCCTTTATAAAAAAGGTTTTTTTCAAATCTCTTTCAACAGCAGGCGATACAGCAACTATGTGATCCATATTCTCATAAACTTTTTTTATAAAAAACCTGTAAGGTAGTTTCCAAAACTTTCTGTGCCAAGCTCTTGTATCTCTTTCTATCCCTATAAATTTTATTCCTTTTCCGCGCCTTAACAGCTTCGCAATAGATGCTGTGACCATCTGTGTAAGCATATTGGCAATAACAGCGTCAGGTTTTAAAGTCTTTACTATACGTGCTAATTTAAAAGGCCTGTCAAAATCTCCTTTAGCATCAAGGGAAATTACTTCAACAGGCACAGATAAATCGTGGGGACTTCTCTTGTTAACTATAAGGAAAACTTCTATTCCCTTTTCAAGAAATCCTTCCATAAGCTCTAAATTGGATTTGAGATTGCCGTAGTTGTATTTACTCAAAGTGTTTATATACAACAATATCCTCATAGGGTGACGAAGAATTCTATCATACAACACTCAAAATTTCTGTATCCTTCAAACTCTCCTTTCCAAGCCACAACGTAAAAAGCCTATCAACTCCTATAGAGCAACCCGCGCAAGGGGGTATTGATCGGTGTGCTTTAATAAAGTCTTCGTCAACAGGTAAATCTCTTTTAAAGGCTTCTTTTTCAAGCCTTTTTCTGACTTCTATTTCACTTGTTTCTTCCGTCCAGCCGTTGGCAATTTCCACACCCTTTATAAAGAGTTCGAATCTCTCTGCTCTGTTGTTGTTGATTTTAGCCAAAGCACACAGACGTGTGGGAAAATCCGTAAGAAATAAAGGCTTGTCTTTTCCTAAGTGTTTCTCAATTTCTACAAAAACTCTGTAGAAAAGTGTTTCCCAGTCTTCATCTTCCTTAAAAGAAATACCTTTCTTACTGAGAAGTTCCCGGAACTTAATCTCCTCTTCAACAAGAGAAATACCTGCATACTTTTTAAGAGCTTCTTTTACTGTTAATTCTTCAAAATCTCTGTATCCGAAAAGAACTCTCAGAAGATCTTTTATTTCCGATATTAAATCTTTGTAATTTCCACCCACTTTATACCATTCAAGCATGTGGAATTCGTGTCTATGAAATCTGCCGTATTCGTTATCTCTAAAAGCCTTTGTTATTTGGAATATGGATTTTCTGTATTTTGAAACTATCTTTTTCATAGAGTATTCTGGAGAAGTTTGAAGCCACAATCTCTTATGTTTGCCTTTAAACTTTACCCTTACAGGGATAGGTTCAACGTTGGAATCCAAATTAGGGAAATTTGTAAGAATAGGAGTGGAAACTTCTAAGTATCCTCTGCTCCTAAAAAAATTCCTCAATCTGTTTATGAAAGTATCCCACAGTTCAAGCACAGAAAATATATTACAATCCTTTTCAATGCGGGCTGTGGTGCAAAGGGTAAACAGATCTCAAGTTAAAGTTAACGGTTTAGTAGTTGGAAGTATAGGCAGAGGACTTAATATCTTACTAGGTATAAAAAAAGGAGATTCGGAAGAAGATGCTCAAAAGCTTGTCAAGAAAATAGTGAATTTGAGAATATTTGAAGACAAAAAGGGAAAGTTTCAACTTTCACTCCTTGATATAGAAGGAGAAGCTCTTATAATTTCTCAGTTTACTCTATACGCAAATACGAGAAAAGGTAGAAGACCCAGCTTTGAGGAGGCGGAAGAACCTAAAAGAGCAGAGGAATTATACAATTTCTTTGTAAGAGAATTCAAAAAAACGGGTGTAAAGAAGGTAGAAACGGGAATATTCGGTGCAATGATGGAAGTCCTTATAGAAAATTGGGGTCCTGTTACAATTTTGCTGGATTCTGAGCAGTTGTGAAACTATTTTATTTTGTGGAGGGTAAAGATGGCTGAAAAAAGAAAGGAAACTATTATGGAGTGTGTAGGACCTTGCTTAGATAAAATTAAAGAGCATAAGGAACTTAAAGAGTTGTATTCAAAACTGGCAAAAAAAGAGGAAAAACTCATATCGGAAATATTACCCGAAAAGATAGAGGACTATCAAAATAAAATGAAAACTTATATGAAGGAGCTAATAGATGAGATTAAAGCTAACAGAGAGATGTATGAAAATCTCAGAGAAGGGAAGCAAAAGGAACAAATAAAACAAGATCTTGAGGATTTGGAAAGAGAACTGTATTGCTGTCTTATGGAGATATTTGAACTTTATCACTACTTTAGAACCCTTGAAGAACTTTCGGATCAGCATATAGAACAAGCTTTGAATATTCCCGGAAGATTGATGTATGAACTTTTGCTTGAAATAAGGAAAAAGTGCTGAGCTATCTTAAGGCTGTAATATATTAATCTTAATGGTAGAAACAGAAAAGCTCTTAAAGGAAGCGTTGACCTTTGATGATGTCTTACTTGTTCCTAACTATTCGGAAGTTTTACCTCATGAAGTAGATGTTTCCACTAATATAACAAAGGGGATAAAACTTAACATACCCATAGTTTCTGCTGCAATGGATACAGTCACGGACGCTCGTCTTGCAATAGCTCTTGCAAGAGAAGGAGGTTTAGGAGTAATTCACAGAAACATGCCGATAGATCAACAGGCAAGAGAGGTGGAAAAAGTAAAGAAATCGGAAAGCGGAATGATTCTAAATCCGGTAACCGTAAATCCGGAAGCCTCTGTTAAAGAAGCTCTTGAAATAATGGAAAGATACAGAATATCCGGTGTTCCTGTGGTGGATAACGAAGGAAAATTAGTAGGAATTTTGACTAACAGAGATCTTCGTTTTATAAAGGCAACGGATTATCACAAGCCTGTTTCACTTTTTATGACAAAGGACGGGCTCATTACCGCCCGTGAAGGAATAACTCTTGAAGAGGCGACGGACATATTACAGAAGTATAAAGTGGAAAAGCTTCCTATAGTAGATGAAAAGGGGAGAATAAAAGGACTTATAACTATAAAAGATATTATGAAAAGGAAAAAGTATCCTAATGCCTGTAAGGATTCCTTGGGAAGACTCAGAGTAGGAGCTGCGGTAGGAACAGGTGAAGATACTTTAGAGAGGGTATCCGCGTTGATAAACGTGGGAGTGGATATTATAGTAGTGGATACAGCTCACGGACATTCAAAAAGAGTTTTGGAAATCGTTGAAATGATTAAAGGAAACTTTCCGGAAATTCCCGTAATTGCGGGGAATATTGCAACAGCTGAGGGAGCAAGGGCGCTTATAGAAGCGGGAGCGGACGCTGTTAAAGTGGGAGTGGGACCCGGTTCTATATGCACAACACGCATAATCGCGGGAGTAGGTATTCCTCAAATAACAGCAATATTAGAAGTTTACAGTGTTACAAAGGAATACGGAATTCCCATAGTAGCTGACGGCGGTATAAGGTATTCTGGAGATATAGTAAAAGCCTTAGCTGCCGGTGCTGATGCGGTGATGTTAGGAAATCTTTTAGCCGGCACAGAGGAAGCTCCCGGTGAAACAATATACTATCAGGGGAGAGCCTATAAAGTTTACAGAGGTATGGGATCCTTAGGAGCTATGATGAGCCGATTGTCTTCAGATAGATACGGACAGGATAAAACAGAGAAGTTTGTTCCGGAAGGCATAGAAGGAAGAGTTCCCTACAAGGGAAAACTCAGCGATATTGTATATCAGTTAGTGGGTGGTTTAAGATCTGGTATGGGATATACAGGTTGTAGAAATATAGAGGAACTTAAGGAAAAGGCAAAATTTGTAAGAATAACTTGGGCGGGTTACAGAGAATCTCACGTTCACGACGTTCAAATTACGAAGGAAGCTCCCAATTATTGGGTGGAGTAAATTATGCAGTTCAGGGAAACAGATCTGCCGGGAGTGGGAAAGAGATACACAATAGAACTTGAAGGTGGAGGAGAACTTACCTTAATAATCCACAATACCGGTAGAAGAGAAATTTACATAGTAGAAGAGGAAGAAGAAGAACCCACCTGTGTCATATCCTTGACAGAAGACGAAGCAAAGGAACTCGGTTTCCTTTTAGCGGGAACAGTATATCAACCAGTAGCTCCTGAGAAAATGGAACTAATAATGAAGGAAATGGTTATGGAATGGATAAGGGTTGGAAAATTTTCTCCTCTTGTTAAAAAAACAATAGCGGAATCTCAAATAAGAAAAAGAACAGGAGCTTCCATTGTAGCCATTATAAGGGAGGGAAATATGCTGGTTAACCCTGATCCCTCTGAAACTCAAATACTCACAGACGATATTCTTGTAGTGGCTGGAACAAGACAACAACTTAAAAACTTCTTGGAATACTGTAAAGACTGCACCGCCTGAAGCTATGGAACATTACCTTACATTTTTACACATAAGTTTTCTTTTTATTTTAATGTTTTTAATCGCTTACATTCTTAGACGTATAAGTATTCCTTCTATAATTTCTTTCCTTTTGGTAGGTTTTCTTTCAAAACTATGGCTTCACCAAGAAAGCACCCATCTTTTGGAAGTTTTTAAAGAAGCGGGAATAATACTGTTGTTTTTTTTTATAGGACTTGAATATTCCTTTGAACGTCTCAGAACTATGACTTCTGTGATAAAACCCGGTTTTATAGATCTAATGTTTAACTTTGTTCCTATTGTAATTCTGGCAAAGTTTTTCGGATTTGATACTGTATCCGCCCTTATAATAGCGGGTGTTTTTTATCCTTCCAGCACTTCAATAGTGGCAAAACTACTTATGGACATGAAGCGTCTTGCTTCTCCTGAAGCAGATCTTCTCATAGGGATACTCATATTTGAAGATCTTGTTTGTATTTTACTCATTTCTTTTTTACTTCCAATGACTGAAGCAGGAACAGTAGATCCGCAAACCATTCCCGTAAGTGTTGTAAAAATCATGGGGGTTTTGTTTTGTTTCTATTTAATACACCGTTTTGTAATCCCACGCATAAGAGGTTGGCTTGACAGAATTTCAGAAGAGGAATCTTTTGTTTTTCTTCTACTTGGCAGTGCAATGGCTGTAGGAATATCCTTCAAATCTGCCGGACTTTCTGAAGCTTTGGGAGCTTTTCTGTTAGGAGTCCTGATCCCTCAATCACGTATCACAGAGAATATAGAACATCATCTTTCTTCTTTAAAGGAACTTTCCATAGGCGTTTTCTTTTTCTTTTTTGCTTATGAAAGTAATCTTATAGTTCCTAAAAACATTGCTTTTGTTCTTCTTCTTATAGGCTTGGGAATAATACTGAAAATAATTTCCACTTATACAGCTGCCTATATCTACGGCATGAAAAAGAAAACCCGTTTGAGAACCTCTCTGTCCTTTGTCCCTCGTGGTGAGTTTTCCGTCATCATCGCTTCTCTTGAACCAACTCTTAAGCTGATTGTTATTCCCTTTATACTTATAACAGCTGTAGTGGGAAGCATGTTTTTTGTATTAGCTCCTAAGATAGCTGATATTATATATCCTCCCAAGAAACCTCCAAAGAAGAAAGCTCGGAGAGCTTCTTTTCAAGTTCAAGTCTCTTCTGCTCAAGATCGTCCTTCTCGGACACAGTAACTTCCTCCCCTGTTATTACCAGTCCTTTAGTAAAGGGATATGGAATAAGGAACTTATCCCAAGAAGAAAGCTCCTTTGCCTTTTTAAATTTAACCACTACAGGGACTATTTCCGCTCCCGTTTTTTGAGCAAGAAATACAACCCCCTTTTTAACTCTAAAGGGTGGTCCCTTGGGTCCATCAACTGTTATAGCTACACTGTAGCCCTTTGTTAAAGCGGTTATAAGCTTAAGAGTTCCTGTTCTGCCACCTTTTTCAACTTTTCCTTCCTCGGTTGATCCTCTTACAACTTTGAAACCTAATCCTTTTAAAAGTCTTGCTGCTATTTCTCCATCTCTGAATTTACTCGCTAAGGCGTAAATATTCCTGTCCATTGCAAAAAGGGCAAGAGCAAGGGCATGTCCGTGCCATACCGCGTATATCTTTCCCCGATAGGACTCAAAGTCGTATCTCTTTCTCCATCTTATAGTCCTTCCTAAAATTCTTACTAAGAGCACAATCAAAGGCATTAGGAAAAGGACAATTCTAAACCTTAAATCAGCACTCATAGATTGATATTATCTTTATTGTAAGTCATGGAAGAAAGAAGGAGTTATGAACTTCAGGCGGAAGTATATAAAGTGCTTTCAAACCCAGTAAGATTGATGATTATGGAATGTTTGAGAGAAGGTGAAAAGACAGTATCTGATATAGCAACTTGTTTAAAACTCGGAAAGTCAGGAATATCCCAGCATCTTAGCTATATGAAAGCTGTTGGTGTTCTATGTTCCCGTAAGGAAGGAAAAAAAGTGTATTACTACGTATCTGACAGAAGAATATTTGAAGCTCTTGATCTTTTTAAAAAAGTTCTCTTTGAACGCTTTATAAAGTGCAGTCAAATTATGGACAAGAAGTTCTAAAGTAAGTTTCTCTTCTTATAAGATTTGAGTGTGTTCATCAAAAGTGCGGTGACAGTCATCGGACCAACTCCGCCGGGAACAGGAGTTATGGCTAAGGCTTTCCTTTTTACTTTTTCAAAATCTACATCTCCTACAATCTTACCCTCTACTTTGGATATACCTACGTCTATAACAACTGTTCCCTCCGATACCATGTCTTCTTTGATCAAGTGAGGAATACCAGTTGCTGATATCAGTATATCCGCTGATCTTGTAAACTTACTTATGTCTTTTGTATAAATGTGGCAAACTGTTACTGTAGCGTTCCTCCAGAGAAGAAGGGAGGAAAGAGGTCTACCTACTATAAAACCCGCACCCACTATAACGACATCTTTTCCTTTTACTTCTATGCCGTAGTGGCTCATCAGTAGATCAATTCCTAAGGGAGTGCATGGAATAAATCCATCTTCAATTTGGGCTATGAGTTTTCCCATGTTTTCCGGGTGAAATCCGTCCACATCTTTTGAAGGGAGAATAGCGGAAATTATCTCCTTTTGATTAACACTTTTAGGTAAAGGAAGTTGAACCAGTATACCGTCTATATCTTCTCTGTTGTTCAGTTCTGCTATTAGATCCAGAAGTTCCTGAGTTGTAATGTTCTCTTCAAGATGAAAGAAAAAAGACTCAATACCTATGCTTTTGCACGCCTTAATTTTATTCTTAACGTATATAAGACTCGCAGGATCGTTACCTACCAAAATAACAGCAAGTCCGGGTTTTCTGTAGCCCTTAGACAAGAAATCTTTTATTTCCTCCTTTAACTTTTCTCGGAGTTTCTTAGAAAGCTCTTTACCGTTTAAAATAAGAGGGGAATTCATTTTTTCTTCCATCTGGTTCCTGTGGGTGTATCCTCCAGTTCTACTCCCAGTTTTTGCAATTCTTCTCTTATCTTATCCGCTATGGAAAACTGCTTTTCTTTACGAGCTAAGTTCCTTATTTCCACAAGTAGATTTATAAATTTGTCCGTTTCATCGGGAGCTGATACAGTTTCCTCAGATATTTCCGGTTTCAAACATTCTGGCTTTGTATCTTCCATTAAGCCGAACATCTTTCTAGAAGTGTTTAAAAGAAACTTTGAAGCAAATTCATAGGCGCTTAATTCAGATTCGGAAATTTCACCTTTGCTGTAAGCTTTGTTCTTTATCTTACCCAACTCTCCCACAAGGGAAAACAGATGTGCCAAAGCTTCGGGGGTATTAAAGTCATCGCTTAGAGCTTTGTAGAAGTTCGCTTCTGCTCTTCTTACCTTTTCATAAAGAGGATCTGCACCCGATTTGCCCGGAATCAATTTTAGGTTTTTCAGGATTTCAAGGTCTTCTACGGCGGATTTGAGTCTTTCATAAGCTCTTTTTGCTTCTTCCATCTTTTCCCAAGAAAAGTCTAAGGGGCTTCTGTAATGAGTCTGTAAAACAAGAAGTCTTAGTATATCTGCAGGATACCGACTGTATATCTCTTTAAGGGTTACGTAATTACCAAGGGATTTGGACATCTTTTGTCCGCCTACGGTTACAAGTCCGTTGTGCATCCAGTATCTTGCAAAGGGTTTTCCTGTTGCTGCTTCGGCCTGAGCTATTTCATTTTCATGATGGGGGAATACAAGATCTAATCCCCCACCGTGTATATCTATGGTTTCTCCTAAGTGTTTGAATATCATTGCAACACACTCTGTATGCCAACCAGGTCTTCCTTTTCCCCACGGTGAATCCCATGCTGGTTCACCTGCCTTTGAGGACTTCCAAAGAGCGAAGTCTAAAGGATCCCTTTTCTTTTCAGAAGGTTCAACTCTTGCTCCCGCTTCCAATTCATCAGGTCTTTTTTTGGAAAGCTTTCCGTAATCCTTAAAGGACTTTACAGAAAAGTAAACATCTCCTTCGGATTCATAAGCAAAGCCCTTTTCCAGAAGACGCTTTATTATATCAATAATTTCCGGAATATGTTCCGTAACTCTGGGTTCTACATCTGCGGGTTTTACCCCTATCGTTTCCGCGTCTTTGTAGTAACTGGCTATGTATCTGTTTGCTATGGTCATAAAGTCCGTGCATTCTTCTTTTGCTCTGTTTATGATCTTGTCATCTACGTCTGTAAAGTTTCGTATAAACTTAACTTCGTAACCCAGATGTTCAAGGAATCTTCGGAAGGTGTCAAACACTATCAAACTCCTGCCGTGTCCTACATGGCAATCATCGTAAACTGTAACACCGCAGGTGTATATTAAAACTTTCGGAGGATCAACGGGGACAAATTCCTCCACCTTTCTTGTTAAAGTGTTGTAAATCTTCAAGCTCATAGATTTATTATATGATAATAACAGATGAAAAAACTGACTAAGGAAGTTTTTCTGGGAGTTAGGCTTCTTCTTTCACTTTATTTTGTTTTACTGTCACTTTCTCTTTCAGCTTCTTTAAAAAGTTCCCTGTTGATTTTCACAGCTCTTTACTTCAGTTTAGGACTTCTTTGTTACTTCAAACCGAGCGGAACTGGTTTTGTAAATAAGTTTGTTGATGTGTTTTTCCTCCCGCTTCTCGTTTTTCTTAGCGGCGAAGAAATAGCTCTTTACACTCTCATACCCGCCATTGTGGTTCATACTGTTAGAAATCCCTTAAGCGCGGTGCTCTTGCTGTTCTCCGGTGTGTTTCTGAGTGTTTACAGTCTTTACAGAGAACCGCTGTGGCTTTTTTCAACCCTTATCCTATTCACTGCTTCTCCTCTTTCAGCGCTTATTCCTGACTACACAAGTGCTTTAAAAAAAGAAAGAGATTATATGAAAAACCTTAAAAATTCATACAGAAAACTGCTTAAGGACTTTGCACGTTGGGAAAAGGATAGAAAAGAACTGGAGAATCTGGATTTCCTCCTTGAAATATCAGCGGAATGTCCTGATATTAGGGATTTTCTCCGCAGTATAAAGAGACGCTTTAATCTTAAAAGAATTCACGTTGTTCCTAAAGGGAATTTAGAAGATTACTCTCCACTTATGGACAAGGAGAGAGGACTTCTTTCTGTTCCAGTAAAACTTGAAGAGGGAAATGCGGTGGTTATATTTGAGATGGAGAGCCCTTTTCAGCTTAACGATGATATTCTTGTTAGTAGTTTGGAGAGAGCAGGTAAGATGGTAAGTTTATATATAGCGGGTTTTTCGGGAGAATCTCCAATAGGTAAAGCTCTTAACATAGGGTAAGAAGACATGGCTATTGTTGAAGAAAAATCTATCTTTAAGGAGCTGAATTTGGAAGGGCTTTCTTGTCCTGTGCCTATGGTAATTACTTCGGAGACAGTGAAGAAGATGAAAGAAGGTGAAATTCTTAAAGTAAAAGCAACAGATCCGGGTTTTGAAAGAGATCTTTGGAACTGGAGCAGACAGACAGGGAATGAAATTCTCAAACTCTATAAGGATAATGGAAAAATAATAGCCTATGTAAGAAAAGCACCTGACAGTAAGGAACCTTCAATTGGCTACTGGATAAGGTTTCACGCTTTGGGAGTTAAACTACATCTGAGATTGTTCTTCCTAAAACTTAATCCCTTTGTAAAAAAGCCCGATCATTTTATAACCTTCACTGCAATTTCTGAAGGGACAAGAGCGGAAAAATTCCTTAAAGGTAAATACGGATCTGTTCTTATTCCAGTTCCCGACGAGATAGATCCACGGTGCGGTGTTGTTATCGCAGTAAAGGGAGAGGATAAAGCAAGAAAAGTATACGAAGAACTCTTAAGAGAAGGCTTCGGTGTGGAATCCATATACAAAAAAGAAGGAGGAAATTACACAAGGGTATATCCCTTAGGAGATAGATAGCATGGTTGAAGAGGAAAAAAAAGAAGAGGAGATTTCTCAGGAAGAACTCGCAAAGCAATGGGAAGAGGCTTTAGCTCAACAGCAGAGTGCGGAGAAAGCTGAAAGGAAGGAAGGGGAAAAAACGGAGAAAACTGTAGAAAAAAAAGTTTCTGAAAAGGATATAACCCGTCTTCTGGACAGACTCATGGATATTCCCCTTAACGTGGAAGTTGTGGTAGGTTCTACTGTGCTTCAGATAAAGGAGCTCATAAATCTGGGTCCCGGTTCTGTTTTAGAACTTGACAGGGAAACTACTGAACCGATTGATATTAAAGTAAACGGTAAGCTTATAGCAAAAGGAGAGCTTGTAGTAGTTGGTGAGAAATTCGGTATAAGAATAACGGAAATATACAGTGAAGAGAGAAAAAACGTTTTCAAGGATACAATTCAGGAAAGTTTAAAGAAGTAGGTATAATCTCTTCTTATGAAAGAATATATAAAATCAAGACTGGAGGCTCTTGTTTCTGAACTCTTCGGTTTAAATCTTCCTCCTGCAAAAATAGAAAAGCCAAGAAATGAAAGCTTAGGAGATCTTGCCAGTAATGTTTCCTTTCTAATTGCCAAAGAGCTTAAAAAGAATCCGCAGGATATAGCCCAAACTATTGCGAAAACTCTGTGTAAAGATGACGCCTTTGAAGAGGTTACTCCCGTAAAGGGTTTTCTAAACTTCAAATTCTCTGAAGGGTTTCTTTTGAGGGAATTTGAAAATCTTCTTAAATTGGGTGAGGATTTTTTCAAAGAAGACTTAGGAAAGGAAGAAAGACTTCAAATAGAATTTGTAAGTGCAAACCCCACCGGACCACTGCACTTAGGACACGGAAGAGGTGCGGTTGTAGGTGATGTCCTTGCTAGAGTGCTTTCCTTCTTTGGTTACAAAATTACCCGTGAATACTACGTAAACGATACCGGCAGACAGGTTTATCTGTTAGGAGTTTCTATACTCTATCGCTACCTTCAACTTTCAGGTTCTGATTGCTCTGATTTAAAGGGTGTTTTTGAAAAGGAAGGTTACAAAGGAGAATACATATTAGAAATAGCTTCTCTGCTTAGGGAACACGTTGGGGATCTGCTCTTGAGTTCTGAAGGAGTTTTAAAAGCCCGTGATATTTTGCTCTCTGCCTGTTTCCCTTTTCCCCTTAACTATACGGCTCTCTTTAAACCTTTTAAGGATCCGCAGATAGAACTGTGTTCTGTCTTTGGTTTAGATTTCCTTATGGGAGAAATAAGAAAAGACCTTTCATCTCTTGGTGTAAGCTTTGACATTTGGTTCAGTGAAAGAAAACTTTACGAAAAAAGAGATGTTGATAAACTCTTAAAAAATCTTAAGGATTTTCTCTACGAAAAAGAAGGTGCTTTGTGGCTTAGAACTTCTGCCTTTGGAGACGATAAGGACAGAGTTTTAAGAAAATCAGATGGCACTTACACTTACTTTGCTTCTGATATTGCTTATCATCGGAATAAATACTTAAGAGGATTTAAAAAGGTTATAAATCTATGGGGAGCGGATCATCACGGCTATATACCGCGTGTAAGAGCTGCTTTGAAGATGTTGAAGATACCCGAAGACTGGTTAGAAATATACCTGATTCAGATGGTAAGGCTCTTCAAAGAAGGTAGGGAGATAAAGATGTCCAAAAGAGCTGGTAATTTCGTAACCTTACGGGAACTGATAGAAGAAGTGGGTCCCGATGCTGTGCGTTTTGTTTTTTTGACAAAAAGGAGTGATACCCCTCTTGATTTTGATGTGGACAAAGTTAAAGAGAAAAGTTCGGAGAATCCAGTATTTTACGTCCAGTATGCACACGCCCGTATATCCGGTATCTTCAGAGAGTTTAAAAACAAATGGAAGGTAGATCCGGAAGAAGAGAATTTCTTACCATTTTTGAAATATCTGAATGCGGAAGATGAAATTAAATTAATAAAGAAAGTTCTACTTATGAAAGATGAGCTAAAAGAAGCAGCTCTTAGTCGTGAGCCTCATATTATCACCTATCTACTTATAGATTTAGCCAGCAGTTTTCACAGCTTTTACAATCGTTACAGAATTGTAAGTGGTAACAGGGAGATCACATCAGCACGAATAGCTCTGCTAAAGGGTATAAGAACAGCCCTACGCCTTGGTTTAAAATTAATAGGTGTATCTGCTCCTGAAAAAATGTAAGGGGGATTAAAAATGCAAAAGCTCCAAAAGCACAGATTGGTTTTACTGTTAGGAATTCTGGTAGCGCTCGTTTTCTTTTACTTAGGTGTGAACACGTGGCTTGAATCCCAAGAAAGAAAAGCCTCTCCTCCGCCGGTTGTTAGGAGTAAGCCTCCTGTTCAAATTAAACCTAAAACGGAGCAGGTAAAACCTCAGACTCCTAAACCTCAGCAGGTAAAAAAAACTCCTGAACCAAGAAAAGAAAAAGCCAAAGCTCGGGAGATTCAGAAGGCAAAGGAAGTAAAAAAAGAACCTGAGAAAAAGCCAACTGCTAAAAAGGCAGTAGTTTTAAAAGAATATATAGCTCAGATAGGAGCTTTTAAAAGAAAGAACAACGCTCAGAGAAGCTTAAATGAAGCTAAGAAAAAGGGTTTCTCCGCTTTCATAGTTGAAGAAAGGGGACTCTACAAGGTAAGGATACGGCTTAAAGCTAAAGATTTAAAAACTGCTTTAAAAACAGCGCGTAAGAATTTTAGCGGAGCTTTTATAGTTAAATGAGAATTATTTCTGTTTTTATACTTTTAACTTTACTTTCCTGTTCTGTGAAGAAAGATACCGCTCAGGATTGGAGATATCTGTATGATCTGGGAATGTCGTCTTTTTACGCCAAGAATTACTCCGAAGCTATATCTTACCTTTACAGAGCTTCCCGGGTAGCTCCGAAAGAACCCAAGGTGTGGAATGCTTTGGGACTTACCTACATGGAAGTAGAAGAATACTCCAAGGCGGAAAGGGCTTTTAAAAAGGTTTTAGAAATAGATCCACAATTTTCCGAAGCAAAGATGAACTTAGGGGTTTTATACTTCCGAAAAAAAAACTACAAAGAAGCTATCTCTTATTTGAAAGATGCTGTGCGTGATGAAATCTTTGATAAAAAACACGTTGCCTTCTACCATCTTGCAAGGGTTTACAAAGATATGGGTGATGTGGAAAACTATAGGGAATACTTAAAAAAAGCCACCGCTTATAATCCTCTGTTTATAGAAGCTCAATTAGAATTAGGAAGCGCTTACATGGACGCCAAAGAATACGATAAGGCTGAAAGACTTTACAGAGTCTTAATATCCAACAATTTTGGAAGTCCGGAAGTTTATCTGAGTCTTGCAAGAATTTACTATGAAACCGGCAGATTCAGTAAAGCAAAGGAAGCTGTAAAGATGGTAATAGAAAACAGGCAGGCGAACAATTTACAAAGAACACAAGCTTATGAAATACTCAGTAAGGTTCTTGTGGAAGAGCAAAAACAAACTCTGAAAAGGAGATCTATGCAAAAAAAGACTGGTGAAAAATTCGGTATCCAAATAGCAGCCTTTTCTACCAGAAGCAGGGCGGAAGCTTTCACTGAGAAACTGAAAGCTAAGGGCTTGAAAGACTTTTCAATTGTTGAGGTTTCCGGCATATACAAGGTCATATACGGTAGATTCCCTTCAAGGGAAAAAGCTCAGAAAGAACTGGAAAAATTGAAAAACTATAACTTATACGGTTTTATAGTGGAAACTGAATAATTCAATTACAACACTCTCCTTTGCCTTTTTTTCTAATTCCTCTCCAGAAAAGATAAAAACCTGTGCCTGTGATTAATACAAGCAAAAGAAAATCTAACAATCTCATAATTAAAACTTATAACCCGAGTTTAAAATCTGCAAATTTGCAAAAAAATAATAAATATCCCTCAGCACTTTTGCAATTATGCAACTGCCTAAGCCTTGATACAAAAAGACTTGACAAAAAAGAAAAGACATGTCTATAATGACAGAGAAAAAATTTTAAAGAGGAGGGTAAAACTATGAAGAAGAGCTACTTAGCAGTGGCGGCCATACTGGGTGCAGGGATTTTTGCAGGACAAGCACAGGCAGCAAAGATAGACTTGGGTGAGGGTAAATCTCTTAACTTTGGGTTCAGAGGAAAAATCCATGCTACATATTTGGGAAGTATAGGGGACCCAGACAAGGCTGATTTAATCTTAGGTGTCCCGGACACCCGACTTTACGCAAAAGGGAATATCTCCAAAGTGTTCAAATGGGGTTGGCAGGCGGAATTCACCAATAACGCAGGAGACAATTTTGAAATCATTGACGCTTATGTTCTTCTTGACTTTGCTAAGGAATTTAAACTCATGGCGGGACTTTACAAGTTACCCTTCCAGCTGAATTCTGGTATATACATGGGTTGGTCTCTTTTGATGCCTGTAGGTTTAGGTAAAAGCAGACCAGATGCTGCAGGGACGCCTGTTCTAGCGGCAAATCCCTTTACAAACCCAGCTGTAGAAAGAGCACCAAGATCAGGCTCACGTTCTCCGCAAGTAACCGCATGGGGAAAAGTAGCAGATGGATTGTTTAAGTATTACCTTACCGTAGTGGATATGAGAGATGAGACTTCCGTTAACAATGCCAAAACAGGTTACGGATTAAGAGTAGAATTTGCACCCGTAATGGCGGGCTATAAAGGACATCCCGGTTACGTTTTGAGAGAAACCTATTTAGGAAAGCAGAATACACTCGCCTTAGGAATAGCCTATTTCACTCAAAAGACAGGGACAGCAAATAACAAATCCTTGGGTGTAGATCTGATGTGGGAACAGAACTTAGGAACAGTAACCCCGAACCTGCAAATAGGCTATGTGGATCACAAAGATTTCAGAGGAAACCCTGATGATGACAGAAAGGGACTTCTTGTTCAAGGACAGGTTCTCTTTAATCAAAAGACAATGCTCGGAAAACCTGCGATTACCTTCAGATGGGCACAATCCGATCCAAAAACTGCTAACGGAGGCTACAAAGCTACTACAATGGGTTTAGCAGGACAGCTGTATGTTAAAGGTGTAGGAAACAGAATATCCTTATCCATAGATCAGATAAAGAACGAAGCACCAAACACCAAGGACGTAACAGACGTTACGCTGGCTTTCTGGTATTTCTTCTGATAAAATCCTAAGGAACCCCGCCTTATAAGGCGGGGTATTTTTTTATGAAAAACAATCTTCTTCTTAGGGCTATTAAAGGTGAGAAAATAGAGCGGTTTCCCGTTTGGCTTATGCGCCAAGCGGGAAGATACATGAAGGAATACAGAGATATAAGACAAAGAGAAAGGGATTTTGTAAGCTTTTGTAAAAACGTAGATTCCGCCGTAAGAGTTTCACTCCTTCCTTTAGAGCTTCTTGAAGTAGACGCTATTATTATCTTTTCCGATATTCTTGTTCCTCTTGAGGTTCTCGGTGTAGGTATTGAGTTTGCGGAAAACGAAGGACCCAAACTGCACTGGAGCGGAAAAGTATCCGATTTGAAAAAGTATAACCCTTCCGAAAACAGTTACGTTTACGAAATCATAAAAAAGTTAAAGCAGTTTCAACAAGAAGTTCCCGTTATAGGCTTTGCGGGTGCGCCCTTTACACTACTTAGCTACTTAGTAGAAGGAAAATCCAGCACGGATTTTAGAAGAACAAAAGTATTTATGTGGGAAAGAGAGTATGACTTCAGCAGGCTTATGGAAATACTAACGTTGACAATAGGTGATTATTTATCAGCTCAAATAGAAGCAGGAGCAGATGTAGTGCAAATCTTTGACAGTTGGACTTTGCATCTCTCCCGTGCGGATTACGAAGAATCAGTCCTTCCCTATGTAGAAGAACTCCTCAGTAGAATTAAAACCAAATTTGACACACCCGTTATTTACTTCTTCAGGGGATCTTCTTCTTTTGTGGATCTTCTCAGAAAAACTAAAGCAGATGTTCTTTCCGTGGATTGGAGTGTAGATTTATCCTTGGAAATGCTGAAAACTGACAAAGCTTTTCAGGGAAATTTAGATCCTTCTGTTCTTTACGCTTCTGAGGAAACCATAAAGCTTAAAACTCTTCAACTGCTCAGATCTATACCCAGAAAGAGCGGGTATGTATTTAACCTCGGACACGGTCTTGCACCGGATATGGATTTTAAAAAAGTCAAATTGTTGGTGGACACAGTAAAGGGGTATAGACTGTGATAGATCCTAAGTTTAACAACGCAGGACTTATTCCCGTAATAGCACAGGATTACAGAACAGGGGAAATACGAATGATGGCTTGGGCAAATAGAGAAGCTCTTAAAAAAACCTTAGAGACGGGATACGCACATTACTTTTCCAGAAGTAGGGGTAAAGTGTGGAAAAAAGGCGAAACTTCCGGAGAAGTTCAAAGGGTAAGGGAGGTAAGAATAGACTGTGATGAAGACGCACTTATCTATGTAATAGAACAGAACTTAAACAAAGCCTGTCATACAGGAGAAAGAAACTGCTTTTTTAGAAGTATAAGCGGAGAAAAAGTTAGCAAACCCCTCCCTTTTGAAGCTCTTTTTCGCCTTCAGGAAATATTGAAAGATCGTATTGAGAAAAAACCGCCAGATTCTTATACTGTTCAGTTAGTTGAATCTGGAACGGATAGAGTGCTTCAAAAATTCGGTGAAGAAGCGATAGAATGCCTTATTGCCTTCAAAAATGGTATTAAAAAAGACATAGTTTCCGAAGCTGCGGATATGTTGTATGTTTTCATTTTGGCACTGACTTTAACTAATACAGATATTAAAGAAGTTATGGAAAAGCTTATAGAGAGAATGAGATGATATTAACCTTTGTAAAAAGCTTTCATTTTAAGAAAAAGCTCTTCAACTTCCCTTTCGGGATCTGAATCCCAAACTATACCACAACCTGTGTAGTAGGTAAGATAAGGACCGCTACCGAAAGCGGTTCTTATAAGGACACTTAAAGTGAAGTTTCCTTTTTCACTTATAAAACCACCAACTCCGCAGTAATAGCCTCTTGGGTGAGGTTCAAGCTCTTCTATAATTTCAATCGCTCTGAACTTAGGCGCTCCTGTAACAGAAGCGGGAGGGAATGTTGCTTTTAGTATGTCTACTATATCTGCATGGGTTTCTGCTTCTACCGTGGAGTGCATTTGATAAAGAGTTTTGAACTTTCTTACTTTGAAAAGCTCTCTTACCTTAACGGTTCCCGAAACAGCTATTTTTCCAAGATCATTTCTCATCATATCCGTGATCATTAAATTCTCAGCCCTTTCCTTCTCACTGGAGATTATTTCTCTTGAACTCTTGCCCGTTCCTTTAATAGGTTCACTTCTTATACGCTTACCTCTTTTCTTTAAGAAAAGCTCCATAGAACCGGAGATTACAAAAAAATCTTCTGTCTTAAGGAAAAAGGCGTAGGGAACAGGTTGGTTTTTATAAAAGTTTAGGAAGAGATCTTCAGGATTTCCTTCAAGAAGGAATTTAAAAGCACAAGTAAGATTTATCTGATAAACATCTCCTTTTTCTATGAAACTTTTGATCTTAATTATCTTGTCTTTAAATTCTTCTACAGAAAGAGAGGAACATATAGGTTTAAGGTTTACCTGCTTTGATAAATTTCTTGTAACAGGCTTACCATTCCCTATCTCAAAAAAGACTACAGGAGGAAGTGGAGATTTTTTAAGTGAAACACCGAGTATCCTTTCTGTAAAATCGTAGGATATGAGAACAAACCCTTTTTTATCTCTTAGTTCTTCCAAAGAAGAAGGAAAGTGTGTATTCAAAATTTCAAATTCGTAAAGTCCCTTTTTCCCGAACCAACCTCCTGAAACTATCAGGCTCATTGGATATGTTAATGTATGATAGTATTTACCGATGAGAAATGCCCTTTACAATCTTACCGCTTTACTTGTTTTAGTAATTATCTGTCTTGGTGTAGTAATTTACAAACCTGTTAATCTTGGACTTGATCTTAAAGGAGGTATTTCTATAGTATTAGAACCTGATTACAGAAGAGCTGTTATTTTAGAATACGAAAAAACCGCCAGACTTATTGAATCTAAGTTTAGAGAAGCAGGTTTCAGAATCCTTGATGTGGTAATTTACAAGGATAGGATAGATATAGAATATCTTGAGGAAAAAGAACTTCCCTACATACGCTCTGCCCTTGAGCAGATGATATCGGAGGTTATTATTGAAAACCCCTCAGCGGGTATTCTTTCTGTTAGATTTTCGGAAGCCTACATAGAACGATTGAGAAAGGACATAGTAGATCAAACCATAGAAGTTTTGAGGAACAGAATAGATAAATTAGGAGTAGCTCAGCCTGTTGTAACACGCTTAGGCAAAGAGAGAATCTTAATAGAACTTCCCGGTTTTTTAGATATAGAAAGAGCTAAAAGGATAATAGGAAGCACCGCCTCTTTGGAACTCAGGCTTGTAATAGACAGTTCTTTTTCTAAGGAAGATCTTGAAAGAAGACTTACAAAGGATACGGAAATTCTCCCTTCAAGGGGAGGAAATGAATGGTTTCTTGTAGATAGAATTCCTGTAATAAAAGGTGCTGATCTTAAAACCGCCTATACTTCACAAGACGAATTCGGCAGACCTGCCGTTGGATTTGAACTTACCAGTGAAGCCGCTGACAGATTTGGGGATTTTACTTCAAGAAACATAGGTAAACGCTTGGCTATAGTTCTTGAGGGAGAAGTTGTATCAGCTCCCGTCATTCAAAGCAGAATATCCGACAGAGGTCAAATAACAGGTAACTTTACACCCCAGGAAGTAAGAGATTTAGCCCTTATTCTCAGAACGGGTTCTCTGCCTACAAGTGTCAGTATCCTTCAAGAAAAGGTGGTAGGACCGTCTCTTGGTAAAGACGCTATAGAGCAGGGTATAAAAGCTGGAATCTTGGGGTTTATATTGCTTCTGTTTATTGTTATTTCCCGGTATAAAATGGCAGGAGTTTCAGCCACCGTGTCAATACTCCTTAATGCTCTTCTTCTCTGGGCGGGATTGGCAGGCCTTTCCGCAACTTTAACGTTACCGGGAATAGCAGGGATTATCCTTAATATGGGAATAGCGGTTGATTCTAATGTTCTTATATTTGAAAGAGTAAGAGAAGAACTCCGGTTGGGAAACACTCTGAGAAAATCTGTAGAACTCGGTTACAAAAAAACGCTGAGTGCGGTATGGGATACTCATGTAACTTTACTTGTCGCATCTTTAATCTTATTCCAGTTTGGTAGTGGACCCGTTAAGGGATTCGCCACAACCTTAGCAATAGGAACAGTAGCCAGCTTTCTGTCCAATGTTTACTATGCTAAGGTTTTTCTTGATATTCTTGCCAAAAAGAGATGGCTTAAGATGTGAGTTCAGCTCTTTATGTGTTGAAACTTGAGCTGTTTTCTTATTTCTTTTAGCAATAAGTTCAGTGCTTTTTCCCGTGAAGTTGTTTTAATCTTACACCCAGAAGCGTATTTGTGACCTCCTCCACCAAGGCGTTCCGCTATCTTAGATACATCTACGGACTCTTTACTTCTGAGAGATACCTTCCACAACCCTTCTTCCGGTTTCTCTATAAGAGCAAAGGCTACTTCTACACCCTCTATTGATCTTGGGTAATTCACAAGCCCTTCACTGTCTGTGTATTCTGTTCCTGTTTCTTTAAAAAATCTGCTGTATACGGTTATCCCCGCAACAAGTCCTTCTTCGTATAGACTTAAAGTTTCCAGCACTTTTGATATTAACTTCATCTTGTTAAAGGATTCCCTTTCTGAGAACATTCTGTAAATGTAATTGGGATCTGCTCCCTGAGCTACAAGGCGTTTTGCAAGTTCAAAAGTGTATTCGTTGGTATTAGAGTATCTGAAAAATCCCGTATCGGTAGCCAATCCCGTGTAAAGGCATGTAGCTATTTCCTTATCAATAGCACTTTCGTCCCAAGCCAGAATCAGTTCGTAAACTAGAGAAGCAGTAGCTGGAGCTTTAGGATCTATGTAATCGTAACGGCTTAGAAATTCACCTCCTATATGGTGATCAATTCTTATTTTCTTTGCTACCCTTATATCTGCACCCGCCCTATGAAATCCGGCGGAGTCCACTATTATGCCTATATCGTAAAACTTTCCATTGGGTATTTTAATTATTTCCTCCGTGTGAGGTATAAAATCCAAAAAATGGGGTATTTTATCTTTACAACCTACAGAAACGTTTTTCCCTTTTTTCTTAAGAAACAGGTAAAGTGCAAGAGCGCTTCCCAAAGCATCTCCATCTGGGTTTTCGTGAGGAAGTATGAGAATTGAACCTTTCGTTTCTCTTAGAAAATCTACTATAGGTATGCTTTGACGCTTCATTTTCTACCTCCTTATACTATAGTCTATTCCCCCCTCCCAAATAGGAATATGATTTAAATGCGAATATATCCCAATTCTTTAAGAACTTTTGCACATCTGATACATACCTCACCGTTGAATTCCTCTTCTGGATAAAAGATCCAACACCTGGGACATTTCCTACCCTTCGCCTTTGAAACTCCCAGTATCATACTTTCCTTTTCCTCTTTTATATCTCCTCCTTTATCTATGATAACCTGACTTACTGTCAAAAAGAAGTTTAAGTAATCCAAGTAACGTTGGAGCAGTTCTTTTAATTTACTGTCTTCCGTATAGAGGTAAACCCTTGCTTCGTAAGGATGTTTTATTAACTTTTCCCTTCTGGCTATTTCCAACAAGTCCATGACACTGTCTCTTACTTCAAGAAGTTCTGCGTAATCTTTTTCCAGCTCTTTGTCTATTAAATCTCTTCTGGGTTTAGGAATTTCGTATAGAAAAACACTTTCAGGCATAAAGGGATCTATTTTTCTGATGTGTTCCCATACCTCTTCCGCTGTAAAGCTTAAAAAAGGAGCTATAAGTGTTGTAAGGGAAACTAAAATTTCATAAAGAGCAGTTTGGGCGGATTTCCTCTCCCAGCTGTGGGGACTGTAAACGTAGAGTCTGTCCTTTAGAATATCAAAGTAAAGAGCTGAAAGTGTTGTTGCACAGAAGTTACGTATACTGTAATAAGCTCTGTGAAAAGTGTAATTTCTGTAATGTTGGTGAGCTTCCTCTAGTAAACTCTGAACACGCGAGATAATCCACCTGTCAAAGTGATGCAATTCCCTGTAAGGCACTTTTTCCTGTGAAGGATTAAAGTCGTAAAGATTTGAAAGCATAAAGCGCAGGGTATTTCTTATTTTTCTGTAGTCTTCAATAAGATTCCTGAGTATAGCTTCTCCTAGTTTTATATCTTCCGTGTAATCTTCCGAAACCACCCAAATCCTTAGAATATCAGCTCCGTAACGACTAA
The DNA here is from genome assembly GCA_026981975.1 of Aquificaceae bacterium. Lineage (GTDB taxonomy): Bacteria > Aquificota > Aquificia > Aquificales > Aquificaceae > Hydrogenivirga. The sequence goes on along the minus strand of JALSHV010000001.1, from coordinate 7,472 downwards.
CTACTTCTTGAGGTGAAACCACGTTTCCCAGAGACTTAGACATTTTGCGCCCCTTCTCATCTACTGTAAATCCATGGGTTAAGACTTCTCTGTAAGGAGCTTCTCCGTATGATCCTACAGACTCAAGAAGTGATGCTTGAAACCAACCTCTGTGTTGATCAGAACCTTCTAAATACATATCAGCTTTTCTGTATCCTATAGGCTTTAAGACAGCTGCGTGAGAACAACCTGAATCAAACCATACGTCTAAAATATCTTCTTCCTTTCTGAAGTTCCTGCTACCGCATTTTTTACATCTGTAATCTTTGGGTATAAGATCGCTTTCTTCTTTTTCAAACCATATATCTGTTCCCATGGGATATTCTTCCACTATTCTTGCTATGTGTTCAAATAACTCTTTGTCTGAAAGAATACTACCGCAACCCTTACAGTAGAAGACAGTGATGGGAACTCCCCAGTATCTCTGTCTTGAAATACACCAATCTGGTCTGTTAGCTACCATAGATTTTATCCTTTCCTTACCGTGGGACGGAATCCAGTTCACCTTTTCTATTTCTTCTAATGCTCTTTCTCTTAGGCTTTTCCCCTTTATAAAGGTGTTCATACTGATAAACCACTGATGGGTAGCCCTGTATATAACTGGGTTCTTGCACCGCCAGCAATGGGGATAAGAGTGTTCTATTTCGGAATAGTGTATCAGATATCCCTTTTCTTCTAAAATTTCTACAATTGTTCCATTAGCGTCAAAAACTCTTTTTCCTATCAAGAATGCTGGAGCAGGTTCTTTAAATCTACCGCTTTCGTCTACTGGAGAGTAAGGTTCAATACCGTATTTACTTCCTATCACATAGTCCTCCTGTCCATGACCCGGTGCCATATGAACCAATCCTGTTCCGGTTTCCAGTTCTACGAATTCGGAAGGATAAACTTTCCACATATTTTTCAACGTTTTTTCACTTAGAAATCCTTTTAATTCCGCTTTTTCTACGAAAGGATGTAGGTATTCAATACCTATGAGATCCTTTCCTTTTACTCTCTTGATAACTTCTCCCCTGATCCCAGTTGTTTTTTCAAAATTTCCGACAAGAGCTTCTGCTAAAATCAGAATTCCTGCCGGTGTTTTTACATACACGTAAGGGTAATCTTCTCCTACCATTATTCCAAGGTTTGCGGGTAATGTCCAAGGTGTTGTTGTCCATATAACTAAGGAAACCTCTTTATCTTTCTTCAGCGGGAACTTGACGTATACGCTGGGATCTTTCCTTTGAAGGTATTCTACTTCTGCTTCCGCTTCCGCTGTTTTATCATGAATACACCAATAAACAGGTTTTTTGCTTCTGTAAACAAGACCTCTTTCAAAGAACCTACTCAACTCACGTATTTCCTGAGCTTCGTAAGAGGGATCCATAGTAAGGTATGGATTTTCCCAGTCCGCTAAAACTCCTAATCTGATGAATTCTTCTTTTTGAATATCCACAAATCTGCGGGCGTATTCTCTGCACAGTTTTCTGAATTCTGTTTTCGGAATCTGCTCCTTTTTGACTTTCTTAGTGGAAAGCTCTTTTTCCACTTGCCTTTCTATGGGTAAACCGTGACAATCCCAACCGGGTATAAACACTATATCTTTACCTGTCATGAGATTGTATTTGTTAACTATGTCCTTGAGTATTTTGTTAAGAGCATGTCCTATGTGAATCCTGCCGTTGGCATAAGGTGGACCATCGTGAAGGATAAAAACCTCTTCTTTTTCGGTTTTTTTTATTTTTTTGTAAAGTTCTTTCCACTTTTTAAGTATTCTCAACTCGTTCTGGGACAAGTTTGCCTTCATGGGAAATTCTGTTTTGGGAAGATTTAAAGTTTCGCTGTAATTCATTTAAGCGCCCTCCGTAAGACTCCGAAAAGTTGCTGAAAGATAATTATAGAACAAAGAAAAGGCTTGCAAAATCAAGGAAAGTTATGTATTATCTAATATCAGCGTTTAAATCCTATTGGGAGGGTCGTGCTATGACAAAAGCTGAGCTTGTTGCGGAGATAGCAAAGCAGGCAGGAATTACCAAGAAAGAAGCCGATGCTGCACTCAAAGCAGCTGTATCCGCTATTTCTGAGGCTCTCAAAAGGGGAGAAAGAATAGCTATTCCGGGTCTTGGAATATTCACCGTTAAAGAAAGAGCTGCCAGAAAGGGTAGAAATCCGAGAACTGGACAGGTAATACAGATACCCGCAAGAAAAGTAGTTGCTTTCAAACCCGCAAAGGATTTAAGAGAAGGTATAAAGTAAAATATTCGGGGGCTTTTTAAAAGCCCCTCTCCCATGCATATATTTTTTCCCTCCGAAAAAAAGGATAATATTTTCTACATAAGTGGGCGTGAATACAAGCACCTTAAGATAAGAAGAGTTGTCAAAGGAGAGGAAATAGGAGTTCTGTGGGAGGGAAACCTTTACAGGTGCATCTTAATTGATAAGAATAAACACTTTGCAAAAGCAGAAATCCTTGAAAAATTGGAATCTTCAATCCCTACACCGGAGCTTTGTGTTTATCAATCTGTTACTGTAAATTTAGGAACAATGGACTTTATACTACAAAAATGCACTGAGCTTGGTGTTAGGACTCTGACACCGTTAATTACTAAAAGAAGTTTCAAAGATATAAGAGTATTGGAAAAGAAGAGGGATCGTTGGGAAAGGATAGTAAGGGAAGCTATGAAGCAATCTGCAAGACCTTATCCGCTCAGAATAGAAGACTGTATTTTCCTTGCTGATCTGCAAGCTGATAAGGATCTGAACTTGGTTCTTGACAACTTTTCTGAAGGGTTAAGTGTGAGGGATTTATCCCTTTCGGGAATAGCCAGCATCAATGTAGTCATAGGACCGGAAGGGGGATTTGCTGAAGAAGAGATAACCATACTCAGGGAAAAGGGTTTTAGACCTCTTAGACTCAAACCCCATTTATTGAGAACAGAAACTGCAACTGTTGTAATAGCAGGACTTATAATGAACCTTGCAAATTCTTGATCTTTATACCATACGCTTTAACTTTGCGGTATAAATTGGACAAATCCGTCCCTATTTTGCTTGCTACTTCTTTTATATCGTAGTTAAACTCTCTGAGTTTTTCTTCTATAAATACTTTTTCAAACTCCCTCCGTGCTTCTTTAAGGCTGGAGAGTCTGAAAATATAGCTGTAATCCTTAAGAGGCTTTTCTATATCTATATTTAAATGCTCAGGACGCACAATTTCCTCATTGCAGAGGATAACTACTCTTTCCATTACATTTTTCAACTCTCTAACGTTACCCTTCCATCTTTGATTCATAAGGATTTCCTTTGCTTCTTCCGAAAGGATGCGGCAGTTCTTTCTGTATTCACGCGCAAAGCGATTCAAAAAGTATTCTGCAAGCAAAGGAATGTCTTCTTTTCTTTCTCTTAGTGGAGGCAATTCTATTGTAAATACGGAAATTCTGTAATAGAGATCTTCTCTAAATTTCCCCGCTTGTATTTCTGAGGATATATTCTTGTTAGAAGCGGAAATTATTCTAACGTCTACTTCTATTTTCTGAACGCTTCCCAATCTGGTAAAGCTTCCACTTTCTATAACCCTCAGAAGCTTGGCTTGAGCTTTTGTATCCATATCTCCTATTTCGTCTAAGAAAAGGGTTCCGTTATCTGCTATTTCAAATTTACCTTTTTTCCTATTCACAGCTCCTGTGAAAGCTCCTCTTTCGTAACCGAAAAGCTCAGCTTCTATTAATTCTCCGGGAATTGAAGCACAGTTTATATCAACAAATTGTCCCTTTCTACCTGAGTATTTGTGAATAAGTCTGGCTACTAATTCCTTACCTGTTCCGCTTTCTCCCAGTATAAGCACAGGAGCTTTACTACGGGCTATTTTACTTATAGTTTCTTTTATTTCCAGTATCTTCTTTGAATTTCCTATAAACTCAACTTCTTCTTCTTTTTGAACTTCTTCACTTCTCTTTGCACAGGCTTCTGCACTTGCGTGTTTAATTGTTAAAAGAAACCTATCCATGGAGAAGGGTTTTTCTAAGAAATCATAAGCTCCTTTTCTTATAGCTTTAACTGCCATCTCTATGTTGCCGTGACCTGTTATAACTACCACTACTGAATCTGGAGAACAATTCTTGATCTCCTCTATGAACTCTACACCATCTCCGTCAGGCATCCATACGTCAAGGACTATTACGTGAAAATACTCCTCTTGTATTTTGCGCTTAGCTTCTAACAAAGTGCCTACGGATTTTACGTTGTATCCTTCCTCTCCCAGTATATCCGTGAGAGATTTTCTTATTCCTTCTTCATCGTCAACTACAAGAACTCTTACTGACATAGTTAAATTTTACTTCACAAGTTTAAGTTCCCTCTCTGAGTATTTTAACCATAAGTCCGCCTAAGAATATAAGAGCTGTGCCACCTACAAGGGCGAGGAAATACTCAACTCTGAAAAATCCCGGCTTGTAAGAAGACACTATAAGAGCCATAGATAAGATGAAAGCTAAGGTTATTATGCTTACCGTAAGTCTGTTTATATCCTTTCTAAGATCGCTAACGAATCTCTTTTCTCCTTCGTATTTGACGGAAAATTCCAATTTACCGCTTTCAAGCATATTTAAAAAACGCTTCAGTTTTTCCGGAGATTCCATCATCATTTTAGAGATAATAAGGGTATTACGTTCAATTCTGCGAGCCATGAATTTTGGAGATAGAAAAAGTTTTCTCATTCTAACTACATAGGGTTCTGCCACGTTGATCATTCTGAACTGAGGATCTAACTTCATTAAAAGCCCTTCCGCCATACCTATGGTTTTGAGAAAAAGGAATAAATCTGAAGGCAGATTTATCCTGTATCTATAAGTTAGTCTAAATATTTCGTGAACCACCCTTGAAATTTTTACCTCACTCAGAGATTGGAAAAAGTAATAGGAAAAGAGGACTTCAAGCTCTTTCCTAAGCATAACTTCTTTTTTCATTTCACCCTTTATACCTAAATCGTAGAGAGCGTCCATAACAAGAGACATATCGTTTTTTGCTATACCGTATATAAGCTGAAGTAAATTCACTCTTCTCATATCGTCCAACACACCTACCATTCCGAAATCCACGATACCTATGCGACCGTCTTTAAGAACAAAAAAATTCCCGGGATGGGGATCTCCGTGAAAGAATCCGTCTCTGAAGAACATGTTCAGATACATCAAGGCTCCTTTCTTAGCTATTTCCTTGGGATCAAATCCCATATCTCTTATACCTTTTACATCTGTTAACTTTGTTCCTTGAAGTTCTTCCAATACCAAAACTTTTGAGGTTGTATATTCCCAATAAATACGGGGTATATAAATGTGCTGATCTTTCAAAAAGTTTTTACGGAAAGTTTCTGCATTTCTGCCTTCTCTTATATAGTCAAGCTCGTTCTTCAGAACGTAGGCAAATTCCTCAAAAAGTCCTTCCACGTCCCACCGCTGAGCTATTTCCCAGTGGGAAGATATTCTCTTTACAAGTTCTTCCAGTATTTCAAGGTCTTGTTTTATTTGACTTTCTACTCCGGGTTTTTGAACTTTTACAATGACTCTTTCTCCGCTTTTTAAAATAGCTCTGTGAACTTGTCCTATTGAAGCGGAAGCTACAGCTGATTTTTCAAAATAACTAAAGATTTCCCCTACAGGCTTTCCAAGCTCTTCTTCTATAACTTTTTCTATTTCCTCCACTGGGCAGGGTGGAATTCTGTCCTGAAGGCGGGATAGTTCTTCTATATACTCTTCAGGAATAAGATCCGGTCTTGTGCTTAATATCTGACCCAGTTTTATAAAAGTAGAGCCAAGCTCCTCAAAAGCCAATCTGAGATGTTCGGGAGCTGAATAGGGAATTTTTCTTCTTCTGTGTCCTAAGATTCCCCAGTGAAATGGAACAAATTTACCCAGTCCTACTCTGTCAACCAAGAACCCAAAGCCGTGCTTTGCAAGAATTTTGGCTATTTGAGCTTTTCTCTTTACATGCTTGGGACCTATCATCTTAAAAGTAGTCCTATGAGAATAAGCACGGCTACCACAAGGATTATAGCCTTCAGAGGATTATCCTTTAACCACTTCAGGAAGCTGGGCTTTTCTGGTTTTTTTTCTCTGTAGTAGTCTCTGTCCATTAATCCCACTGGTTATCCTCCATCAAAAGGGTTTTTCCGGAACTTTTTCCCAGTCCTTAAGAAAGAGTTCTATTCCTTTATCTGTAAGAGGATGTTTGAAGAGTCTTTCCATTACAGCGAAAGGCATGGTGCATATATCCGCTCCTATAAGAGCAGCTTCTACCACATGCATCGGGTGACGCACGCTTGCTACTATTATCTCCGTATCTATTTCATAGTTGTAAAAGATTTCCTTTATCTCTTTTATGAGTTTCATTCCTTCACCCGATACGTCATCTATTCTACCGACGAAAGGGGAAACATAGGAAGCACCCGCCTTAGCAGCTATAAGAGCCTGAGCGGGAGAAAACACCAATGTTACATTGGTAGGAATACCTTCTCCTTCAAGAGTTTGCACCGCTTTCATTCCTTCTGGAGTCATGGGGATTTTTACTACCACATTGTTACCGAGTTCAGCCAGTTGTCTTCCTTCCCTTATCATTCCTTCAGCGTCTAAGGATACGGTTTCAAGACTTACAGGACCGTCTACTTCCTCTAAGATTTCTTTAACTACTTCTTTGAAAGCTTTACCCGTTTTAGAAATTAAAGTGGGATTAGTAGTAACTCCGTCCAGTATTCCCCAACTGTTAGCTGTTCTAATTTGTTCTATATCCGCCGTGTCAATGAAGAACTTCATTTTCCAACCTCCCTTAGGATTTTTTCTTCACTTCTGTATCCTACAAAAACACTTTTTACCTTACCGTCTTTTACTATAACAGTTGTAGGTGTTCCCCACACACCCAGTTTTCTGGCAGTTCTTAGCCCCTCTTTATCGGATATGTCTATTTTTCTTACACGAGTTTTCTTTGCTACGGATTTCATAACAGGCTCCATTTTCATACAAGCCTTACAGCCGGGTGAGTAAAAGTAAAGAATAATGTTCTTTCCAAAATCTGTTATCTCTTTTCCTACCAATCTACGTGCTTTCCATCTTACAAGTGTATGAAGAGATATCACTATAAAGATCCCTACTCCCACACCCGCGAGAAGAATGAGGATAAGATCTATCATGGATTATATTTTAAACCAACAGCACGGAACAACAGAAACAGCTCCCTTTTGGAGAGATTCCGCCATTTTCCTGGGGAGAGTTTGCTCAGCTTTATAGGTCCTATTGCAGTTCTCTTTAGTTTTAGGACAGGATAACCAAAAGAGGAAAAAAATCTCTTTACAAGGTGTTTTCTACCTTCGTGAAACACTATTTCTAAAAGAGTATTCTTGTTCTCATATCGGATTACTTTTACACTGTCAGGTTTTGCAAATCCATCTTCAAGATTTATTC